>JAZNIW010000038.1:0-14954 GCA_045577695.1 Acutalibacteraceae bacterium
AAATCTCATATGGTTTTAATTAAACAAGCTTTGAAAGAGGCAGTAAAAAATGATTTGATTTTTACAAATCCAAGTGATTATATTGTAATTCCTAAAATACAGAAGTTTGAAACATCTTTTTACACTATGAATGAATTAAATAGTTTGTTTTCTGTTATAAAGAATGAGCAATTATATCCTTTGATTTATCTTACGGTTGTTTTTGGTTTGCGTAGAAGTGAGATTTTAGGGTTGAAGTGGGATAGTATAAATTTTGGAACAGGCACTATAACTATAAAGCATACAGTTGTGGGGTTTTCAAAAATTATTGAAAAAGACAGTACCAAGAATAAGTCGAGTTATCGCTCTTTTCCTGTTGATAATGAAGTGAAAAACATATTGTTGACATTAAAATCAAGGGAAAATGAAAATCGTGCTTTGTTTGGTAGTGAGTATTTAGAAAATGATTATATATTCAAGTGGGATAACGGAAGTCCTTACAAACCTGATTATATATCAAGAAGTTTCAAAAAAATACTTATTAAATACAATTTGCCGATTATCCGTTTTCACGATTTGCGTCATAGTTGTGCGAGTTTGTTAATTTCAAAAGGATTTACTTTGAAAGATATTCAGGAATGGCTCGGTCATTCTAATATACAAACAACGGCAGACATCTATTCACATTTGGATATTGAAAGAAAATCAAATATTATGCATTCAATGACAAATACTTTTACTTTCTAAATGTGTTAGAAAAAGTGTTAGAAAAGGCAAAAAGTAAGAGGTTTTTGAGTATAATAAAAAAGCCTTGATAATCAACAAAAACCGTTAATTATCAAGACTTTCAGGACTTGGTGCGGATAACAGGACTTGAACCTGCACCGAGTTGCCCCGACTAGAACCTGAATCTAGCGCGTCTGCCAATTCCGCCATATCCGCATATCTATTTATTTTCCAAACGGTCAAATGCGCCCGCTTTTTCCAAAAAAGAATCGAATCACCGCAATGCAGCCGATATTTCGACTGCACGCGTATATCCGATGGATCCCCATCAAAAAAAGGGGAGTTTTTCCTTGTTGCTTAGGCTTTGTTCAAACGATTGGCCAATTGAGATTTTTTGCGGGCAACCGCATTACGATGCAGAATGCCTTTGGCTTCAGCTTGATCCAACTTTTTCACGGCAACCTTAACGGTTTCAGCAGCATCTGCCGATTTCGCTTCCAACGCGGCTTCAGCCTTTTTCAAAGCGGTTTTTAAAGCAGAACGGTAGCTTTTATTACGTTGATAGTTTGCTTCGCTAATCAAAACGCGCTTTTTGGCGGACTTAATGTTAGGCATAGTCACACCTCCTTAATCAAATTCGACGTAAAATTATAATACCACTATTTTATTCCATTTGCAAGTGTTTTTTTTGAAAAAATAAAGAAAGGGCAATTTTGTAGGATTTTACACAATTTTTGTCCCGACACACGGTTGTCTTTTTTGCAGTATAATCACGAAAAATCGGCCGATACTAACATTAGAACCTATCCTTTCCACCTTTTTCAATCCTCATACCAAACCCCAAAAAAAACCTCTTCTTACCGGCAGAAACTATTTCGAAAAAAGGAGAAAATCGGATGCAAAAACGAACCGACTTAGCCTTAGAACAAACCGAAAATTTTACCGATTTACCCGATGGTGTCACCTGCACCGAAAGGCTCGAAAACACCGTGAAAATCACCAAGATTCAAATTACAAACGAAACCGGTGCCAAAGCCCTGCAAAAGCCGGTAGGAGAATATTTCACCGTCGAGGTTCCCTCCTTTTCCGACCACCCAAAAAGTCAAGAAGCGATTGACGCTGTTGCCAAAGGCCTTTTTTCTCTATTGCCCAAAACAGGAAGTGTACTTGTAGTGGGATTGGGTAACCGCGATATCACCCCCGATGCCCTAGGCCCGAAAACAGCCGAACGTATTTTGGCCACGCGGCAAATCGGTCGCGAAATTGCTCGTGTTGCCGGTCTGAACGAGGTGCGAAGCGTGGCGGTATTGGCACCCGGTGTTTTGGGTCAAACCGGCATCGAAGTGGCCGATTTTGTGCAGGCAGTGGTGAAAAAAATCAAACCCGCCGCCATTATTGTTATCGATGCCTTGGCCTCCTGTTACCTAAAACGGTTGGGTTGTACCGTACAAATGTCCAACGCCGGCATCGAACCGGGAGCCGGCGTTGGAAATGCCCGCCGCGAAATCAGTTTCCATACCCTTGGGGTTCCGGTGGTCGCCATTGGGGTTCCCACCGTGGTAGACGGTGCCACCTTAGTGGCCGATTTGACCAACGGAAAAGGCCGGCTGGCCGAACCCGAGGGACGTCAAATGATCGTAACCCCCCGTGAAATTGACCTACTGATTGACCGCGCCGCAGGACTGTTGGCCGCCGCCATCAATCAAGCCTTGCATCCCGATTTAGAGGCCGCTTTTATCACCGAAATGTTAGCATAATTTTCTCCCCTTTTTCATAGACTAAAAAGAAAAAGGGGTGTGAGAGAAAATGAGATTCGGGCGACGAGCATTTTTTTGGTTTTCATTTCTGTTGCTGTCCGCCGCATCGTTGTATTGTCTGGGATTTGTCGTCGGCTTTGCCATGCCTGCCCTACCTTCGGTTTCGGTTTCCTCCCCTCTATCCAATATGGCACCAAACTCCTCAGTCACCTCGTCCGCCGCCGTTTCTTCCTCAGTCAATTCCCCCGCGCCAAAGGTTAGCAGTTCCGTTTCTTCCGCAATCGTGGCAACTGCCGACAAAACGGCCAAGGGACGCATTCAAACCCGCACTATTTTGCCCAGCAGCGGCAATTTGATCTTTCAAAAGATTTCGGTAAAAAACAATACAAAACTCTCAATCAATTTAAAAAAAGAGCTCTTAACCGGCCCAAAATTGCGCCTTTCTGAGACCACAAAACCACAGGTGTTGATTGTGCACACCCACACCACCGAATGTTTTATGAAAGAATCACGCAACTATTATACCGCCACCGACAAAACCCGCACAACCAAACAAAGCGAAAATATGGTAGCTGTGGGCAAGGTTTTTGCCGATACCCTCTCAGCCAAAGGAATTGGTGTGATACACGCCACCGAGATACACGACTATCCCGAATATTCCGGCAGTTACGGTCGCGCCGCCGATACCATACAAAAGTATTTGAAAAAATATCCTACCATACGGGTGGTTGTGGATTTGCACCGCGACTCTATTACCGATAGCAAGGGTACCAAATCGGCCTTAGTCACCGAAATTAAGGGCAAAAAAGCGGCTCAGGTAATGTTGGTGGCGGGTTGTCAAGGGAAAAGCGTTACCGGATTTTCCAACTGGCGCGAAAACTTTCGTTTGGCGATTCGGTTCCAGCAAACCTTAGAGGTAATGTATCCGCATTTGGCCCGTCCCATCTACTTCGCCGAGCGACGCTACAACCAACATTTAACCACCGGTTCTCTATTGCTGGAATGCGGCACCGAAGCCAATACCTTATCGGAAGCCAAATACGCGGCCGAACTAGCAGCCAATGCCCTGGCCAGCACTTTATCTTTGTTAAAGGAATAAATCGCTATGAAAACAAAATCTCATACATCGGCACGACGTCGAAGTTGCTTTTTCCGCTCCTTCGCCGTCACCCTTGTGCTGCTGGGTTGCTCTATCACCCTTTTGTTTTACAGCTTCTATGGGTCAGCCGTGATGTATCATACCAAAACCGGTGAAATCTACCCCTTGTGGGAACAAAGCAAAGAAAAAGCGGAGGATTTTTGCCGTTTTCTGTTCGGCGTATAAGCACCAAAACTCTTCCCACAAAAAACAACCCCGTCCATAATGGACGGGGTGTCGTTATAATATTCCGTTTTATTTTTTATCGAAAAGAATTTAATCGTCTTCCTCGTAGGAAATTTCGACGAAATACCGGATCTTAGTACATTGGACTCACCCTTCTTTAAATTTCTTTCTGCGGTAGCAAAAGGTGTACATAAGAAAAGGTTAAACCGGTTAGCATCTTTTTGATAAACACTCCTTATTTTGGGTTCGTTACGTTCTGTCGCAAACCCTGTTGGTCACCCTACTTCGACAGAACGGCCGCATTCCATGGTTCACTGTTCACTGGAATCAGCCCCTTTCTTATCATCTCGTCATCTTTATTTCTCTTTTTTCTGATTTCATTATAGCAAGTGTCCCGCTATTTGTCAAGTGTTTTTTGAAATTTTTTTCAAATTTTAACCAAAAAGTGTATAACTTTTATTCAAATCGCACAACACATATTTTTTTCTTGAAAATTCTTTCAAAACGTGATATACTGATATAGTACCAAAAAATTATGCGGGCGTAGTTCAATGGCAGAATGTCAGCTTCCCAAGCTGAACACGGGGGTTCGATTCCCCTCGCCCGCTCCAAAATCGACAAATCTCGACAGAGGTTTGTCGATTTTACTTTTTACCTCTTCACTCTTCACTTTTCACTATTCTCTGAGAAGCCGATTTTGGCAAGTAATAAGTAATAGTGAATAGTGAAGAAGTTTCGGTGCTTTGCTTTTGCTTTTTTCTTTGACTATAGGCTTTTTCTCTACCTCCCATAGAACTTTTGATTATTTGCTAACCGCAATTACACCCATATCGCTGTTTTGTTCTATGTTTATTGCTGGATTTTTGGATAAAAGCGATTTAGAAACACGATTCCATCTATATAAAGCGGTTAATGCTGCATGCCTGCCTATTGCTCTGCAATTATATTTTCTTATGGCAATTGTAACTTTCTTAGTTTCCTTTAAGTCTTTTAAAAATATTAAGAGCCGAATTTCAAATCGATAAATTCCAATATATTGATTAGATACAAAACTGTTATCCCTGCTATAAAACACTTTCTCCAAATTATGTAGGGGTTCGAACATATAGGTCAAAAAATAAAAGGGCATCGAATTTGTGCACCCTTTCCAAAACGAAAATCCTGTCGATTACTGTCGGCAAGATTTTCGTTTTGTATTATTCATTTTTCATTATTCAATATTCATCATTCATTAAGCGGATTTTCGTAATGAATATTGAATATGTAAGTCGCTTACGCTGATGAATAATGAACAGAAGTGTTCTCCCAATTTTGTTTTATATAAAAATAGACACTTTGGGTTTGAGTGCCTCATAATGGGTTGGATTCTTTAAAAACTCAACCAACTCAAAAACAAGAACATTAAATGATGTTGTAAAACAAATCTCATAATAATATTTCACCTATACATTCCCCCGCCATCCATCGTATTTACGATGGATGGCGGGGGCCTTTTCTTTCTTCTATCCTTGCCAGTTCTCAGGGTCAATCAATACCGTAGCGGCGGCATATCCATCAATGAAAATAAATTTCAGTTGATAGCGGCCGGCCGTATAGGTCAAACATTCACTTCCCTCCGGAATGACGGGCAGGAAAAACGCATCTTGATACGTAGCCGTAGCACGGGTAAAGTCCTCCGTCCCCACCGCTGCAATGACATCATCGATTGCATAAACGCCTCCCATCGAAAGGTCGAAGGCGTATTCTTGCGCTACCAAAACCGAAATGCCCAAAGATTCTTTTTCTTTTTCGTAACAAAAAATGGTGCTGCCGCCTTGCAACCAAACGGTTTTTTCCCCTTCGGAAACGCCAAGCTCATAAATCTCACTACCCTTTGGAACGTAATCCATAAAGGTATCTTTTACCGTCGCGACCGATGTACCCAAAGCAAACGGCAATTCGGGGATTTCCCCCTGCTCGGCGCGCGCCAAGATATTTATACTGTGCGACATTGAGGAAACCGAAGAAAGCGGTTCTTTTTCCTCTTTCGGTTGGCAGCCGCAAAGCCCCGCGATTAAAGTGACCGCTAATGCCAAACAAATTATTTTTTGAAACTTCATTTTTATTTCCTCCTATGCCGTCTACGGCAACAGCTCGTATGCCGGCGAATCGGTTTGGTTTTTTAGTTCGGTAAAGAAATAGGCATTGAAAATCGCTTTTAACAAGCTGCCGCTATAGCTGCCAAATTTACCGTGCTCAATCACAACGGCAACGGCAATTTCCGGATCATCAAAGGGTGCAAAGGCAATAAATACCGTATGGTCGGCTCCGCTTGCGGTTTGTGCCGTACCCGTTTTACCGCCCACCGTAATGGGATAATCCTTAAAAACACGGCTACCGGTACCATCCTCAGTTACCGAAAGCATACCCTTCTTTACGTTGTCTACCACTTCTTCATCTAACTTTACCTTATCGACCACCGTCGCCTTGTTTTGCCGTACAACCGTTCCCTGGTTATAAGAAAGCACTTTATCAATCAAGGTGGTTTTATACCGCACACCATTGTTGGCAATGGTTGAAGTGTAGGTGGCCAACTGTAAGGGGGTAAAGGCATTGTCCGACTGGCCAATCGCCGCAGCAATGGTATAGCCTTCGTACCATTCGGCACGACTATCGGGGCCGGCTAAAATTCCCTTGTTTTCGGTAATTTCAACGCCGGTTTTCACCCCTAATCCCAAGCCCTTGCAATATTCATTCATTTTCGTGATCCCCAGCCGACGGCCGGTTTCAAAAAAGTAATAATTGCAGGATTTTGCCAAAGCACGGTTTAGGGAAATACCTCCGTGCACGTGCATACAGTGAGGCTGATAATCTTTAAAATAACGGTAGGTGCCCGTACAGGTGATGGTTTCGCTTTCGGTAATGACATTCTCTTGCAAGGCGGCACAGGCCACTGCAGGTTTAAAGGTCGAACCGGGCGGATACGCTCCGTTAAAAGCACGGTCAAACATCGGTGAGTGGGGATTCTTTTGAATCGACTCATAATCAGTTTTCAACTGGGCATAAGTATAGGTGGGAAAGTTCACCGAAGCCAAAACCCCACCGGTTTTGACATTCATAGCCACCGCCGCACCGGCATGGGCCCGAATGCCATCCGAGTTGAGTTGTTTAATGGTATCTCGCAAAGCTCTTTGAGCCGAAATTTGTATGTTTTTATCTATCGTCAGCCGAACGGTGCAACCGGCAATCGGCTCTTTGGTCACCTTAGAAGAAAGTATTTTTCCTTTGGAATCGATTTGGTAAGTAATGATTCCGTCGGTGCCGCGCAAATCCTCCTCGCAGGCCAACTCGATGCCGCTTTTTCCCACTTTGTCGTTGTAGGAGTAGCCTTTTTCTTTCAGCTTCTCCCAATCTTCTGCATAAATGGGGCCAACCGTTCCGATAATGTGTGGCGCAACCGAGGCGTTATCGTACTCTCGAAAAGAGGCGATTTCAATCGAAACACCATTTTGGGCATAGTATTCCTTTTCGGAAATTTCGATCATAATATCACTACTGACATCCTCCGCAAAGGTGAAGGGAGCCGATACCGAAAAACCGGCCCGCTCCATAGTATAGCGCACTCCCATAATGCGGCGTTGCTCTTTTTTATCGCGCTCTTCCAGCGAATAACGCTTGACCAAGGCATCAAAACAGTTTTCGGCCGAGGCGTAATGCGCCAACTCCAACAAATCCAGCATACGGGATATCTCGGATTTAGAATCCTTGTCAAAGGAATACGGGGCTGTTTGCTTTAACGGAAGGTTGTCCTCCCACTCGTGAGTTCCCAAAATCGCCATCAAATTTTTAATGACATCGTTGATATTTCTTTTTTGAATATTTGCATAATTAAAAACCAGATTATACCCCTCGCGATTGGTAGCGATGGGGCGCCCGTAATAATCTAAAATCTCTCCCCGTGCGGCGGGAATCGGGGAAGTAATGGTTGAAATGCCGGCCGCCTGTGCCACATAGCGATTCGCATCAATCACCTGCAAATAAAACCCACGCCCAAAAAACAATAGCATACAAAGCAACAGGGCAACCGTCATCATAATCATACGTCGTTTATCCCGTTTTTTTGCTTTTAATCGTTGTTCATGTTCTTTTCCGGCCAACATTTCACCCCCTTTTTTCAATTTTCTCTATTGTACAATTACATATTTTCGACAAAGATGCCGCATATAGTAAAAAAACGGTATCACAAACAATGCAGTATAAAACGCCGACGGAAGGTCATACCTAAGTAACAATGCACCGGCCGAGAAGTCCTTGGAGAGTAGGGTAAGAAAAAACCAACGCACCAAAAAGAATACGAAGGAACCAATGCCGCCCAACAAAATAACCGATTTGATATTTCGGTTGAAGAAAAAGCGAAACATCAACCCAAAGCATAAACCAAACACGGCCAATCCAAAGGTATGAAAACAAGCAGACCCGTTAATCACCGTATCCAGCGCAATGCCGCAAAGGAGGCCGGCCCAAAAGCCGGTCCATTCCCGCAAGAAGCAGGCCGTTACCATTACGGCCGGCAACAATAAAAGCGGAGTGGCGGTACCCACCCGTAAACTAAACTCCGGTATGCGTTGCAAAACAAACAAGGCAAAGCAAAAAAAGCCGAACGAATAATAAAGGTGAGAATGATATTTTTCGGTATATTGAATCATCGGTCGTCACCCGCAGCGCTTCCCTGTCCTGAAAAATAGGTAATGACCATCATATCGCGCAATTCCGAAAAATCCACTGTCGGCGTTATCACAGCGTACAAAGCAGTATTGTAACTTTCGTTATGAACACTATCTACTTGCCCGATAATCAGCCCTTCCGGAAAAACGCCACCGCCCGAAGTAACAATATAGTCACCGGTTGC
This sequence comes from Acutalibacteraceae bacterium, assembly GCA_045577695.1. Taxonomy (GTDB): domain Bacteria; phylum Bacillota; class Clostridia; order Oscillospirales; family Acutalibacteraceae; genus UMGS1279. Next base: position 8,675 of record JAZNIW010000038.1, read on the forward strand.
CACACCCGAACTGCGCAATAAGTGATTCATACGAGTTTTTCCTTGTTCGGCCAAGGAAACTTCTCCCGTAATCACGCCGGAATCGCGCGTACGACGGTCCATTCCGCCGCAATGAATGGTGCCGTCTAAAATAGTGGTAACCTTGGAAAAAGAGGGGTTGACTTCGGATATGTAGCCAACCAAACCAGCTTCGGTTATCACCGGGTCATGCAAGGAAATGCCCTGCAAACTTCCCTTATTGATGACAAAAGAACCGTAAGGGTCCTCTTGATTGCGAGAAATTAACATAGCCGGTTCCATAGTATAGTCGCGGTGTTGCTCCTTAATGCCGTAATATTTTTCGTACATCTCGTTCTCTTGTTTCGCCTCTTCGTATCCCATTAAATCCGAAGTCAGTTGGTCGACCTTGGCACGAAGTGAAGCATTTTCCAACATCACCTGACCGTTCTTTTCAAAGCGCCCAAAAAAATCAGAACACCAGTTACGACAACGGGTGACTATTTCGGAAACCGAAGCCGTCACCGCCCCAACCACGCTGTTTTGGGGGGAAAAGGAACTCCCCACCATCCACGCCGCCAAAAACAAGACTACAAAAATGGCGAGGGTGCTGAGCATTATTTTAAATTTTTTACTGCGAAAGAAAAAACGCAATCCATTTTCCTCCCCACAAGGCATAACCGGATTGCATTTCGTAAAACGCGCAAAACCTTGTCATGCCATTCTTTTGTTTAGTGATATTTTTTTAAACGGCGGAACGAATCTTCGGTGAAATCAATGCGTTCCAATTCCTTAGCAGTACCGATAACCACGCAATCCAACGGGTTTTCCGCCACAAAAACCGGTATGCCGGTTTCCTCTGACATCAAGGAATCCAATCCGCGAAGCAGGGCACCGCCGCCGGTTAAGGTGATTCCGCGGTCAATGATATCGGCCGAAAGTTCCGGCGGGGTTTTTTCTAACGTAAGACGAACGGCATCAATAATTTGAGAAACAGTATCGGCCATAGCTTCCCGCACCTCGGCCGCCGTGATGATTACACTTTTGGGCAGTCCGTCGACCAAGTTTCGCCCCTTGATTTCCATACTTTCTTCTTCCTCATACGGCTTGGCCGAGCCAATTTGAATTTTAATTTGTTCGGCTGTGCGTTCCCCAATAAGCATATTGTGCATTTTGCGGATATAGTTGATAATGGCTTCATCCAACTTGTCCCCCGCCACACGAACCGACTGCGCTGTTACAATATCCCCCAAGGATAACACGGCCACCTCGCTGGTGCCGCCGCCGATATCGACGACCATACAACCGGTCGAGTCATCCACCGGAAGACCGGCCCCAACCGCCGCCGCTTTCGGTTCTTGAATCAAGCGAATGTTGGCAGCACTGACGCCGGCTTGAATGGCAGCATCATGCACGGCGCGACTCTCTACCTCGGTTACCCCGGCCGGCACACAAATCATCACACGTACGCGGGTGAAAATCGACCCGTGAAGAGATTGCTTGATGAATTTTTTCAACATAGCGGCAGTGACGTCAAAATCGGCAATTACACCGTCTTTCAACGGACGCACCGCAATGATCGAACCGGGGGTGCGGCCAATCATTTCTTTGGCCTCGGTTCCAACAGCACGGACAATATCATTGCGAGCCTCATACGCCACTACCGAAGGCTCACGCATTACAATGCCCTTTCCTTTAATACAAACCAAGGTGTTCGCCGTACCAAGGTCAATCCCAATATCACGGGTAAACATATGTTTTTCCTCCTCTAAACTGCGCCGAAAAAATGAAAACAATTTTTTTCTACCGGCATTATCATTTTAGTATGCACAAAACGTAAAGGATTTATCCGATAACAGACACCGAAATATGACGATTTAAGACAAATTCGGGAAGGTCGCAACCGGAACAATCCACTCGATGGCGGCGGGCACGGCTTGAATCTCCAAGTGAGACTTCCCCTCGTGACATTCCCCGTCAAGAGTCCAGTAAATTTCTTCTTTTGTGGAAACGGTCAGACGGTCGATTTGGTGGAGCTGCACATCGTCACTTGAAAAATCTTGTTGTACCACCGCACTGACAATTTTTTGAAAATGAGGGAAAGAGGTTGGCGCACGCACCAACAACAATTCTAATTTTCCATCATCCAATCGCACCATATCTTCTTTAAACTTCCACACACCGCCCATAGAAATGGTATTGGAAACGGAAGCGAAAATAAAATCATCCTCCACCGTTTGCCCGTGAAAAGTAAAGGCCACATGGTAGGGGCGAAGATTACCGAGACTCATCACTCCCTCCAACACATAGGCTAGGTGCCCCAGCAAATTTTTATTTTCCTGCTTGGTATTATAAGAAGCCTCGGTAAAAGCACCAAAGGATGCGATATAGTGAAAATAATCTCCTGCAAAGGAACCGATATCCAACCAACGAGTCATCCCCGTAATGATATCCTCACAGGCGGTGTAAATATCTTTAGAGAGTCCCAAACTAGTGGCCAAATCATTGGTGGTGCCGGTCGGTAAATATCCCAGCACGTGGTGATGAGGGTTTTCCATTAAACCGCAAACAACCTCGTTTAAGGTGCCGTCTCCACCGGCGCAAACAACCGTTTTGAATTCCTTTGGACACTCCTTGGCAAATCGTTTTGCATCACCTTTTTTTTGGGTGAAGCGAACGGTTGGAATCATACGGGCGGCACTGAGACGATCCAGTACGTGCCACAACTTTTGGCGAAGCGTCATTCGGCCCGAAGCGGGATTGACAATCAACAAAAACCGATTTTCGGTTGACATCCGAATCGCCCCCTTTTTGGAAAGCTCTGTATGGATAATTATACATTTTTATTATACCTATATTTTATGAACAATGCAAGTACAATTCACCGATTTTTGCAAAAAGTCTTCGCCCCTTTGTCGGCTTGATGTGAGACCAAAGACCCTCCTTTTTCTTTCGACAAAAGGAGGGTCTTTCCTGTTTTTAACAACTTTTTAGTAACCGCAAATAAAACTCTACCGATTTCTCTATCGTTTCCACGCGAATGCGTTCGTTGTTGCCATGAATGCCGGCCCGCTCCTCGGCGGTTAAATCCATCGCCGAAAAGCGATAAACGTGGTCAGAAATGCGACCGTAATGACGGCTATCTGAGCATTGAAACATCAAATAAGGAGTGGGAATGCACCCGGCCCAGGTGGACGTAGCAGCCGCAGCCACCTTTTCATAAGCTTGGTCCACCGCCGAAATCCGACTAGGCTCACTACCGGAAATTTTGGTAATTTCAACCGAAGGATCACCAATAATTCGTTCCAACCGTTTCAAAGCACGCTCGGTGCTATCCATTGGATTAAGTCGAATATTGGAAATCATACCGGCTTCGGGGGGAATGACGTTGTTGGTGCGGCTTCCCCACATACGGGTGAAAGCAACCGTCGTGCGCATAAGGGCGTTTATTTCCCCGCCGCTCTTTTTACAAATAAGGTCTAACAACCCTGAAAAGCACCATAAATTGGCAAAAATCAAACGATACAAGAAGGTTGAATGACGTCCCAAAGTGTCGAACATATACCGTACCGGCAAGGTCAAATGGGCCGGGAAGGGGGTTTTTTCCACCCGTATGCAGGCCTTTGCCAGTGAGCCAATGCAGGTGCGGGGTTTTGGAGCCGACGCGTGTCCGCCGGAAGAATAGGTTCGGTACTGAAGGTCCAGCATCCCTTTTTCGGCAATGCCTATCATAGCCGCCGGTTCCCGCACACCGGGAAAGACATCCGTCACAACCGCACCACCCTCGTCCAATACTAAAGCGGGTGTAATCTGGTGTTGTTCAAAATAATCAACAATATATGCCGCACCAAGCCCATTGATTTCCTCTTCGCCCGAAAAGGCGAAATAAACATCCTGTTGCGGCAAAAATCCTTCGGCTATTAAGCGGTCGGCAGCCGAAAGGGCAGCGTTCAAAGTCACCTTGGTATCCAAGGTTCCTCGTCCCCACAATACCCCATCTTCCAGCACGGCACCAAAAGGCGGCTTCTCCCAGCCATCCTCTTGGGCCGGCACCACATCATAATGCGCCATCATTACACTGGGGGCATTGTGAAAAGCTCCCTCCCATTTCAGCAACAAAGAGCGCTCATCCGATTTTAAAAGCGTACACTGAGCAAAAACATTTGGATATAGGTTGGGTAGAAGCGCCAGCAATTTTTGAAACTCCGCTTCATCTTCCTCCTCCCGATGATAGTAGGAAACCGTTTTGCAACGAACCAAAGCCTGCAACGATTCCACTGCTTTTTTTCGGTCGAAGGTTACCGGATTTGCAGTTGGTTCCACCCCTTTCTGCGGGCGAAAAAGCAACGTGCGCACCAGTAAAACGGCCAAAAATAAAATCACCGACACCACCAAAAGAATGATCACCATATCCATTTTTTACAGCCACCCTTTTTTGTACATGACACGGGCAACCAGCAAGGTAAAAAGAACTCCAACCGGTACCATAATTCCTACCGTACCGGCATTCAGGGCCGGAACCGTAATAAAAAGCACTAACATCAGTACCATCGGTGCAATGGCCAATCTCAAATTTTTAGAAACGAAAACCACCGCCAAACCGCCAAACAAAGCAGGAAGCATTTGCTCAAACGAAGCCTGCAAGGCCGGTGCCTCCAACACGGGAGTCAACGGAATGATGAGAATCACGCCCACAATGATGATTAAGGTGGTAACAATACTGGAAACGGCAATCGAAATGGTGGAAATAATCTCCCCCTCTTCCGAATTGGCCTTTACCTCGGCACGTTCCATCGCATCGATCGCACAAGGGAGTTTTAAATTGGAAATATTTCCGGTGACAAACGAAAGATAGGCGCCACCGGCTCCCAACATCGGAACGTAGGTGATGACCTCAATAATTCCTACGGCCCAATACATTGGCAGGGTAGCTAACAGCGCTTTAAACATCGGTTCAAATTTCGGAGCGGAACCGAAAATCAAGCCAACCGCTACGGGGAAGGCTAGGATAAGGGCCGCAACAATCAAGCCCCAAATGCGACCGTCACGATGCACGCTTTCCAAATAACTAAGTTTTCGTTTCATCTCTTCTCTCCCTTTCTAACCAAGCCATGACGTAATCGGAATGGCCAAAGCCATCCCCGAAAGCAAACTAATCGGCAGGGCATAATCGGTGATCCACCGTTGACGTAGCGTTTTCGAAAGCAGACCGCAAAGGGCCATTGCCACGGCTGAAGCCAACATCACCAGCACCGGAGTAATCCCGCTGGTATCACCCCGAAAAACATTGGTAACATCACAGAACACATACCCCAAAAATGCCGAAATCATACCGAGAAACATAGCATTATTAAAAATTTCGCTCCACTTTTTATCCCGCTTTTCAAGTTGTTTTAAGCCGCCCTGAATTTTCTTGGCCACCATTGGCACCAAAACCAAGCCAATGATAATACCAAAGGTCATTACCGTGGCAATCGTGACAAAATCAGCCGCATCGGTGACGGTGGTGGCGGCATTCAGTTTCAATTCCCGCAAGGTGTTTTCAGCCGCTACCGTTTCATAGGTCAGTGAGCCGATAACCGAAAGACGCAGCCACGGCAAGGCAATGCCCAAACTTTTGGAAAGAACCACCACGCCCACTAAAACAGCCACGGCGGGGGCAATGGTAAAAATGGCCGAAGAGGATACCGTTTTTTTCAAAATCGACATATCCATTCCTTTCTCTTTGGCGCGGCGCCATGCCCGCACGAAAAAATAAACAGATTGCGCCAGTACCACCAGCAAAATGATGCCCACCAGCACAAACAAAATGGGATGATTTACGGAAAATTTCATCTTTGAAAAAAGCCTCCTTATTCTCATTGAGTTTTTTCTTAAGCCTCTTCTATGATACATTCTTTTACCAAATGTGTCAATAAAAAACAAAAAAACAACCTTGGCAAAGCGCGATGTCCTTAACGGAGAAAACGAAAACCGAATAGGATAACAAGAAAGGCAGCATAGTCTATGATGGCTATGCTGCCTTTTGTATTATTTAATATCAAACAAATCGAAGCGTCGCAGAAATGCGGTGCTTTTTTGAATTTTATATCGAAAATCGCTGGACTTGTGGAAAGTGTTGTGGTATGTGTTTGTGTTGCAAAAAGGAGGTGCAACGCACATGACAACACTTGAAGATTTATACTACGGTAACATCAGTCCGCACGAAAGGTACATAAAGCGCGGTTCGAGAGTCGATCAACTCGTAAAGCTAATATGCAAAAACGAAGAAAGCCTAACGACA
>JAZNIW010000039.1:0-21241 GCA_045577695.1 Acutalibacteraceae bacterium
TGTTTATGATCCTGATGCTATAAGATAATTTCTAACTATTATTTTTAAAGTCCTTGAAACATAGGGCTTGTTTAAGTGTGCCTATTTTTGATTTCTAAACTTTTTTAAAAAAGCACTTGACTTTTAATAGTTAGTCACCTCTACGATATATCGTTGCTATAATTCTATAAAAATATTCGATATATCGTGTGGGACATATCGCAAAGTTGAAATTTCTGTGCTATAATTGCGATATATCGCACACAGGAGATGAATTTATGAAAGATAAAACTTGTTGTTTTTTCGGCCATAGAACGATTAATGAAACCGAGGAACTAAAATTAAAACTTGTTGATCTTATCGAAAAGCTAATTGTGGATGAAAATGTTGATACCTTTCTTTTTGGGAGCAAGAGCCGCTTTGATAGCCTGTGCCTTGAACTCGTAACCGAACTAAAAGAAAAATACCCGCACATAAAACGAATCTATGTACGGGCGGAATATCCGGATATAAACGAGCAATATACAAACTACTTGTTGGAATCTTACGAGGACACATATTATCCTGAACACATTATTGGCTTGGGCAGAGCTGCTTATGTCGAGCGCAATTATGAAATGATCGATAACAGCCGCTTTTGCATCGTTTACTACGACGAATCAAACGCCCCAACCACTCGAAAAAGCGGAACAAAAATTACACTTGACTATGCTATGAAAAAGCGAAAGCACATCATTGTATTGCCAACCGAAATAACAAATGTGTAGAAATACGCAAAATTATTCGATGAGGTATGCGTTATGATTGAAAGAAAAAAGCATCTCGAAAAATGAAAAGCCACAAAGGAGAACGGCTTGGTTAGCCAAAGCATTCAAACTTGAATCCGGTTTTGGAAGACATATTTTTCGCTATACATTATTAAAATCCTCGTAAATCCGAAAGGATTCACTGCGTTTTTTCCGCGTATACCGAAAAATAATGTTGCTTGCAAAACTCTTGCGACCTTAAATGAGCTATTTTTTATGTAGATTTTGGCGAAACGGAGTTCATAAGGCTTTCGCCTATGAATGACGGTGAGCCAAAAATGCCTAAAAATAGCCATTTAAGGCTGGTTCAAGTTTGAATGCTTTGGCTAAGGTTATTACCGGTATTAGAAGATACGGTGAATCTTATTTTCTGTTGTTATATTTGGGAAAATTCATCGCCTTATTGGAAAAAATATATAGGATTTTATGAAATTTTGCAACATAGTGGGATAACGCTTGACTTTAGCACGCGAAAGTGATATCATAGTAAAGTGATTAAAAGGAGGCTGTGTTGTATGAAGGTTCGTTCTTCGTCGATCGACAGACTGTTTCAAACGATTTTGAATCTGGAAAGCATTGAGGAATGCTATGCCTACTTTGAGGATCTTTGCACCGTCAAGGAGGTGCAAGATATGGCCCAGCGTCTGGATGCTGCCGTTTTGCTTTCGGATGGCTGCAGTTATCAACAGATAACAGAAAAGGTAGATATTAGCACCGCTACCATTGGCCGCGTGAGTAAATGCTTGAACTATGGCAGTGGCGGCTATCGAACTGCAATAGAAAAACTTAAGGCAACGGAGGAAATAAAATGAATATGCAGGAGCTGCCTTTGGATTTTCAAGAAAAGACTGTTTTTAAGCTTCGCTCTCTCTACAACCGGTATGGATATTCCCAGTACAAAATGAGTAAGTTCGAAGAATATGACTTATACGCCCGAAATAAGGATTTCCTTATTTCGGACAGCGTCATTACCTTTACGGATCTAGGTGGCAAGTTGATGGCCTTAAAGCCGGACGTGACCTTATCCATCGTTAAGAACAGCAAAGATGAATTGGATACTGTGCAGAAACTTTATTATAATGAGAATGTCTACCGAGCATCGAAGGGTTCGCAGTCTTTTCAGGAGATTATGCAGGTAGGATTGGAATGTTTGGGAAACATTGATGATTACTGCATCTGCGAGGTGCTGATGTTAGCGGCCGAAAGCCTACGCGGCATTTCGGGCGACAGCATTTTGGATATTTCCCATCTGGGATTGCTGTCGGATGTAATAGATGGCGTGGGAGTTCCAAGGGAGAAAAAGGACGAACTGCTGAAATTCATCGGGGAAAAGAATCAGCACGAGCTGGCAAGAACCTGTCTGGAGGCAGGAGTGCCGGAAACGGGCATCGAGGTTCTAAAGGAACTTGCAACCGCCAGTGGTGAGCCGAAAGCCGTACTACCGAAGGTGAAACAACTACTTTCCGGTGTTGTGGATACCACGCCGCTTGATCAGATGCTGCGCATTACCGCCGCTTTGGAAGATAGCAATGTAAAGGCTATGCTCCGGGTTGATTTTTCAGTGGTGGATGATATCCATTATTATAATGGCATTGTATTTAAGGGGTTTATTAATGGACTTCCCTGCAGTGTTCTCAGCGGCGGTCAGTACGATAAGCTAATGCAGAAACTCAAGCGCAAGGCCGGAGCTATCGGCTTTGCTGTCTATATGGATATGTTGGAGCGTTTTGAACAGAAAAGTCCGGAATTTGACGTGGATATGGTTCTGCTGTATGACGAGGGTGCGGATTTGAATGCGATCCGTAAGCAGGTTAGCGTACTGACAGAAAGTGGTAGCAGTGTTATGGTGCAAAAGCAGATGCCGGCAGGCATCCAGTATAAACAATTGCTAAAATTTAAAGACGGTGAGGTGGAGATCCTTGAAAACAATGCTTAATGTCGCACTGCCAAAGGGAAGACTTGGCGAAAAGGTATACGGTATGTTTGAAAAGGCAGGCTTTGAATGCCCCTCCATTCACGAAAACAACCGAAAACTAATTTTTGAAAATGAAGAACGGGGTGTCCGTTATTTCTGGGTAAAGCCCTCGGATGTGGCCATTTATGTGGAACGGGGCGCGGCAGATATCGGCGTTGCCGGAAAGGATATCCTGCTTGAATATGGGCCCGATATTTATGAGCTTTTGGATCTGAATATCGGCAAATGTCGTATGGCGGTGGCTGCCAAGGATGGATTTCGAGACGATACGCGGCGCACTCTGCGAGTAGCTACCAAATTCGCCAATATTGCGATGCAACATTATTTGGCCAAGGGACGGGATATCGATATTATTCACTTGAACGGCTCTATTGAAATCGCTCCCATTTTGGGGCTTTCTGATGTGATTGTGGATATCGTAGAGACCGGAACCACCTTGCGGGAGAATAACCTGTCGGTGATTGAAACGGTAGTGCCCATTAGCGCCAGACTTATCGCCAATAAGGCGAGCTACAAATTTAAAAACCAACAGATCGATATTCTTGTGCGGGAACTTTCCGCGCAAACGGAGGCGTAGATCATGATCAAAATATTAAAGTACGGCGAGGTTTCCAATGCCGACATTTTTGCCCGAGCGGTTCCCGAGATGAATGTGGAAGGCGTTGTAACGGAGATTATTGAAAATGTAAAGGAAAAGGGCGACAAAGCTCTATACGAATATTGCGAGAAATTTGATAAGGCAAAGATTTCCTCCCTTTTCGTTTCTGAGGAGGAAATTGCCGAGGCGCTTTCTTTGGTGGAACCGGAATTTTTGGAGGTTTTGGAGAAAGCAGCGGCCAATATTCGCAAATTTCATCAGCGTCAGGTGCGCAACAATTTACTGATTAATGACGAAAATGGAATCATTACGGGGCAGAAGATCATCCCCGTTGATCGAGTTGGCTTGTATGTTCCCGGTGGCACTGCCGCTTATCCTTCTACCGTTTTGATGGATTCTATTCCTGCCAAAATTGCAGGCTGTCCTCAGGTGGTTATGGTGACACCTCCCAATAAAGAGGGAAAGGTAGCTCCGGCCATTCTGGCGGCTGCGAAAATTGCAGGCGTGGATAAGATATGCAAGGTGGGCGGCGCTCAAGCCATTGCAGCTTTGGCTTATGGCACCGAAAGCGTACCTAAGGTGGATACTATTGTGGGGCCCGGTAATGCTTTTGTGGCGGAAGCAAAAAAACAGGTGTTTGGCAAGGTGGCAATTGATATGATCGCCGGCCCCAGTGAGATTTTGATTATTGCGGATGGCACTACCGACCCTCGGTTTGCAGCGGCTGATTTGTTGTCGCAAGCAGAGCACGATAAAATGGCCAGTGCCGTTTTGGTGACCGATTCGCAAGCCCTTGCTTTGGCTGTCCGGACCGAGCTTGAAACGCAGATTCCTCAATTAGAGCGGGCAGAGATCGCTCGCGCATCCATCGATAACAATGGCAAGATTATTCTGGTGGATAGCATTGAAAAGGCCATTGAAATTTCCAACGAGATTGCGCCGGAGCATCTGGAACTGTGTGTAGACAATCCCTTTGATTACCTCGACTCCATTCGTCATGCAGGATCCATCTTTATGGGTAAGAATTGCCCGGAGGCCTTGGGCGACTATTTCGCAGGGCCGAATCATACCCTGCCTACCAGTGGCACCGCTAAATTTTCCAGTCCTCTTTCTGTGGATAACTTTATCAAAAAAGTACAGTATACCTACTATACCCGTGATGCTTTGAAAAAGGTAGCAGAGGATGTTGCTTATTTTGCTCGGGTCGAGGGGCTTACCGGTCACGCAAAGAGTACCGTAATACGAACGGAGGAGGATGAACGGTGAGCCGTTTTTTTGGGGCCAAGTATATAGATTTGCTGCCATACACCCCCGGTGAACAGCCCGGAAATATGGAGTACATCAAGCTCAATACCAATGAATCCCCCTTTCCACCCTCACCCAAAGCTCAGAGTATGGCAAAGGAAGCAGTGGAAAATGTACAACTGTATTCCGACCCACAGTGCACAAATCTTAACCTAGAGGCCGCCAAGTGGTACGGAGTAGAAGCAGATGAAATTCTGTTCACCAATGGTTCGGATGAAATTCTCAATTTTGCTTTTATGGCTTTTTGTGATGAGATGCACCCTGCCATATTTCCGGATATTACCTACGGTTTTTATCCGGTGTTTGCCAAGCTGAACGGAATTCCGTATGAGGAGATTCCTTTGAAAGCGGATTTCAGTATTTGTGTCGATGACTATATAGGAAAAAACAAAACCATCTTTATTGCCAATCCCAATGCTCCCACGGGTCTTGTTCTATCGCCGGAACAGATAGAGACGATTGTTAAAAGCAATTCCGAAAGTGTTGTGGTTATTGACGAGGCTTATGTGGACTTTGGCGCGGAAAGTGCTGTGCCGTTGATTCACAAATACGATAATCTGCTGGTGACTCAGACCTTTTCAAAATCCCGTTCTATGGCAGGCGCTCGGTTGGGTCTGGGTATCGGCTGTAAGACTCTGATTCAGGACTTGAATACGATTAAATATTCCACCAATCCCTATAATGTCAACCGTATGACTATGGCGGCAGGAGTAGGTTCTCTGTTGGACGACGAATATTTTAAGAACAACTGCAAAAGTATCATTGATTGCAGAAGCTGGACGCTACAGCAACTGAAAGCCTTGGGGTTCACAGCAACGGATTCTATGGCAAATTTTATTTTTGCCAAGCATCCGAGGTTGGATGGCAAAGAATTATATCTGCAACTAAAGGCTCGGGGCATTCTCGTGCGGCACTTTGACAAACCCAGACTTAACGAATACAACCGCATTACCGTCGGCAGCCGTCAGCAAATGCTGGTGCTGATTGACACATTAAGGCAGATTATGGAGGAAACTTTATGAGAACAGCGAACATCAACCGCAAAACTGCGGAAACTGAAATTTCTCTGACACTAAACCTTGACGGCAGCGGAAAGAGTGAAATTCAAACCGGCTGCGGTTTTTTAAATCATATGCTGACATTGTTTGCCAAGCATGGTAGATTTGACTTGGCGGTTACTTGTCGAGGGGATATCCAGGTGGATGACCACCATACCGTTGAGGATATTGGTATTGTTTTGGGACAGGCCTTTAAAATTGCCCTGGGCAGTAAAATGGGTATCCATCGCTATGGAGATAAGGTGATTCCTATGGATGAAACCCTGATCCTTGCGGCCGTTGACCTTTCCGGCAGAGGATATCTGGGTTATGAAATGCGAATTCCTATGGAAAAGGTTGGTACCTTTGATACAGAATTGGTAGAGGAATTTTGGCTGGGCTTTATTCGCAATGCCGAATGCACCTTACATATCCGTCAGTTTTCCGGAACCAATTCCCATCACATCATCGAAGCCGCTTTTAAATGCGTGGCTCACAGCTTAAGAGAAGCGGTTTCCATTGACTCTGCCGCTGCCGACGAAATTCCGTCTACAAAGGGTGTTTTGTAATGGTTGCTATTGTTGATTACGGCGTCGGAAATTTGTTTTCTCTGAAATGCTCTCTGTCTGCTATTGGCGCAGAGGTAGTGGTGACTGCGGATGAAGCGGTGCTGAAAGCGGCAGATCAGATTATTCTTCCCGGTGTAGGCGCATTTGAGGATGCGGCAAAGAAACTGTGCGCCACCGGTTTGGATGTGGTGCTAAAGGAATTGGCGAAGGCTGGTAAACCTCTGCTTGGTATTTGTCTTGGAATGCAAATGCTGTTTGAAAAAAGTTACGAATACGGCGAGCATAATGGCTTGGGGTTGATTCCGGGAACAGTGAAGCCGATTCAAGGTGTGATACCGGCGGATTATAAAATTCCCCACATTGGCTGGAATGCGTTGCATATGCAAAAGAAAAGTCTGTTGTTTGCAGATATTGAAGAGGGGGATTGTGTGTACTTTGTCCACTCTTATTATGCGGCGGATTGCGATACTTATGTTACGGCTACTGCGGAATATGGAGCTGAACTGACTGCGGCGGTCGAGAACAAGAACGTATATGGCTGCCAGTTCCATCCGGAAAAAAGCGGTACAGTTGGACTGAAGATTCTAAAGGCGTTCACCGGTTTAAAGGAGAATATGCAATGTTAATCTATCCTGCTATTGATTTATACGAGGGGAAGGCCGTTCGACTATATAAAGGCGACTATTCCCAAATGACGGTCTATAATGACTGTCCTTCAAAGGTGGCAAAGGACTTTTGCCGTCAAGGCGCCACACACATCCATCTTGTGGATCTTCAAGGAGCGAAAAGCGGAGAGACCCCGAATTTTGATACGGTATGTGCCATTAAAAAATCCACCGGTCTCTTTTGCGAGATTGGCGGCGGTATCCGCAGTATGGAAGTGATTGACCGTTATCTAAATGCCGGTATTGACCGGGTGATATTGGGGACGATCGCGGTGACCGAGCCCGGTTTTGTGGAGGAAGCCGTTGAAAAATATGGTGATACTATTGCCGTAGGCATCGATATCCGGGATGGGTTTGTAGCCATCAAGGGTTGGACGGAAAAAACGCAAGAAAAAGCTTTGGATTTTTTTCAAAAAATGCAGAATATCGGCGTAAAAACTATGATCTGCACGGATATTTCCAAGGACGGAGCCATGCAGGGGGCGAACCACGATTTATATCGGGAACTTTCTCAAACATTTGATATACAGCTTATTGCTTCCGGTGGTGTTTCATCTATGGAGGATGTAAAGCGTTTAGCGGAAATGGATATTCACGGCGCCATTATCGGCAAGGCCTACTACACCGGTGACATCAACCTGAAAGAAGCAATCGAGGTGGCAAAATGATTACCAAGAGAATTATTCCCTGTCTGGATGTAAAAAACGGCAGAGTGGTTAAGGGTGTAAATTTCGAAGGGCTTCAGGACGTATCTTCTCCGGTGTCCCTTGCCAAATTCTACAGCGATAATGGCGCGGACGAGTTGGTGTTTTACGATATTACGGCTTCCTCCGATGGGCGTAAGCTGTTTACGGATATTCTCTGTGAAACGGCAAAAAGTGTATTCATCCCCCTGACCGTAGGTGGTGGCATCAATAGCTTAGCGGATTTCGATCGGGTCTTGAAGTGCGGCGCGGATAAGGTTAGTGTCAACTCCGGCGCCATTCGTAATCCGGAGCTTGTTTACGAAGCTGCCAAACAGTATGGCGACCAGTGTGTGGTTTTGTCGGTAGACATTAAGCGGGTGAACGGTGTGTTTCAAGTTTTTGCCAAGGGTGGCAGAGAGAATACCGGTATGGAGGCCATTTCTTGGATTAAACGCTGTGTCGAAAACGGTGCGGGTGAAATCGTGGTCAATTCCATCGATACCGACGGTGTTCGGGGTGGCTTTGACCTAAAAATGCTGGAAGCTGTGTGCAATGCGGTTTCCGTACCGGTGATTGCTTCCGGCGGAGCAGGCAAAATAGAGGATTTTATCACCCTATTTCAAACGCTTCCCAAAGTGGACGCAGGTCTTGCGGCTTCCATTTTCCACTTTGGAGATGTAAAAATTCCCCATCTAAAAACAGCTATGGCCCGGGCGGGCATTCCCACCAGACTTTAAGGAGATAGGAATATGATCAATATGGATGAATTAAAATTTGACGAAAAGGGTCTGATTCCGGCAATTGTGGTAGATGCCGTGACAAAGCGTGTCTTGACCCTGGCATATATGAATCGAGAAAGCCTTCAGGTTTCTATGGAAAAGGAACTAACTTGTTTTTGGAGTCGTTCACGGAGTGAACTGTGGCTCAAGGGTGAGACCAGCGGCAATTATCAACATATTGTGTCCATCACCGCTGACTGCGACAAGGATGCTTTGGTTGTGATGGTAGAGCCGGATGGTCCTGCCTGTCATTTGGGTACGGAATCTTGTTTTGAAAATCCCGTTTTTCAAAGCGAGGAGCGGCACGAATTTTCTTGCGAGGGGCTTATCAAGTTGATTGCGGGTCGGAAGGCAGAGAAGAAGGATGGCTCCTATACTACGTACCTATTTGAAAAGGGTCTGGATAAGATTTTGAAAAAGGTGGGCGAGGAATCCACCGAAGTCATTATCGCCGCCAAGCCGCAGGACAAAAAGGAAACCATTTACGAGATTGCTGACCTAGCTTACCATATAATGGTGCTAATGATTGAAGCCGGTATCAGCCTAGAGGATATTCACCGTGAGCTTGCATCCCGGCACGTCATTGACCACAAGGTAAAGCAGGAGAAGATGACAAAGTAGGATATATCGCTTATTGATTTTCATCAGCATTTTGGAGATGCGATGCTATCCGATAGAGGGAAAGGCCTCAATTCTTATTGTTTTGGGGAAGAAACTTTTCTCCGAATCGGTAAGAAAACAGAAAAAAGACCGAACAGAGACAATTTTGAAAGAAGTGGTCTCTGTTCGGTCTTTTTTTATAAAAAGGCTATAAGACTGTCCGAAGGAAAATATTATGATGCGTAGCAACGTATAACTGCAAAGCAATATAACTCGCCGTCAGGTGAATATAACTTAAGGCGCACTTGCTTATGGAGTGCGCCTTAACTGTAGGATTTACCTTTTTATGAGTTAATTTTCATAACCATTGGGGTTTTGGTTTTGCCAGTTCCAACTGTCCTTACACATTTGGTCTACCGATCGTTTGGCCTCCCATCCGAGGAGGTTTTTGGCTTTGCCGGGATCGGCATAGACTTCGTCGGGGTCACCAGAGCGGCGCGGGTCAATGACAAAGGGAATGGTGATGCCCGAAGCGCGTTCAAAAGCATTCTTCAATTGCAGTACGCTGGTGCCGTTTCCGGTACCGAGGTTAATGGCCTCACAACCGGTATGGTTTAGCACCCAATTCACCGCTTTGACGTGTCCGTTGGCCAAATCTACCACGTGAATATAATCCCGCACGCCGGTTCCGTCCACCGTTTGGTAATCGTTTCCAAAAATATGCAATTTGGAAAGTCGCCCCACTGCTACTTGGGTAATGTAGGGCATCAAGTTATTCGGAATACCACGGGGATCCTCGCCGATACGCCCGCTTTCATGGGCACCGATGGGGTTGAAATACCGAAGAAGAGCAATGCTCCACTGCTCGTCGCTGACAAATAGGTCCCGAAAGATTTCTTCGATAAACAGTTTAGTACGTCCATAGGGGTTAATGGCACCCAGTGGCATCGGTTCGGTTAAGGGCATAGTTTTGGCCAATCCATAGACCGTTGCAGAGGAAGAAAAGACGATTTTTTTAACTCCATAGCGGCGCATCACACGGCAGAGTACCAAGGTGCTTTGAATGTTGTTTTCGTAATATTCCAGCGGTTTGGCAACCGATTCACCCACCGCTTTAAGGCCGGCAAAGTGGATGACGGCTTCGATTTTGTTTTCGGCAAAAACGGTTTCTAAGGCTTCCTCGTCTCGCACGTCGATTTTATAGAATGGAATGGTACGGCCGACAATAGCTTCCACCCGTTGTAAGGCCTCAGCCTTGCTATTGAAAAGATTATCCACCACAACGGGAAAATATCCGTTTTCACATAGTTCAATGAGGGTATGGCTACCAATGTAGCCGGCACCACCGGTCACTAAAATTGCCATAATGAACTCCTTGCTGGTTCGGATTATAGGGTGTTTTCCATTTTATTTATAACCAAACCGGTAATCAGTTTGGGATAAAAGTAGGTGGATTTTTGGGGCATCTTTTCACCGGCCAAGGAAACGGCGGCAATCTCTTCCACGCGGGTGGGATTTAAAAGAAAGGCACAGTTGGCACCGTCGTCCACGGCGGCAGCTGCTTCGGACATATCACGCGTGTAACGAAGGTTGATTTGTTTAGCCATATTTTCTTTATCAATGCCCATCAGTCTTTCCAAAATCAGATGGTGTAATACTGTAACGTCTAACTGACGCAGGGAGTCGTCCATCCCGGTTAAAATCTGTAAATCGGCGCGATTTTTTAAGGTTAGGAGATAATATCGCCCACCAAAATAGGCTCCAAAAGCACAGTTTTTATTGGCGTATTCTTTCTTTAAATGGCGCTCTAATACTTCTTGCGAAGAAATTTCGCCTACGTGGAAAAATTCCCTGGCTTTTAAGAGCAGTTGACGTCCGTCAAAATCGGGCAGAGAATGAATGATGCGGTGAGTGGGAAATACCACCAACCCTTCGCTTTCCATCGGCACCAACATCATCATAATATAGTCACTGTCGGCCCCTTCGATGGCCCCTTTTTGGCGTTGTGCATCGCGGTAGCGAAGTCCTGTTTCATAGCGGTGATGACCATCCGCAATAAAGAGGCATTTGTTTTCAAACAGTTCGGTGAATCCTGCCGAAGCATCGGCCGACCAAAAACGGTGGGTAACCCCCTCATTGTCGGTGAATTCGTGAATGGGTAAATTGTTTGAAACCGATTCCAACCGGTCACAAACGGCTTTGTCGGGGTCTTCAAACAGGCAGTAAACCTGACTGAAATTGCAGCCCGTGGCTTTCATTAGTTGAAAGCGATCCTCCTTGGCGGCTGAAAGGGTGTTTTCGTGCGGAATGACCACTCTATCTTTAAAATCGGTGAGTTGAACGCGCGCAATTAGTCCCTTGAAATGATAGGGAACTCCATCCACCGTAAAGGCTTCTTCATAAATATAAAACTGCTCGGTTTTCTCGGTGGCCAAAATGCCTTTTTGCAACCATTCTTGCAGTGCCTCACCGGCTTTTTGATACACATCTTCGCCCTCACGCGGTAACTCTAAGCGGATGACGTTGTGGGGATTGGTGTTTAAAAGCTCCTTGCGTTCTTCCTCACTGATGATATCATATGGGGGGCAAACCAGATCTTGTATTTGGCCGGCCTGTTGGGTGAACCGTAGACCGTGAAAGGGTTTTACGACTGCCATATGCATTTTCTCCTTTTTTGTATCAACTGTATTAATAACAGGTATTTTATTTACTGTTATTTTACAACAATTTCCTTCAACTGTCAACCAAAAAGGTAAAAAACACTTTTTATTTATTTTTTCTTAAATCCGTTTGTTGGTATCCGGTTTGAAAGGCGATTAAGCCGTTTTCAACCAAAGCGGCGGTGCGTTTTGCCGATTTTTGCATTTCTGTCTTACGGGAAATTTGTTGGTAGGCCGTTGTCCATTCTCCGTCTTTTTTTAGGGGAATAATGTGATAGCGGCGACCGTTTGCCGTTTCAAAACGATTGGCCCAGGTGGGAATGATGTCTATGTCAGACAAAATAACCCTTCCATCCGATTCCTTGGTGAAGGAGGTTTCGAAAATCAAACCGTCTTCGGTGTGGCCGGTTTTTAAATTCATACGCGATGCCATTTGATTGGAAACGGCGTTGCCCATCGAATAAAGACAAACAGTCTGGTGGCTGCCTTGGGTGGCGTTTAAAATTTCAATCGGTTGAATAACGTGGGGGTGACCGCCCACGATGACGTCGACTCCCAAATCGCACAGTTTTTGGGCAATTTTATTTTGGTAGTTGTTTTGCTTGGTTTGGTATTCGTTGCCCCAGTGCATATACACGATAATGGCTTCGGCACCGTTTTTCACCATCGCTTTTATGTTTTGTTCAATATCTTCGTAAAAAGCGGGTAACGCTTCGTAGGAGAAGGATTGGATATAATCTTGTGTTTCGGTGCTCAACCGAATGCCGTTTAAGGCTTTGCGGCCCGCCGTGGTTTTTGTTTCGTAGGTATAGTTAATCATCCCGACCGAAATACCCTTGATATTACGAACGGTATAAGGCTTATTCCCTTGGGTAAAGGTTCCGATGTGGGATAAACCTGCCTTTTGGATGATCTCTTGGGTGCGCCAAAAGCCGGCGGAGCCGGTGTCAAAGCTGTGATTGTTGGCGGTGAGAAGCAGATCTACCCCACTGTTTTTTAAGGCTGTGACAATCGAATCGGGGGCGTTGAAGCAGGGATATCCTTTGTAGGGTTTGCTCGGACCGGCGCAGGTGACTTCTAAATTGGCGACCATATAGTCGTATGAAGAAAAGTAGGGTTTGGCATAGGTGAAGATTTCCGAAAAATCATAGGAACCGTCGGCCTTTTTATGAGCGGAGAGAATAGGGCTGTGAAGCAGAATGTCACCCGTACTACCGATGGTAACCGTGACCGGTTCCGGCAAAGGTTCTGAGGAAGGCGCCGATGTAGAGGAGGATTCCACCACTTTGGTGCGTGGGGGTGAAAGGAAGAAGAATAAGATGCCACCGACGACCATTGTCAATAGCAAAATGATGGAAAAAACAGTTCTTTTCGAGGTTGGCTTGGCGTGTTTACCCATTATATATCACCTATATTTTGAAAGTTTTTGGTTGACAGGTCGGTTAGAAAAGTCTGCCACACCAACAGTTTATCACATTTTTCGAGCCGTTTCAACCAATCTCGAAGGAGGAATAAATTTTTGGTTTTCAGCATACCAATAAAGCAAAGAAGAAAAAAGCCGGAGGAATGAGAAAAATGAAACATATCTGCTGGATGATTACCTTAGTTTTGGTGTTTTCTTTCTTGTTAATGCCGCTGTTAGCGGTTGAGAACAAACAAGCCGATTTTTCTACCTCTTCACAGGGGACAAGCAGCAACGACACTGCCGAAAAAACCTATTCGCCCTTACAAAAGGTAACGGTTTATGAGAGTGCGACCGAACGAACCCTTTCTCTTTCTGTGGAGGAGTATTTGTTGGGAGTGGTGGCGGCAGAAATGTCGGTCGATTACCATACCGAAGCCATTAAGGCGCAGGTAGTGGCGGCCTATACCTACCTTTACCGCAAACATTTGCAAAACAAAACTGCCGAAGTGAAGTATGATATTACCTCCTCGCCCGAACTGGATCAAGGATATTGTGATGATAAACAAAGGGCCGAAAAGTGGGGGGATCAAACCCAAGCCAATACGAAAAAAATAGAAAAGATAATAGCCGAGGTGAAGCATCAGTTACTAGTCTATCAGAACGAACCGATTCTGGCGGCTTATCACGCCGTTTCAGCCGGAAATACCGAATCGGCCAAACACGTTTGGGGAACCGATTACCCCTATTTGCAAAATGAGGTCAGTGTTGGCGATTTGCTCGCTCCCGATTATTTAAGCGAGGTTAAGGTTTCGGCCGATTCTTTTGTCAAAACGATGACAGCCCTCGGTGCCACGCCCAAAGGGGCGGCGGCGAAATATATTGGAAAAAGCGAAAAAAGCGTGGCCGGTACGGTGCTGAAAATCACCATTTGCGGCAAGGAGTTTTCCGGTGCAAAAGTGCGCAAAGCCTTTTCTTTACGGTCGGCCGCGTTTGATTTATCTTTTGGGGAAGATGTGTTTGTTTTTTCGGTGACGGGGTACGGCCACGGGGTGGGAATGAGCCAATTCGGTGCCGATTATATGGCACGACAGGGGAGCAATTATCACGAAATTCTTGCAGCTTATTATCGCGGTACCGAGATCGTATCACTTTCTTAAAACATAAAGAACCTTAAATATAAAGAACCTTTCTCTCTTTGTGAAAAGAGAGAAAGGTTCTTTTGGTTTTTAGGAAAGACTACTGTGCGTTGTTGGCCTGTACACTGATGTTGGTAGAATAGAAACGACCGGCACGGTAAAGTTTTACGGTAACCGAATTACCCGGTTTGCTGTCGGCAATGGCCGCATCTAAATCGGTATAGTTTTGGATGGCTTTTCCGTTGAATTCGGTAATGATATCACCGCGTTGAATACCGCCTTCGGCAGCGGGACCGCCTTCCATTACATTAACGACAACGGCACCTTCGGGATAGCCTAGGGCTTTCAATTGAGCGGCGGTGTAGCTTTGACTGATTTGGATGCCAATATAGGGAGTGGGGTCGTTTTGTTTGGCGATGATGTTATCACAAATCTCTTTCACGGTGTTGGCCGGAATGGCAAAGCCCATTCCCTCGTAACTTTCGCTTACCAGTTTGATGCTGTTTACTCCAATGAGATTGCCTTGAATATCAACCAAAGCGCCACCCGAGTTGCCGGGGTTGATGGCGGCATCGGTTTGAATCAGTGACATCGTAGCACCGGTGCCGATGGCAACCGAACGGTTGAGGCCGCTAATGACGCCGTAGGAAACCGAGCCGATGAACTCTAATCCACCGGGGTTGCCGATGGCGATGGCGTATTGGCCGATTTTTAGTTTATCCGAATTGGCGAAGGTGATGGCCGGCAGACCGGTCTTGTTGATTTTAACGACCGCCAAATCCGAAGCGATGTTATATCCGACGACGCTGGCAGTGATGGCGGTATTCGTATCTTCCGGTAGGAAGATTTCTACTTTAGAACTGGAAGATTCCACCGCGCTTTGAATGACGTGATAGTTGGTGATGATGTATCCATCCGCAGAATAAATGATGCCCGAGCCCTCTTCTGTGGTCTCACTGCTGCCCCCAAAGAAATTGCTGACGGCGGCGGTGGTGCGAATACCAATAATGCTGGGACCGGCCTTTTTGGCAACGGCCTCAATGGAGGAGTTGACGGTTTCATCTACGAGGATATTGGTGGTGATTTCGGTTTTCGGAGTTTCTTCTGTCGAAGAAGTGGCCGAAAGGCCGAGTCTATCGCCCAACACCAACGAGCCGACCAAACCGCCTGACAGACCTAGAACGGCCGAAAGCAGAGCGGCCACCAACACAATGCCGACACCGTACTTCTTTTTGGGAGGGTTGGCGTCTTTTGGTTGCGGTGTGGGTGGCGATTGGTATTTCGGCGGTTCGGGTGAAAAAACAGGAGGGATATCTGCCTTTGGTTGGGTATCGGGGGTTTCAAAGGCGCTGCTTTGCAAATCTCCCTTAGCGGCTGAATAACTATAGGTGCCGCTGGGAATAAACACCGGCGTATCGTTTGTGTTTGGGGTGCTTTCAGTGGCTGAAACAACGTGATCCGATTCAAAGGAAGAGCGAGAAGATTCCACCGGAGGGTGAGAATCATCGGTCGGCGTTTGCGGCAAGTGTTTTTCTTCTGCCGACTCTATTGAGTGGTTTTGCCTATGTTTGGCAAACATAGGCGAGGGGTGAAAGACACCTTCGGTTGAGGGAGTGGTAGGGGTAACCGAATCAAATCCACTGGGGACCGACTCGTTCGGTAGGGTGTTTTTATATTGCTCATCCATAGTATAAAACGCTCCTTATGATTGGATTAAAAAAATGGTATCACAAGAATGTGAAATGGTTTTTTGGAAAATATGAACATATCGTAAATCTTTATTTTCGGCTACCGAGAATGAAGATTGCTGTTTGCGGGTTGCAAAAGATTTTGTTTTGTGATATGATATCTTATGATAAGCGATTTTAAGGATAGGGGGCGGTAGTATGCGTTTGCTGGAATCGGGCGAAATGTATCTCGAAACGGTTTATCTTCTCACCAAGGAAAAAGGAACGGTTCGCGCAGTCGATGTGGGGGAGCATATGGGATATTCGAAACCCAGCGTTAGTCGCGCCGTCGGCCTTTTGAAATCAGGCGGATACTTAACGGTGGCGGAAGACGGGGCACTTTGCCTAACCGAAATCGGTCGGGAGGTGGCAGAGAAAATTTACGAACGCCACACGATTTTAACCGAGTTTTTTATCTCGCTCGGCGTTTCTCGTGGCACCGCCACGGAAGATGCCTGCCGCATTGAGCACCACATCAGCGATGAGGTATTTTCGGCCGTTAAACGGCATATAGGGCGGTAACACCGTAAGAAAAACGGGTTGTCTCACTAAAATTTGTGTGAGGCAACCCATTTTTTTGTTTTGCTTATTCAGCTTTGCCGTCGCACCCTAAAACATTGTTGATTTTATGGGTAACCATATCTTTGATGGCGGCGCGGCCATCACCCAGATATTGGCGAGGATCAAAATGGTCGGGATGCTCAGCGAAATGTTTGCGAATGCTACCGGTCATTGCCAAGCGAAGGTCGGAGTCAATGTTGATTTTGCAAACAGCCATCGAGGCAGCTTTGCGAAGCATATCTTCCGGAATACCGATGGCATCGGGCATTTTTCCACCGTAAGTGTTTACCATTTCTACAAATTCCGGTACCACCGAAGAGGCGCCGTGCAACACGATAGGGAAGTTGGGTAAACGGTTGGCTACTTCTTCCAAAATATCAAAGCGGAGTTCCGGATTTTGACCCGGTTTAAATTTGTAAGCGCCATGGCTTGTACCGATGGCGATGGCTAGGGAATCTACGCCGGTGCGGGTTACAAAATCGTACACTTGGTCGGGGTTGGTGAAGGAAGCATCTTCAGCCGAAACGTTGACATCATCCTCAATTCCGGCCAACTGACCAAGTTCACCCTCTACTGTTACGCCGAACTGATGGGCGTAATCTACCACCTTTTTGGTTAAGGCAACGTTCTCTTCGTAATCCAAATGAGAACCGTCGATCATAACTGAGGTAAAGCCACCGTCGATACAGCTTTTGCAGAGTTCAAAGCTGTCGCCGTGGTCCAAATGCAGGGCAATCGGCAGGCCGGTTTCTTCCACAGCGGCTTGTACCAATTTTACCAAATAGTTGTGGTTGGCATATTTGCGTGCGCCGGAAGAAACTTGAAGAATTAAGGGAGCCTTTAGTTCTTTGGCGGCTTCGGTGATTCCCTGAATAATCTCCATGTTGTTTACGTTGAAGGCGCCGACGGCGTATCCTCCCTCGTAGGCTTTTTGAAACATTTCTTTGGTATTTACTAACGGCATAAAGTTTCACACTCCATATAAAGTTTACATCCCATATTATAGCACATTTTTTTTAAAAAAGGAAGAGAAAAAATAAAATTCTTTCTTTTTCCTATGCGGGTTTGGATATGGAATAACTTTTCGGGATCTTCCCGGCGTAAAAGGGGGGGAGTTTTGGATGATTTATATTCGATAAAAATTAAATTCTTAAAAATTTTTTCTACGAATTGTAACAAAATTTTCATTATTTTGGTGGATAAACATTCAAAATACCTTCGAAAAATACAGAGTTATCGAACTTATCCACTGAGTTATCCACAGTTATGCACCGCTTTATCAAAATACAATTTGTATAAAGTTTGAAAAATCGGTCAAAAATTCTTTTGTAAACCGTTTGCTGATTTTTATGACAAGGAGAGGGCTATGTTACGCGGAACAAACCGTTCGATTATTGAAATCAATGAAACCGAAAATAAATATTTTGAAAAAATTTTGGTGTTTGTAAAACCCGAATTCGGTACCCTGCCGGCCGAACGACTGGCCAAAGAGGCCACCCGTATGGTGGGGGGGATGGCGACGGCACCGGTGGGACTCAAGGGGCGTATTACGGCTCGCCGTCGAATGGCTTTACGCCGCCGTCGACGCATTTTTGGAGTTTGCATCGTCGGCGGTGTGATTTTGGCAGTTGCAATTATACTCTCCTTATTATTATAAGGAATAGAAAAAGTATATTTTACAACAAATCAGAAAAGAACTGGAAAGGCAAAAGGGGAGAATGTCAACCCTTTTGCCTATTATTTATGAGCGAAAAAACAAAGGGGAAGATTCTAAGTGAGAAGATAATGAAAAAAACTGAATAATTTGTTTAAAATTAACTATGAAATAATGTTCAATATAGTGAAAATGCACAAAATAGGTTACAAAACAAACTAAAAGGTTGCAATTTTGTAATCTTTAGTTATAATAGTAGTATGATTTATTACAAAAATGTAACTTTTGAAAGGAGAAATGGCAATGCGTTGGTTTTTACAACTTATTCCGGAACGGATTAAGCCCCATCTGTCTATGACGCATTCTTATTTTTGCAATACCATACAAAAAACTTGCCGCCTCCTTTCTTCTGTGGCCCATACAATGGTTCGCTTTTTCCGTCGTTCGCCTCGCTTTGCCGCCGGGTTGCTGTCGGTGTTTCTTTTGATATTGTCGTTTTCTACAGTGGTTATGACGGCCGGCGTGACCACCGCCTACGCTGTAATGTATAATGGCCAATCGTTGGGCACCGTAAAAAGTGCTGCCGTTTTGGCAGAAGCTGAGATTTTAGCTGCCGATAAGTTGGATAATGCTGCTTGTACCGCCCGATTGATTCGAACCGAACTGGCCACCACTTTTGCCACCAAGCAAAGTTTGGTTACGGCCGAGTGCTTGGCCGATAATATGATTGCCCATTCAAACGATATTATTTCGGCTGCAGTTCTCAGCATCGATAATCAACCCATTGCCGCGGAAGAACAAGTGATTTCCATTCAAAAGGCACTTAGCGATTATGTTGATACCTATAAAGTTGAAAATTCCTTGCAGTCGGTCGAGCTTTGCACAAACGTTGAGGTAAACCAAGTTTATACCCTCAAATCGGAATATGAAAAACTTCCCTCGGTGGCCGATTATTTGGCCACGAATCAAAAGGCAGTTCCGCTTCAAACGGTGGATACTGTGGTAAAAACTGAGAAGGTTCCATACCAAACGGTTTGCATTGAAAGTTCAAAATACACCATTGGTACTGAAATTGTAAAATGTGCCGGAAAAAGCGGGTTATCTGAGGTAACCTACAAGGTTGCCACCGCCAACGGCAAGGTGTTGGAAACCGTGAAACTCTCCTCAAAAGCCATTTCTAAGCCGGTTACCAAACAGGTGATTATCGGAACCAAGCACGTGATCGCTGCCGACAAAAATGGCGACACCCCGATGATTTGGCCGGTCAAACGAGTGCCCCGCTCGTATGTGAGCTCTTATGTGGGAGATGGGCGTGGTCACAAGGGGATGGACATTGTTGCCCCTGCCGGAACCCCGATTTATGCCGCTGATGCCGGTACGGTTATTTTCTCCGGCTATAAAAATAACGGCTACGGAAACTACGTAATCATTCGTCATGCCAATGGATTAGAAACCTTATATGCCCACTGCAAATCCTTATATGTTAAAAACGGCGACAAGATAGCGGCGGGGGAATCGATTGCCAGTGTTGGTAACACCGGTCGCTCTTCCGGTGACCATTTGCATTTTGAGGTGCATAAAAATGGCGTGTTTGTTAACCCTTCAAACTATATCGGTAGCAAATAATAAACGCAAAAAACAAACCCGCAGAATTCGGTGTTATTTTTAACGGAGAATTCAAAAATTGCGTTAAGAAATGCTATCGCATTTGTAAGTACAAATACAGTTGGGCAGTAGCCCAAATCCGCTAACAACAGAAAAGAGAAGACTTGTTTATTACAACGAGTCTTCTCTTTCTTTTTGTCTGTCAAGGGATATGCTACCCTTGGCTGTGTGATAGTTTCGCTTTGCGAAAGTGGTATTAAACCAATGGGGTGGTGATATTCTATTCGCATATAACCTGCGAAGCAAATAACACTTGGCGAAAAATCAACTATCACTGCAAAGCAATACAACTCGCCCTTGGCGAATAAAACGGAGGCACCTTGCAAAGGGTGCCTCGAAGGGAACTCTTTCTGCGGCGTTTATTTTTAGCTCAAAAAGACAAATCCCAGTACAATGATTCCCAGCGCAATACGATAATAGCCAAAGAATGCGAAATCTTTTTTCTTTACATAGTTCATCAAACCGCGAATAGCAATCACTGAAACCACAAAGGAAATCAACATTCCCACCAATAGAACAACAACTTGCTCAGCGCTAATGGTAGCTTCCAGCAAATATTTCACCAATTTCAGCCCACTGGCACCCACCATAGTAGGAAGGGCCAAAAAGAAACTGAATTCGGCGGCTGCCGGACGGGCGAGCCCAAGCAAGATGGCCCCCAAAATGGTAGCGCCCGAACGGGAGGTGCCCGGAATAATTGCCAATACTTGGAAACAACCGATGAGGGCGGCTGCACGCCAAGTAATGTCGCCGGTGGTGGTTATTTGTGGGGTGCGGGTTTGGTTCCATTTTTCCACCACAATAAAGAAAATACCGTATAAAATTAGGGTGATGGCAACGGTGGTTTTGTTGTAGAGGTAGGTGTCTAATATATCGTCCAACGGTAGGCCGATAATGGCAGCCGGCAGGGAGGCTACTAATACCTTACCCCAAAGGGTGATGGAATCAGGCTTGACAAAACGACCAATGCCAAGTTTTGTTTTTTTATTTTGAAAGGGCCAAAGTTTTTGAAAGAACAAAAGTAAAACTGCCAAAATGGCGCCGAGTTGAATCACTACTTCATACATTTCAAAAAAGGCCTCGCTCCCGTTGTGAAAGGGGAGTAGTTCCTCTAACAAAATAAGGTGACCGGTGCTGCTGACGGGAAGCCATTCGGTAATTCCCTCGACAATGCCGTAGACCACGGATTTCAGTATATCCCACAAAAGCATCATAGGGTATTCTCCTTTTCAAAAATGGTTATTATCGTCAGTATATCATATTCTATTTGAAAAGTACAGTATGAATGAAAAAATGTTATGATACAATAGATAGGTAACAGTAGAAATAGAAAAAACAACTCAAATGTGCTAAGATGAAAGTAACCACACTCAACATCGGCACAAAGGAGTTGTTTTTCCGATGAAAAGTATATCACCTAGAGCCCACTTTCGT
>JAZNIW010000040.1:0-2265 GCA_045577695.1 Acutalibacteraceae bacterium
AAGCAGATAACAGACACTGATAGCGGATAAGAATGAAAGGATATAGATATTCTCAATGCCTGAAAAATTGCCTTTTTTCATTTTTTCTACGCGGCCCGATTTAAGAGAAAACCCATAGGAAATGATGAACGGACAAAGCAATACGCCGAACACGATTTTCAAAAAGTAAGAAAACGTATTTTCGAAAATATTGTTTATCATACCGCGAAAGGCATCGTCGGAAGAGATAAGCAAAGGCATTACAACAACTAGTACGGGAACGGCGCAAAGCAAACCGACAAACACCTTGCCGATATGTTTTTTGTTTTTCGCACCGCCTGCAAAGAGCGATTTTAAACAAAGCCCGATATTGCGCAGGGTGGATGCCGCTGAGTAAAAGATCCCAACCGTTTGGCGGTTTCCTTTGGCGTTGCCGTTGACCAGCCCGTCAAAGCAGACAAGGGATAGTAAAAAACCAATGACAACGCCAAAGAATCGCACACTGCCGTTGGTGGTGCAGATAAATATGGCACCGTTAGCCAACGCTAAAAGACCGCATATAACGGGTAAAAACCGCGGTTTGCCATCCTTGGCAAAATAAAAGACAAACAGAAGAATCGTTAACGTGGACGCCAATAAATAGCCAAGGGAAAAACCGCGGAATATACCGAACAGAGAAAGGAGTATGCTTACGGCGAGCGCACAGGCTGCAAAAACCGTATCTCTTGTGGTAAGTTCGAAAAAAGACGGAGGTGTAAGTTCTTGTAATTCTTCGCCGTCTAAAGCTTTATTCTCTAATTCCATAAAAGCTACTCCTTTTCTACGTACTTAATGATATCGCCGGGTTGACAATCGAGTGTTTTGCAAATGGCCTCCAGTGTTGAGAAGCGGATTGCTTTCGCCTTGCCGGTTTTTAGTATCGAAAGATTGGCCGGTGTAATGCCGATTTTTACCGCAAGATCAAGCGAAGTCATTTTGCGCATTGCCAGCAAAACGTCTAAATCGATTTGAATCATTGTTAACCCTCGCTTTATACCGTAAGTTCGTTTTCCGTTTTGAGCTCTACCGCATTTTGCATAACATTTTTCACAATGCGCAACATAAGACCGACAAAGGCCGCGGGAACCGCCACCACACCAAAGGGGATATAAAACCAGCCGCCGATCGCCGTGATCAACGCTACGGCAAAGCAACACCACGAAATAAGGCGAAGATAGCGTACATTCCCTTCCACGAATATTTCGTCTTTCTTTATATTAAAAAGTAATTTCAACAAGCAGTACAGTGTAATATACGCGAATACGGCGCAGGGGTAAAAGCACATCTTGAAAAGCGTTATCATTCCCCGCAGAGCATCGCCGTCCACATTCCACCCCCGATAAATGGTAAACCACATTTTTACCGCCCAAGGACCGAAAAACACGCCGGCTGTGAGAATGGCAATAAAAATAAAGCACACAGTGATGGATAAGGTCACAGACCGTTTCCTGTTCCACATAAAAATTACCTCCCAAACCTTTTTCTGTCACAATGATACCACAAGAGATTATCGTTTGTCAATAATTTTGTTATCGAAAAACGATAATTTTTTAATTCGGAACAAAAAACGCACCCTGCATATTGCAAAATATGCAGGGTGTGTTTTATATAGAGGTTTACTTAATCAATCGGTTTCATTGTGGGGAGTGTGAAATGGTCTAAAATGGCTCAAAACTAAATGTTTTTCAGAGAGTTGTATTTTAAAGTAACTTATGGTATAATTTCAAAAAAGGAGTTAAATGTATGAAAAAGTTGATACTATTAGTTTTAACATTGGTCTGTGTATTAGGTTTGGTCGGCTGCACAAGCAAAACATACAAATTGCCGCATGATAAATTCTGCTATTCGGTAGACGGCACTCAAACCTACGAATTGAGCGCTGATGATAGGCAGTATATTATTGACCTTTTAAACAACACTTCTTGGGTAAACGACCTCACGAATTGTGGCAGTGACTTTATTTTCTATACACAAAAACAAGAGGTTAGATATCATTCCGAATGCGGAACATTTAACGATTATACGAACAAAAAGAGCGCGACCGTTTCAGAAGAACAGCGTGACACTATCAATGCAATGTTAGACATCAGTTGACTTGCCAATTCCAATTTGAAAGCTAATATTTCGTAAATTATTATCGCCTATTGTTGGATGTTAATAAAAACATCTAAAAGTCTTGCAAATAAAGGGTTTTTCGCAAACAACTCATTTCAACTTGTTATGACTTATTATTTCGTTTTACCCTTG
>JAZNIW010000041.1:0-51191 GCA_045577695.1 Acutalibacteraceae bacterium
CATACACTGCAAAAGGAATTTCTAAACAAAGATTCAAAAGATTTATAACATTACCGACTAACAAACAAATTGATGCTATCAACTGTAATATATTAACTTTTTTCATACTATCAACTCCTTTTATTTTATTATAGCATAAAAGCGGCAAAGCCGCAATACCTATTACTTCTTACTTTCCAAAAATCCCGTTCGAATTTTATTTTGAAGTAAGAGTGAAGAGGTAAGAAGTAAGAAGTAAAAATCCCGCCCACTTACGTGAACGGGATTTTTGGCAGTACGTCTCACTTTGGAACCGTGGTTGTTGTGCTAAGCATTAACTTAACAAATCGGGATCAGCCAACTCTTTGTCATATTTAGATTTTATATAATCAGGTCTAATAGCCTCATCATCCAATATCCATTCATTGTCTTTGTACTTATAACATAAAACTCCAATGTCAGCAGATTGAATCCAAATATTGTAAGTATCATTTTCCCAACAAATACCCCAAAAATCCAACGCTCTTGCAGGAATGAAAGAAAATATAAATTCGTCATTTTTGGTAGCGTAAATATTAACAACTATATTTTTTTCATCATCTGTTTCTTCAATACTTTGAACCGCATAATATTTATTATCGTAGCTATGCGTCTTGTTCGGTGAAAAACTTCCCCAATCCTCTGTTGATATTGTAGATTTTCCGCAACCGGATAATATTAATAATAACAGAGCGATACTCAAACAATACAACTTTTTCATAAACTATCCTTCTTTCTAAAATAATAGCAACTTTTTGGATCTAATTTATTATACCAAGATAACACCGTTAAAGTCAATCCATTGCACGACGAGCAACAAAATCAATGCAAAGCATTGTATATCATCATTGCGAAAGTTTTTTGATACACGCTAACGCGTGATAATATACAGTCCTGACGGACTGATGAGATACAACGATAGCGACGCTGTCGTTGATGATATGCCATTGCTTTCGCAATGGATAAAAAAACTATCGTTCAAAAGAACGAGAGTTTTTTGGGACCGACACTCGAAATGGAACCGGTCTAATAACCTGATTTTCTTTAATTTATTAAAGTTGAAATTGCTTCTATATCTAAATCACTACTTGTCGGTAAAAATTCAATGTTTTCATATTTTACATTTGGATGTTCTTCAAATATATCTTTATCTATTAAAACAACTGCTTTTTTGCAAGTATCAGTTTTCAGCAACTCATTACATCTATCAATAGCATTTTCGACATCTATTTTTATATCAACATATTCATCTTCAATTTCAACTAACCAGATATTTTTCTCTTCATCATAGCAAGGCTCATAATCATTCAAAATTAGAGTGTCTTTATAGACAAAGAAACCGTATCCCGTAATTGGTGCATAGTCGCAACGATAAAAATCAATCGGTAGATTTTCGTTTTTAATCATATCATAAAATTTAATATAATATGACAACGTGCAAAGCCAAGAATATTTTTCTTTGGTATCCTTATAGTAACGGGATTTTTTATATTTAAAATAATCAAAAGGCGTAATTATCAATAAACCAAGCAGAAACAATACAACAATTGGAAGAAATATAACTGTTAATATGATTTCTTTAGCTTTTACGTTCTTCTTTTCCACATCATCACCGCCTTGGGTTTAGTATAGCATAAAAGTGCAAATAAATCAATGCGGAGCATTGTATATCATCAATTCCGCAAGGAATTGCATATCATCAAAACGAAGTTTGTATATCATCAAGCCGACAGAAATACACGCTGAATCGTGATGATATACGCCTTCGGCGATGATATACAGCCCTTTCGGGCTGATGATATACCAAGCCTGTCGGCTTGGATAAAAAAATCCAAGTCCGAAGACTTGGATTTTTTTGTCTCTCCTGTCCGAAAAAGAACTGGTTAAAAACCGAGGATTTTACGTATTATAAAAAATTTAACCCGTGATTTTTTCACTAAGCAACATTAACTGTTTATAATTTGACGTTTTTCCTATAATAGCAATTTTCCCATCTGTAATTTCTGTTACTACCATAGCTGAAAATACCTTTTCTCCATCTGCAAAAAGCGATATTTCTTTTCCAATATTTTCTTTTGTTGCCACAGCTAATTCGACAGTACCATCAACAGTGAATTCTAATATCAAATGATAACCGTTATCCTCTGAATATTTTTCATAAATCCAAGCAACATCTTTCTCATCAAGCAAAACATTACCGACTTCATCCTTAAACTCAAGTTCTTTTTTATTAGAAATATTTAACTGTCTGTATTGCGTAGAACCATCAGGCATTGTTACTCCTCCCGGGTCACAACTACAAAAAGATAAAAGAATCAATGAACAAAGAAATAAAACAAAATATTTTTTCATAATAACACCGCCTTAAGTGTATTATATGCTTGTGTCAAATTGGGGACAAGTAGAGTCCTCGGCTCCCTCTGACGAGGGTAGATTCCCTCACAGTGTGAGGGAAATGTCACGGAAGTGACAAAGGGAGACCACCGCCGTCAGCGGCTGGATTTTGCGAAACAAAAGACTGAGGGAGAGAAAACTACCCCTCCGTCACGGCTTTGCCGTGCCACCATCTCGCTGTGGCTTGGTCACTTTTTGGCTATAACAGTCTAGTAGACTGCTATAACCAAAAAACCCTGATAAGTGGAGCCTTTAGATTTCAACTTGTGGAAATCATTTCCACAAGTTGAAAATTCGGGATAATCACAAGTGCTTTTTAAATTTAATATAACATCTTTTGTTAGTGTCCATTAAAGAATCATGAACATTTTCAATTATTGTTCTTCCTGCTCGGGTTCGATCTCTTTAATCGAATGATCGGCTATTTTTGCCGGTACAACATCTGTTTCTTCTTTTTTCTTTCCCAAAATTTCGGGAAGCTGCATTCCTGCCAAAGAGAAAACCTCTTCTAAAGGCGGTACAGACTGCATCATACCGGAAATAAATCCTGCCGTAGCATTTTTTCCGTCTTTATTCTGTCCGTTGTCCCAAACAGTAACCTTATCGATTTTTATGTTCTTAATAGCATCAACTTGAACACGCATCAAATCTTCAAGCTTATCCGCGATTAAAAGTTTGAGTGCAGCCTGTGGATCACCACCTGCAGACTTAACGATTTCAGCAAAACCTGCAGCCTGCTTTTTAAGTATTTCTTCGGCACCACGTGCTTCGGCTTCCATTTTAGCATATATAGCATCAGCCTCACCCTTTGCCTTACGGCGAATCTGTTCGGCCTCCGCCTCTGCTTCTAATTCAAGCTGACGTTTTTTTGCCTCGGTGCGAACGATAATATCTGCTTCTAAGGTGGCTTGTTCACGGGAACGACGTGCTTCTTCTGCGGCCTGTTCTGCCGCGTATGATTCTTCCAAAGCTTTTGCTGCTTGAATTTTTTCGGCTGTAGTTGCAATTTTCTGTGCTTCTGCTTCTTTTTCCTTAAGTGCCGCTTCAGACATTGCTATCTTCATTTTCGCTTCATTTTCACCCTGAATAGCAATAGAGTCTGCTTCAGAAACCTTAATTCGCTGGTCCATTTGTGCATTTGCTTCACCAATTGAACCATCTCGCTCCTGCTCCGCAACGCTTTTCTTAGCATCATTTATAGCTTTAGCTGCAGCTTCTTTACCAAGAGCCGCAATATAGCCAGATTCATCACTTATGTCGGTAACGTTTACGTTTATCAAACGCAGACCAATTTTCTTAAGCTCTGTTTCAACATTACTGCTTACAGCCGCTAAAAACTTATCGCGGTCGGTATTGATTTCCTCGATATCCATAGTAGCAATTATCAAACGCAACTGACCAAAAATTATATCCTTTGAAAGCTCCTGAATTTCAGAAAGTTGCAAACCTAATAAACGTTCTGCCGCATTTTGCATAACGCCAGGTTCGGTAGAAATACCTACCGTAAACCGAGAAGGTACATCTATACGGATATTCTGTCTTGAAAGTGCATTTTTAAGGTCTACCTGAATAGAAATAGGCGTCAAATCCAAGAACTGATATGACTGGAACACCGGTATTACAAATTCTGCACCACCGTGAATACACTTTGCACTTCGGTTTGTGCCGTCTTTATTCTTACCGATAGAACCGTAGATTACCATAATCTTATCGGAAGGGCATTTTTTATAACGTGAACATGCCCAGATGACGAATGACAATAATATCAAAACTATTGCACAAACTAAAAAAATTACTCCTGACTCCATAATTAAACCTCCATAAATTTATTTAAGAACATTTTGTTCTTATTTACGATTAACTACCAAGGTTGTTTGCCCACTTACACCCGTAACAACAACCTCACATCCTGTAGGGATATCCTCGTTTTCGTCAGTCACGGCATCGCGCTCAACAAACGAGCCTTGCAACATAACATTTACCTTTCCTTCGCCCTTTCTGTTAGCGGGTACAGTAAGGTAAACCTTACCCGAAACACCTAGTGCGTTACGGTTATCAAGGTTACCGTCGTTTTTAAGCTTCATTACCGTTCGAACAAAAAACGCTAACACGGTCATCATCATAAAGCCGCAAACTGTTGACACAAGAATAGTAATCCAAGGCTTTACACCCGAAATTTCCATACCGTAGCCTACCCAACCGAACACAACCAAAAAAGCTATAATGCCTCTGACTGTAAACAGTCGCAGCGCGTCCATTCCCGTGACATCTACATCTCCATCAAAATCGGCATCGGTATCAACATCCGCATCGCCAAACAACGCCCCGTCTTCCCCTACCGATTCCAAGCCTATACCGATAAGCATAAGCACCGTTTGTACAATAAGCAGTAGTGTAGTTGGAATTGCGATACAGGCAAAAATTTGCGCTGCTACGCTTAAGGAATTCCACCAAACAAACATATCAAATCCCCCTTTATTCTAACCTTGTAAGCATTTTTTCTGCAGTGCTACGACAAATAGAAGCATAATGCGCAAAAGCCATTATCTGCAAAACCTTAATAATCCTCTGCCTTGAGCCGCTTACAGATTCGTCGTAATTCTTTACAGCAGCCTCTGCCGCGTTCTTTATTGCCTTTTCTTCTACTGTTACCCAATCAATTTCCGAAAGCATATCAACATATATGTGATACAATTCACTATCATCAATTAAATCATCACTCTGGTCTTTTAAATCACCGTTTATATAGGACAACAGGCTGCATATACTATCTATAGGCAACGATTCTCTGAGCATATTAATATTTACTATTCTAGCGAACTGACTTTTAGAATATTGACGGTTTATTGGTGAGGACACGAAGCCACGTTTTACCCAATTTTGTATAAGATATGGCTCGAGTCCAGTCATTACCGAAACCTGTGAAAGTGTGATCCCGCCGGCAGCAAAAATACCCTCGAACATAATACGCGAACAGCCTTTCTTTATTCTCGAAACTTCGATCGTAGTTCCTGGCAAGCTATAAGCCATTGTACCCCCTCCCAGTTAGGATAGTATAATTATAACACACGGTCAGGCGATTGTCAATGGGGGTTCTGTGATTTTTGCCTACCTTGTTTGAAAAAGAACATTATAAAAATCAGGGTTTTCTTAAATAGTATAATATTTATATCAAAATATAAAGCTATATGATAATGGAGTTATCCCGAAATTTCGGGATAACTCCATTTTTGATGGTATGACAAAAATCATACTGACACATTAAAAATCATACCTAAGAAAATGCAGTTGAAAACTCTGTTTTTAAGCAGTAAAATTGCCGAAAGTATGACAGTTATTCCTGCCTTGGCTTTATCGGAATCATTTCAACCTAGTTTCAATATAATGATTTTTTGGTAAACCTATCTTACGAGCATTGATGTAAATCTCTTTAGCTGCTTGTAACTCGCCGCTATAGATAAAAGCATTTATTGCAGAATTTATACCAACAACTGATTGCTTATGTATGTCAAAAGGTGTGATAAAGTTTCGCCACTCACCAATTAAAAAGTCGTTAGTAGTTTCAGGATATGATAAACCGTTGAAAAGATTTTCACATAAATTCTTTAATTCTGTTTTATCGAACGATGAAAACCTTGATATAAGCGAAAGATATATAACTCTATAAAACTGATATTCGGGTGTGTATTTCGTTTTTAGAATAAACTTTTCAAAGTTTGATTTTGCATATTCAAGATTGTATGGTATATGAGATAAAATGGAATTTTTGTATAATGCAGCTCTATGAGCAGCAAACTCTATAAAATAATTATCATAACTAAGGTTCTGCTCGGTTGCTTCTTGATATAATGCCCACCAAAATTCAGAATAGCCAGTTTTTTCAAGAGTTAATCTTTGTGATGCATCACAAACTAACCAATATAAATAACGACAATTTTCAGACTTAATATGCTCATAAAAAGTTTGATGATTACACATCAAGGCATTACCATCTTTAATCAAAGCATAATTATCAGAAATATTCCAATAGCAGAAACCTAAATCTTCAAATTCAGTAACTATATTATTATCTACAACGGATTTCAGGTAATTAATAAGTTGTAAATCTTTTTCTCTTACTTCGGATGTCTTAGCAAAACGCTGACCCGTAACCTTTAATTCGATAAAATGTTTCCTTATTTGCTCATCCATATAAATCACCTACCGTTTACATCATATCTGTTTATATTTATTTTACAAAAGTATTTACGGGATTACAAGGCTTGTAAATTTTAGTTTTTTGTGATATAATATATGTGTAAAATAAAGCAATACAGCCACTACTAACAAAAATGTAGTGGCTGATTTTTTGTCCCTATTGTAGCGCAAGCATAGCATAAAAGCGGTGAAGGGGCAAGGTTAAATGATATATCGCTGTGCGATATGATATACGGCAAGCCGTATGATATATTTGCCCTGCAAATATGATATAATATCCGTTCCTTCATATGCGAAGCATATATCATCCACCGCAGGTGGATATCATACCAAAGGTATATCACTCGTTCCGTAAGGAACGGATATCATTGAAAAAAGGACTTCACGAAAGTGAAGTCCTTTTTTCTGGGACCGACACTCAAAATGGAACCGGTCTAAAAACCTGATTTTCTTTAGATATTAACTTTTAAAAAATAATTTCTAAACCTATCATTCAATAAAGGTGCAACTCCCCTGTCAATTCGTCAGCAATCTCAGCAGGAAGAGGCTCCAAAGCAAGACAGGTTTTTGTTGGAATTCCGTGAAACTCTGTCATTCCTGCATCAGTAATGACAGCGGCAATAATTCCTTTTTCTTTCGCCTTTTGCGCTATATCCAATAAAGCCTCTTCGGAATCGACATAAACGCACACCTTAGCACAACCATATAAAAACCAATCAGACAAAGGAGAATTAGACTTGTCTATATTTTTCAAAACAAGACCGTCTACTGTCATTTCAAAATCATTAAGGCGCCCTTCTTTATTCAGCGCCATCAATATGGCTTCGATACAAGCATGACCTGCTTGTGCCGCTATTTTACCTTTACGCATCTTTAAATCCCGACGCATCACAATCATCATTTTTGACTTGTACATTGTTGCTCTCACCACCTTAGATGTATTATAGCATAAAAGTGGCGAAGCCGCAATACTTATTACCTATTACTTTTTACTTATTACTTCCCAAAAATCCCGTTCGAATTTTATTTTGAAGTAAGAGTGAAGAGGTAAGAAGTAAGAAGTAAAAATCCCGTCCACTTTCGCGAACGGGATTTTTGGAGGCACCACCCGGATTTGAACCGGGGCATAAAGGTTTTGCAGACCTCTGCCTTACCACTTGGCTATGGTGCCGAATATTAAATTATACATATGCCGTTATACGTGATTTTATTCAAAAATACCTTCGGTTGAAAGAAGGACGCTTAAATATTCATTTAAGCGTCCTTGGAGCGGATTACGAGGCTCGAACTCGCTACCTCCACCTTGGCAAGGTGGCGCTCTACCAGATGAGCTAAATCCGCATAAATGGTGCCTCCGATCGGAATCGAACCAATGACACGGGGATTTTCAGTCCCCTGCTCTACCGACTGAGCTACAGAGGCGTTTAAAATGGCGACCTGGATGGGGCTCGAACCCACGACCTCTAGCGTGACAGGCTAGCGTTCTAACCAGCTGAACTACCAGGCCATTTGGTGGGAACAACAGGGCTCGAACCTGTGACCCTCTGCTTGTAAGGCAGATGCTCTCCCAGCTGAGCTATGCTCCCACGTGTACGCCTTGCATCGTCTACTCTACCGGCGACGAAAACTATATTAACACAATTTGGTGCGTTTGTCAACATATTTTTTTTGTTTTTTTTCTTTTTTTTTGAAAACTATTTTTTTGCCAAATTTCGAATCTCTTTGGGGGTAAATTTATACACTTTATCACAAAAATGACAACTAACTTCCACTTCAGGCATAGTATCCGCCATTTCGTTCAAATCCTTTTCACCGAGGGTAATCAGTGCCGTTTCAATACGCTCCTTCGAGCAGTTGCAGCGGTAACCAACCTCTTCTTCATAAAGAGTTTCCACCTCAAACGCAGAAAGTGCGCGTTTGACAATCGAAAGCGGGGATTCGCCCGAAGAAAACAGCGCTGTCACCGAAGGCATATTTTTCATTCCTTTTTCAACCAGTTCGATGGTATCTTCCCCCGCCGCCGGCAAGAGTTGAATAATATAGCCACCGGCTGCCTTAACAGTCAAATCGGGATTGACCAATACCCCCAGTGCACAAACGGTAGGAATTTGCTCGCTAATCGCATAATAGGCAGTAATATCCTCGGCAATCTCACCCGAAACCAACGGAACACACCCATTATAGGGCTCGCGCATACCAAGGTCCTTGGTAACAAACAAATGCCCCTCGGTACCAACGGCGCCGGCAACATCTAACTTGCCCTTGGCGTTCAACGGCAACTCCACCACCGGAGCACCGACATAACCGCGCACATTTCCTTGTGCATCGGCCACCGCAATAATTGAGCCAACCGGCCCTCCTCCTGCCAAGCGCAGGGTAATGCTATTCTCTTCGCCTTTGAGCATATTGCCCATCATAGCACCGGCTGTCAACAGTCGGCCGAGTGCGGCCGTTACCACCGCCGAGGTCGAATGAATCTGCTCAGCGCGGGCGACAATATCAGTAGAATCGATGGCTGTGGCCATCACCAATCCATCGGATGTAATGGTGCGAACTAATTTTCCCATATTATTTCTTCCTCACTATATACGTCATACGTTCGGTTTGCGGTGTAACCGCTTGTTCGGTCTGATCATCAAAAACGGCAACGATTTCAAATCCGCTTTTTTGTAGCGCGGCTTCGATTTGAACTACGGTGTAGGCGCGCTCCGAAAAATCCTCACTGTATCGGGTGTAACGGCCATCGGCATCCCGCACAAAAAAATCCAAATAAATATCCACCAAACCGTTGGAGCGACACTGGTTTTGCCACACACAAAAGGCATCCTCATCTTCTCTTGTAAAGACGTTATCAGCAAGCACCTTTTCGTGTTTGTAAAGGGTATTAACATCAAAAATAAAAAGCCGATCCTGTTCTAAAAAGAGCGAAACCCGTTGCAAGGCGAGGAGAAAATTTTCATATTCACAGATGTGATTTAAACTGTCCAGCATACAAACAGCACCATCCACCGTTCCGAATAGTTCCAATTCCTCGGCCGTTTGATTCAAAAACAACGGATTGGTTGAATTGGGCGATTGTTTGGTCTTAGCAGCGGCCAACATCCCCTCCGAAGCATCCACCCCGATAACCTCGATTCCCTGTTCAGCCAAGGCATAGGAAAACCCACCGGTACCACAGGCTAAATCCAACAACAAGGTTGGTTTGCGGTCATACCGTTCAAACAATGCCAGCAAATGACGGGTGCGGGAGGCGTAATCCACATCTTCGGTAAAGCGATCGTAACACAGCGAAAAGACATCATAACTCGGCATCGGTTCTCCCCCCCATTTTCATACTTGTTCAGTATAGCACATTTCATTTTAAAAATCCACCGTTTTTCAAAAAAGAATCGTTTTCAAAAAAGAATCGTTTGCCCTTTGCAGACGGGTGTGATATAATAAATATATTATCAAAAAGGGAGGAAAAACCGCATGAAAGACCTTCTTTCGGCTACTGAAATTCAAAAACAGCGGCATCAAAAAAATGCCTCGGTTCGAGTGTATGATACCATTTCCTCCACCAATCAAGCCGCTAAAGAATGGGCAAAGCAAGATGCCGTTGAAGGCGATTTAATTGTAGCCGCCCACCAAACGGCCGGTAAGGGTCGTTTGGGAAAAAACTTTTTCTCCCCCGAAGGAAGCGGCTTGTATTTCAGCCTCATTCTGCGTCCCAGTCTTTCACCGGATGTAGTGTTGCAAATTACCACAGCGGCCGCAGTTGCCGTCTGTCACGCGATAGAATCCCTTACCGAGCAGACCACTGCTATCAAATGGGTTAACGACATTTTTGTTGGCGGAAAAAAAGTTTGTGGTATATTGAGTGAGGCTTCTTTTTCTCCTGATACCGGCCGTGCCGATTATGTCATTCTCGGTATTGGGCTCAATCTTTATTCACCGAAAAATGGC
This sequence comes from Acutalibacteraceae bacterium, assembly GCA_045577695.1. GTDB lineage: Bacteria > Bacillota > Clostridia > Oscillospirales > Acutalibacteraceae > UMGS1279. Next base: position 10,555 of record JAZNIW010000041.1, read on the forward strand.
TTTCCTTCTGAACTGCAAACCATAGCCGGTTTTCTGTGTTCAACCGAAAAATGCGGATTAAAAAACCGCTTGGTTGCCAATATTGTCAATCGCTTTTTTTCCATTTATCAAGCCTTACCTTCTACCGATTATTTGCAGGATTACGATCAAAGAATGTTGCTCAAGGGGCGGCGCATCACCTACTATCAAAACGACCTTTCTTATTCGGCCAAGGTCCTTGGCATCGACTCAGACGGCCGATTAAAGGTGCAAAACGATGCCGGGGAAATCACTTATCTTTCTTCGGGCGAAGTCACCATTGGCAGTCAAACCGTTTAAAAAGCACCTTTCCTCCGGAGAGAAAAGGTGCTTTTGATTTTTTTAACATAAATTTTAGTCTCCGCTGAGTTCGTGTTGTTTTTTCACCAGCAGGGTATCTTCTCCATTCAAATGATTCATATATTCCAGCACCAACATACGAATCACCGCAAAAATAGGAACGCTGAGCAACATACCGAGGACTCCAAATAATCCACCGCCGATTGTGATAGCCACTAAAACATAAATCGGACGAAGTCCAACCGAATCAGCCACAATACGCGGTTGCAAAACATTTGCATCGAGTTGCTGTACGCCCAACACACACAACAAGGCAATAAAGGATTGCCAAACATTTCCTGTAGAAAGAAGAGTGACCAACGCTACCGTTGCACCGCCGATAAAGGCACCGAAATACGGAATGAGGTTACACATTCCCATAAGCAAAGCCAATAATAAAGCGTAGGGCAAACGGACGATGGAAAAGACAATAAAGCAAAGCACTGTTACGATTACGGCATCCACCAACTGACTATAAATATAATGGTAGAAAATATCACAGGTGCGCCCCAAATAACGACGAATGCTGCGTACTTTTTTGCCGGGAATGGCAAGCGAAAGCAGTTTTCCACACACCCGAATAAGGTGGTCACGACCTAAAAGCATATAAATGGAAATGACCATAACCAAGAAGAAATCAACCACGGCACCGGTGGCTTTAAAAACCTCTCCCATATATTTCGCAATTTTGTTAAAATCGAAATAAGTGAGTAATTTGGAAAGCGTTAGTTCTTGTTGAATGGCTTTGATTTCAAATCCTAAAATCGTTCCGTCTTGGCCGGCTAAATCGTTCAAATATTGCATAATACCGTCATAGTACTTCGGCAGGTTATTTACCAAACTAACAATGCTGAGAAACAAGCGCGGTAAAATCAAATAGAGTGAAACGCCCAAAATGACAAAGGCAACCAAATAACAAACCAATACCGAAAAACCGCGAGCGTGCTTTTGAAAAAATTTATTTTTGCCTTTTTTCAGCCATTTTTCCAACCCATTGGCCGGACGATAAAGCAAAAATGCCACAACTAAACTCCATAAAACAGGGGACAGAATGGCAATGAAGTCAAAAATACTCGAAAAAACCGAGGGCAGGCGGTCTACCACTTTATAAAAGCAAATGACGGCTACCGCAAAAAGAAAAAGCGGAAACCAAAATTTTTTAAAGGTAAAATGACCTTTTTGTTCTTGCATGGTATCTTCTCCGTTCTAGTTGCGAATTTGTCCGTTCCCGCGCACAATAAATTTTACTGTTGTTAAATCAGGAATTCCCATCGGGCCTCGTGCATGCAATTTTCCGGTGGAAATGCCAATTTCAGCACCTAATCCAAACTGTCCGCCATCTGTAAACCGCGTGGAAGCATTGATATAAAGCGCAGCGGCATCCAATTCTTTAACAAAACGCTCGGCGTTGGTGTAGGATTCCGTCACAATACATTCGCTGTGACCGGTGGAATAGGTGCGAATATGTTCGATTGCCTCTTCCAAGGAATCAACCACCCGAACCGCAAGTGCATAATCCAAATATTCGGTTCGATAATCCTCCTCAGTGGCAGGAATGGCCGCGGGCAAAATGGCACAGGTAGCAGGGCAACCGTGCAACACCACCGAATGATTGGCCAGTGCCTTGGCCGCCATAGGCAAAAAGGTGTTGGCAATGGTACGATGCACCAGCAAAGTTTCCATAGCATTGCAAACCGAAGGCCGCGAACACTTAGCGTTTTCAACAATTGAAACGGCCATTTGTAAATCGGCCGCGCTATCTACATAGGTATGACAATTTCCCACGCCGGTTTCTATCACCGGTACCGTGGCATTCTCCACCGTGGCGCGAATCAGCGAAGCACCGCCACGCGGAATCAGCAAATCCAGTGTCGACAGGGTCATCAATTCGGTGGCAGACTGACGAGAAGTATCGGTGACCAAATCTACCGTTCCCGCCGGCAAACCAACCGCTTTTACGGCCGCTTGCAGTGCCTTTAAGATGGCGCGGTTGGAACAAATCGCCTCTTTTCCGCCCCGTAAAATCACAGCATTACCGGCCTTGACGCAAATGCCGAAAGCATCCGCAGTTACATTCGGGCGCGCCTCATAAATAATACCAACCACACCGAGCGGAACCCGAACTTTTGTAATGTGCATTCCATTCGGGCGTTCTGCCCCCGCCACAATCTCACCAATCGGATCCGGTTCGGCCGCCAATTCTTTTAATCCATTCGCCATATCCAACAAGCGTTGCGGCGTCAGGCGCAAACGGTCGAGCAAAGCATCCGACAATCCGGCCGATTTGCCGTTTTGTAAATCTTCCTCATTCGCCTTTAAAATATCCTTTTCCATCGAAAGCAGATATTCAGCCGCCGTCAAGAGTAGTTTGTTTTTTTTCGCAGACGAGGTAGAGGCTAAAACGGACGCCGCTTGTTTCGCAACCCGTCCCATTTCCTGCAAACGGTTCATTTTTTCACCTCCGCCGCTTCAAAAAAGGTACCGACCGATTGTCCATCGAATAAATCGTACAGTTGGTCTAAATTATCCCCCGACATCACCACTACCGAAATCCCGTGGTTGGTTGCAAAGCGGGCCGCCTCCAACTTGGTACGCATACCACCGGTACCGCGGGAAGAGCCGCTTCCACCAGCCGAAGAAATCATTTCGTCCGTGATTTCACGAAGGTATTCCACTCGTTTGGCCTTAGGATTGGTTTTGGGGTCGCAGTCGTAATAGCCGTCAATATCCGTGAGAATAATCAACGCGTCGGCCCCCGAAAAATCGGCTACGATTGCCGAAAGGTTATCGTTATCGCCAAACAAAATTTCTTCAAATGAAATACTGTCGTTCTCGTTAATAACCGGAATAGCTCCCAGTTCCAACAAGGCCTCAACGGTATTGATAACGTTAAAACGGCCTTCTTTATTATCGACCACATCGCGGGTGATAAGAATTTGTGCCGGAACATAGCCATACTCTGAGAAAAAGCGGTCATAAATGCTCATTAAATCACATTGCCCAATAGCGGCTGCCGCCTGTTTGTCTCGGGTGGTGGTTGGTCGATCGGTAAGTCCCAGTCTGCCTACACCGACAGCGATGGCACCCGAAGATACCAACACCACTTCCAACCCCCTGTTTTTCAGGTCGGAAATAACCCGTGTTAACTTTTCAATTTTACGAAGGTTCGGTTTTCCATTTTCATAGGTCAAACTGGAAGAACCAATTTTAATTACCACTCGTTTTGCTTGCATTATTGACATCATACTGTTTCCCCAAACTTTTCCGCATAAAGGCGGTTTTATAATATCAGTCCATATCCTTTCCACAGCAACGTTTGTATTTTTTTCCGCTTCCGCAAGGACAAAGAGAATTTTTACTTACCACACCTTTTCCACGCACGGTGCGGCTAACCGATTTGTCATCGCCGGTATCATTTTCCTCGGCCACTTTTTCGCGTTTAACCTCTTCTGCACGGCGCACCTTTGCGGTTAAAACACGTTTGGCTGTTTCACGACGAACCGAATCGATCATACTGCTAAACATATCAGCCCCCTCGTTGCGATACTCAACAACAGGATTGTGCTGTCCATAGGCGCGTAAACCGATGCCTTGGCGGAGTTCATCCATTGCATCGATATGATCCATCCAATGTTCATCTACGGTGCGAAGCAACATCACGCGTTCAATTTCACGCATCATATCAGCACCGTATTCTTCTTCTTTATTATCCAGCAAGGCATAGGCGCGGTCCACCATAAACTGCACCACTTCGTCCACCGAGGTAGATCCCAACTCTTCGGTGGTGAAATGCAGATCGTCCTCTTCCAATAACCAGCCTTTAAAATGATCCCGCAGGCCTTTCAAATCCCAATTATCGTGCACCACTTCGTCAGCCAAATAAGGTGCAGCTTTTTCCGAAATTGTTTCGGCCACCATATTGCGAATGCGATCTTTTAAATCCTCGCCGTCCAGCACTTGGTTACGTTGCGTATAAATCAACTCACGCTGTTTGTTCATCACATCGTCGTATTCCAAAATACCTTTACGAATGCCAAAATTGCGTGATTCCACACGACCCTGAGCACTTTCAATTGAAGAAGAAAGCAACTTTGTTTCAAGCGGAATATCCTCTTCCACCCGCAAAGTATCCATCAAACGAATCACCCGCTCTCCCCCGAACAAACGCATCAAATCGTCTTCCAAAGAGACATAAAAACGGGTTTCACCCGGATCACCCTGACGGCCGGCACGCCCGCGCAACTGGTTGTCAATGCGGCGAGATTCGTGTCGCTCGGTGCCGATAATGCAAAGGCCACCCGCCGCGCGAACCCGTTCCGCTTCGGGGGCAATTTCATCCTTAAACTCCTTCAAATATGTGGCGAATTTTTCACGTGCCGTTAAAATATCGGTATTATCGGTTTCGGCATATCCGGTGGCTTCGGCGATGATTTCTTCGCTATAGCCCTCTTTTTTCAGCGCCGTACGCGCCAAAAATTCAGCATTACCACCCAGCATAATATCGGTACCGCGGCCGGCCATATTCGTGGCGATGGTCACAGCGCCAAATTTACCGGCTTGTGCAATAATCTCAGCTTCTTTTTCGTGATGTTTCGCATTCAGTACGTTGTGGGGAATGCCGCTTTTTTTCAGCAAACTGCTCAGCAATTCCGATTTTTCAATGGTTACGGTGCCAACCAATACCGGTTGACCCTTTTGGTGTGCTGCTTGAATCTGTGCAATCACGGCGGCAAATTTGGCCCGTTCCGATTTGTAAATTACATCGGGGCGATCCTCACGAATAACCGGTTTGTTGGTGGGGATTTCCACCACATCCAACCGATAGATTTCCTGAAATTCCGGCGCTTCCGTGCTAGCGGTACCGGTCATGCCCGAAAGCTTGCCGTACAAACGGAAAAAGTTTTGAAAGGTAATGGTAGCCAAGGTTTTAGATTCGTGCGCTACCTTTACCCCTTCTTTGGCTTCAATGGCTTGGTGCAATCCTTCATTATAGCGGCGACCGAACATCAAGCGTCCCGTAAACTCGTCAACGATAATGACTTCACCGTCCTTAACGACATAGTCAACGTCGCGCTTCATAATACCATGCGCCTTAATGGCTTGGTTGATATGGTGGGCGATGGTCATATTTTCCGGGTCGTTCAAATTTTCCAACCGGAAGGCCTGCTCAGCTTTTTTTACACCGGTTGGCGTAAGGGTACAGCTTTTGGCCTTTTCGTCGACCACATAGTCGCCTTCTAATTGTTGTTCCTCATCGGTTAACTTATCGTCGGTTTCACGCACTTTGACCATTTTCAATCCCTTGGCAAAGCGATTGGCGGTGGCATAAAGTTCGGTGGATTTGGCACCCTGACCGGAAATAATAAGTGGGGTGCGTGCCTCATCAATTAAAATGGAATCAACCTCGTCAACAATGGCGAAGTTGTAACCGCGTTGCACGCGGCGCTCTTTATAAATGACCATATTATCCCGCAGATAATCAAAACCAAGTTCATTGTTAGTACAATAGGTAATGTCCGCATCATAGGCGGCTTTTTTGGCCTCGTTATCCATTCCATGAATAATCAAACCAACCTTCAACCCCAAAAAACCGTAGAGTTTACCCATCCATTCCGAATCACGCTTGGCCAAATAATCGTTGACCGTAACAATGTGGACCCCTTTTCCGGAAAGGGCATTCAAATAGGCCGGCAAGGTTGCCACTAAAGTTTTACCCTCACCGGTTTTCATTTCGCTGATGCGTCCTTGGTGCAACACAATACCGCCCAAAATTTGCACCGGAAAATGGCGCATACCAAGCACACGATCGCTTGCCTCACGGCAGACGGCAAAAGCCTCCGGCAACAAATCGTCTAAAGTTTCCAATCCGGCTAAACGCTCTTTAAACTCGTCGGTTTTGGCGCGTAATTGTGCATCGCTCAAGGCTCGATAGGTTTCTTCCAATTCCAGCACCTTTTGTTGCAACGGAAGCAGACGCTTCCGTTCCCGTTCGCTGTAATTTCCAAAGATTTTTTGTAAAATGCCCATTCTTCTATCCTTTCAGGAAAAAGCAGTATTTTATGGCAAAAGTGCCCTGTCTTTTTCACAAAAAATGTTATAATAATACATAAAACATTATAACAAAACGGTATGCAAAAATAAAGAACTTTTTATTAACTTTTTGCTTTTTTTAAACAAAAGAATAATTTGACTTTTTTCGGTTTCGTTGTATAATAAAAGAAGCGGTGGATTTTAACCGCAACTCGTTGGTAAATAAGGAGTGTTTTTATGCAATATTATAAAATAAACATTGCCGGTTTAGACCGCGAACTTCCCCTTTGCCCTGTAAATGAAAATCTTTATATTGCCGGATTTGTGATGTTTGGAGATACCGAGATCACCACCGCTGCTGCTAACGCCTTATTGGCCAAAGCTCCGGACTATGACTATATTATCACGGCCGAAGCCAAGGGGATTCCACTGGCCCACGAAATGGCACGGTTGCATCAAGATTCTTATTATTTTTTAGCTCGCAAACGCCCAAAATTGTATATGACCGGCGTAATGGAAGTTAACGTACGTTCCATCACCACCGATGCCGAGCAAAAGCTCTATTTAGACACGGCCGATGCGGCCCGAATGAAAGGCAAACGCATTTTGATTGTGGATGACGTCATTTCCACCGGTGAATCCCTGCGTGCCATTGAAGTTTTGGTAGAACAAGCCGGTGGCATCATTGCCGGGAAGATGACCGTACTGGCCGAGGGAGACGCCCAAAATCGAGAGGATATTATTTATTTAAATCCACTTCCTCTCTTCCGTCCCGACGGCAGTATTTTAGAATAGTACAACCGAAATAAAAATGGTCCAACCGAAAAACTACATCGGTTGGACCATTTTTTGTTATTCCATATTATTTTCCATCTCGTTTTGCGATTCAGTCTGCGGTACTACAATGTTGATATTATAATACAGTATAATTGTGCTATCCGGAGTGATTTTCTCACCAATGGCCGGATTGGTTTCAATAATCTCCTCCTCTAACGAAGGCGTTTCACCCATTTTTTCAATAAACTCAATATTTGAAGGTTCAAGTCCCAATTCCAAAAGGGTAATATAAGCTTCTTGCTTGGTCATCCCTTTCAATTTTCTGGGCACCAAGAAGGCTGAAGGCCCGAGGCTAACGGTCAATTCAATCTCAGTTTCTTTTTTTGCTGAGGTACCGGCAGCCACCGATTGGGCACAAATTTTACCCTTTTCCACCTTGTTGTTGTATTCTTTTCGTGCCACTTTAAAGATAAACCATTTGCTATACTCATCATTGCTCATCAATTCCGCAACGGAATGACCGGAAAAATCCGGTACCGAGAAAAGCGGCTCAGGAGAAGAAGAATTTCCAATATCCCCAACCGAAACGGTGCTGGGCATCGAAACAATCGATGAAGTATCTCCCTGCTCACCTTTGCGGAAAGCCGCTAAATAAACAATACCTGCAATCAACGCCAAAATCAAAAAAGTAGCAACGGCAGCAAAAAAGGTGTATTTGCGACTGGCCTTTTTTTGAACTCGGGAAGCACTGCTCTTATCCGAATCGGCCGTTGCAACGGCTGTCTCAGTGGTTTGTAGGTCATCTAGCATTTCATCCATGGTTGCGGTGCGGTCTTCCGGCTCGATTTGAAGTGCATTGGCCATAGCAACCAAAACGCTGCGCGGCATTTGCTCGGCCACCGATTTCGGAAAACTCATATTATCCTGTTCCAAACGTTGTTTTGCATCTAATGGCGAATTTCCGGTTAGGGCGCGATACATCGTAGCGGCAAACCCGTAAACATCGGTTGCCGGAGTCAATTTTTCGCCGCGATACTGCTCAATCGCCGTAAATCCGGGATACAACTGAGCTGTCATTTCGCTTTTGGCATTGCGAATGGCGGAAATGGTAAAGGCATCGATGCGAACCTTGCCATCACGACCGACCATTAAGGTTTCGGGCGAAATGCCACCGTGCACAAGGTCGTTTTGGTGCAGAGTGCGAAGTGCGGTTAAGAGAGGTAAAAATAAAGGTCGAACCTGCTCCCACGTTAGCGTTCCACCATTGCGAAGCAAGAATTCCTTGAGTGAAATACCCGAAACGTACTCGCTAATGCAATAAGCTGTTTTATTGGTTTCAAAGATATCAATCACACGGTACAAGGCCGAAACATTTGACAACAATCCCAATTTTTTGTTCTGTTCCATAAACAGCAATAGGCCTTCGTTAAAGGTATAGTTCGCTTCCGGATGCACCAAAACCGTCCCATCCGATTGACGGTCACATACGCCGGTCGGGAAATATTCCGTAATCTTCACCGCTGCTTCGGTTACGGTATCCAAACCGAGATAGGTAAAACCCTCCCCTCCGGTCGAAACCGCCTTGCCGACCACATACCGACCGGCCAAAAGGGTACGTAAGGGCAATGCGTTCGGCTCAACATAAGCCGTATCATCAAAACCGCAAACCGCACAAACCTGCTCTCCGTTTTTTTGGTTCATACATCCCATACAAAGTTGGTCTAAATTCTGCATAACAATTCATCCTTTCCCTTGGATTATACGGTTAATAAAACCGTTATGGTTCTATAATAAAACACGTTTTGTGTTATTATATCCCTTTTAATCTCTCGATGGCAAGGGTTATATCGGCCACAATGGCCTCACGCAGGGCCTCCGCCCCATCAAACCGTTTTTCTTCCCGCAAAAAGGAAACCAATTGCACCGTTGCTTCTTTTCCGTAGGCGTCTCCCTCGTAATCCATCATATGGGTTTCACTCAACACAATATCACTTTGGAAGGTTGGTCGTTTACCAATATTGGTTACCGAAGCATATCTCTTGCCACCGATTTCGGTGAAACCGGCATATACGCCGAACCGAGGTAACACATTTTCTTTGGGATAAGCTTGATTCAAGGTGGGAAACCCAAGGGTCCTACCCCGCTTATCCCCTGCTATAACGGGGGCGGTGTAAGAAAAATACCGTCCCAGCATGGCAGTCACCAGATCAATATTTCCTTCGGCAAAGGCTTGGCGAATACGGGTGCTGGAAATCGGTTCCTCCCCGTAATAAACCGGCGGTATTTCAAGATATTCGATATTATTTTCCGCGCAAAGACGGCGCAACAATACGGTATCTCCGACCGCCCCTTTTCCAAATCGAAAATTAAAGCCGGTCGCCAATACAGCCGGGTGATACTCCCGCAGGATTCTTTGAAAAAATTCTTGGGGGGAAAGATGGCAAATAGCCGAAAAATCCATCACACGAAAGGCAATACCCATCTCGGTAAAACGGCGATGCTTTTCTTCGGCGCTCATCAGCAACCCGCCGCCTTGTTGGAGAATTTGTTTCGGCGGTACATCAAAGGTCAAAACCATCGGGGTAACCCCTTTTTTCAAAATGGCACACAGCACCTCTTTATGCCCCGTATGAAAGCCGTCAAAGGTCCCCAGAGCAATCGCATATGGTTGCGGCACCGAGAATTCCCCCTTTAACTAGTCAGTCTCTCTATCTGTGATGTGCCATGTCAAACATTCGATTTTCAACGATTCGCTTGCCCTATCCACACGGCCGAGCCCCAAAAAACGGTCGGCTTCTTTGATACGATACAACGCACCGTCGGGCGCGTTTTTTAAACCATTGACGCGAGATAAAGCAAGTTCTCCCCCGTTTTGAAAACGGATGGCTTGTTTGGAACTAACCACACAAGCAGGATAGGATAATACCGCAGTTTCAGCCGGTTGCAGAAAAATTCTCACATTCTCCGGCGTTAAATCATCCAACCGAACGGAATCTTGCACCGAAAAACCGGCCGTTTTGGTACGACGCAAGGCCCTTAAGACCGCGCCGGTTCCCAGCACCTTGCCAATATCATCGGCCAAGGAACGGATATAGGTGCCTTTCGAGCACAATACCCGCATATCAAAACCATCTTTCGTAAAGGAAAGTAGTTCAATTTCAAAAATTTCAATATCACGGACGGGGCGGTCTACTTCCTTTCCCTGCCGCGCCAAATCATACAAACGAACACCATCTTTTTTCAAAGCCGAATACATCGGTGGCGTTTGTTTTTGTTTGCCCACAAAGGTTTTCAAAACCGCATTTATCTGTTCCTTGGTCACCGCTACGGCACGCTGTTCCAAAACCTTACCGGTGATATCCAAAGTATCGGTTGTAACACCCAAACGAACGGAAGCAATGTACTCCTTATCGGCCGCCAAGAGATGCCCACAAAGAACAGTTGGACGGCCGACCAAAATCGGCAAAACACCGGTGGCCAAAGGGTCAAGGGTGCCGGTATGTCCCACTCTTTTGGTGCCACACAACCATTTAAGTTTGGCAACCACGCCGAAGGAAGTCAAACCCTCCGGCTTATCGATCAATATCAGTCCCTGCACTTTCTTCCTCCAAAACGGCTTTAACTTGTTCTAAAACTGCAGCTTTGGCTTCGGCAACGGTATAGTCGGCCGATAATTGACAACCACCGGCACGAATATGCCCGCCGCCACCGAGCCGACGGCAAATGGCCGAGGCATCGATTGGCGGATAAGTACGCACCGAAATTTTAAAGCCACCTTCCTCCTTTTCGCGGAGGGTGATGCCAACCAAAACCCCTTCAATGGTGCGGGATAAAGCGGTTACTCCATCCAAATCGGCATCTTGACAACCGGTTGTTTCATACATATCGCGAGTGAGTGTAATCACAGCACACCGGTTATGAAAATAAAATTCCATTTGTTCCAATGCCATGCCCTCTAATTTCACACGGGTACGGCTTTTGGTTTCAAACATAACACGATTAATCTCACCGGTATCAATTCCCGTTTCCATCAATGCAGCACTGATTTGATGGGAGCGCGCCGTTGTGTTAGAAAAGCGGAAACAACCGGTGTCGGTAGAAATACCGGTATACAGCGCTAAAGCCATAGCACGGTTGATGGAAACCGAAAGTTCTTTTGCCAATTCAAAAATACATTCGCAGTTGGCCGCAGCATCACTGTCCAAATAGGTTGCCTTGGCGTAACCGGTATTGGAAATATGGTGGTCAATACAAAGGTCAATCCGATCGGCAAAGGGTTCTTGCAAAGAACCCAGCAATTTGGCATCGGCCACATCCACCGCTACAATAGCATCAAATGGCTCATCTTCCCCTATTTGGGTGGTAAGCGAAGTAAAATACGAATATTTTTCGGGGATCGGGTCGGCGCAAATTACACGACAGGCTTTCCCCAGTTGCTCTAACACCATCGCCAAACCAAACCCCGAACCTAGGGTATCTCCATCGGGTGAGGTATGGGTTAATATAAGATAACGGTCGTGCCGTTTTAAAAAGGCCGCCGCTTCTTCCTTTGAAATAAACAACTCTTTTTTCATAAGCGGTTTTAAACGATTCCTCCTGATTTTTTCAAGACAAATTCGAGACAAAAAAGATTATTGTATTTCCTCATCCTTATGGTCAAGGGAAGAAAGAATATTCATAATCTCGGCACTTTTCATAATGGAATCATCGGCTATGAAACGAAGTTCCGGAACCTTACGCAGTTTTAAGCGGCTGCCTAATTCTCGACGCAAATAACCAGCGGCACTTTTCAGGCCTTTGACCGATTCGAGCGTGGCTTCGTATCCCTCAATGGCACTGACATAAACCGTTGCATAGGATAAATCGCCCGATACATCCACCTTGACGACACCGATCAACGGACTGACGCGCGGGTCTTTAACCTCGCGCAACAGTTCCGCCAAAGCAATTTGAATATCAGAAGTAATTCTTCCGTGTTTAAATCCTGCCATAATGTCTCCTTTGCTTTAGTCGCGGTACTCTTCCATCACAAAAGCTTCAAAAATATCGCCTTCTTTGATATCGCTGAATTTTTCCAGACCAATACCGCATTCATATCCTTGTGCCACTTCTTTGACATCATCTTTGAAACGGCGCAGAGAGTCAATTTTATCTTCCGCCAATACAATTCCGTCACGCACCACGCGAATTTGAGCTGCACGAGTCACCTTACCGTTGGTTACATAGCAACCGGCAATGGTGCCCACGCTGGAAATTTTGTAGGTGTTGCGCACTTCAATCTGACCGAGCTGTAGTTCGCGGAATTTCGGTGCCAACATGCCTTTCATAGCAGCACCGATTTCCTCAATGCAATCATAGATGACGCGGTACATCCGCATATCAACACCATCGCGCTCGGCCGATGCTTTGGCTATGGCATCAGGGCGCACGTTAAAACCAACTATAATAGCACCCGAAGTACCGGCCAACATAACATCCGATTCGTTAATGGCGCCTACGCCACCGTGAATGATCTTGACCCGAACTTCTTCATTGCTGAGTTTTTCCAAACTTTCGCGCACAGCCTCAACCGAACCCTGTACGTCGGCCTTGACGATGATATTCAATTCTTTCATATCGCCTTGTTCCAAATGGGAGAAAAGATTATCCAAGGTAACCTTTTGGGCCGCTTTGAACTGTTCGTCTTTGGCTTTTTGTTTTCTTTGTTCCACCAACTGACGAGCCAAGCGCTCATCCGAAACAGCGTCAAAAGCGTCACCCGCCGAGGGCACTTCGGCCAAACCGGTAATTTCTACCGGAACCGATGGGCCGGCCTCTTTGACAACCTTACCATTTTCGTTGGTCATACTGCGCACGCGACCGACCGAAGTGCCGGCCACAATAATATCACCGCTTTTTAAGGTTCCGTTTTGCACCAACAAGGTAGCAACCGGACCGCGCCCTTTGTCCAAACGGGCTTCAATCACAATACCCTTACCACGACGGTCGGGATTGGCTTTGAGTTCTAACATTTCGGCAACGAGTAACACGTTTTCCAGCAGTTTGTCAATACCTTGATGGGTATGAGCCGAAACCGGAACACAGATGATATCACCGCCCCATTCTTCGGGAACCAATGAATGTTCGGTCAACTGTTGCATCACGCGATCGGGGTTTGCTTCGGGTTTATCCATTTTATTAATGGCAACCACAATCTGTACACCGGCAGCCTTCGCATGATTAATCGCTTCTACCGTCTGCGGCATAATACCGTCGTCGGCGGCAACAACCAGAATGGCAATATCAGTTGCCATGGCACCACGTTGCCGCATCGAAGTGAAGGCGGCGTGACCGGGGGTGTCCAAGAAGGTAATATCTTGACCTTGGTGGTTTACTCGATAAGCACCGATATGTTGGGTAATACCACCCGCCTCGGTATCGGTTACCTTAGCATTGCGAATCGCATCCAACAAAGAAGTTTTACCGTGGTCAACGTGACCCATTACCACCACAACGGGGCTTCTGGGTTTAAGGCTTTCTGCCGTATCCTCAGTATCGTCCATAATACGCTCCTCAATGGTAACCACCACAGCGCGCTTGATATGACAGCCCATTTCCATTACCACAATTTCCGCAGTATCGTAATCGATGGTTTGGGTCACCGTCGCCATCACACCGAGTTTCATCAAAACCTTAATAACTTCAGCGGCCGTTTTCTTCATCGCAGCGGCCAATTCACCCACTGTGATTTCATCCCCTACCGTAACAGTAATGGGGGTCTTTTTAATGCGCTCTAACTGCATCCGACGCATACGGTCGGCCTCGGTCTCTCGCTTGACGCCGTGCGGACGACGACGTTCCAAGGATTTTTGTTTAATCTTCTGCTTGCGCTGTACATTATCCTTAATGCTATTGGCCGGAGCAATGCTTTCATACTTCTCGTTGTATTTTTCCAGTTCCACGTGATTGGCACGCGTATCGACACGACGAATTTGTGCCGGTCCGCGATTGGGAGCCGGACCACCGACCTTTTCTTTTTTAGGTTGCGGTTGAATAATAATCGGTTCACTGTTAACCGCTGGTTTAGCCGCCGGTTTGGTCGCCGGTTTGGTCGCCGGTTTTTTGGTGTGGTCGAGGGCCGGTTTGGACGGTGCTTGTTCGTGCTTCACCTCTACCTTTTTATCGGGTATTTTACCGGGGGTCGGTTTTTTCTCAACCATCGGTTTGGTTGCCGGTTTTTCGGAAACCTTTGCAGCCGGTTTCTCGGCCGGAATGGGTTGGCTGGTCGCAGCGGCGCGTTTGCGGCGCTCTTCCGCAGCTTCTTTTTTAATTTTTTCTAATTTATCCAGTTCGGCACGGGCATCCCGCTTGGCCTTTTCACGAGCCTCGTTACCGATGGCAAAATAAGCATCAAAACTCTCCACCGCGTGGTCGGTGGTCAATTTGTTAAACAAAAAGTCTAACTCGTTCTCCTCCAAAGCGTTGGAACTCTTTTTGGCCTCGCCCCCCAGCGGTGCCAACAAAACGGCAATATCTTTTGAGGTCATCGCAAAATCCTTTGCGACATCACTAACACGATATTTTATGGTCATATATTATTTCCTCCTTGCAAAATCGCCTTACAAAACTCTTTATCGGTGGTGGCAAAGATGCCGGCTGACGTGGCAGTGGCATGCCCGACCATTTCACAGTCATAAGCAAGCCGTATCACAACGGCCTTACCATTTTTGGCAAAAAATCTTAATTCTTTTTCGGTTTTTTCCGAAATATCGGAAGCTACCATCACCAAACAGGTTACACCGCTTTTTACCAGTTCGGTCACCTTTTCGGTGCCGACAATCAGTTTTCCCGCCTTGCGGCAAAACCCCAGCAGTGTTAAAATTTTATCTTGCTTCAAGTTGTTCCATCTCCCTTTTCAGTAAGTCATATACCTCGGTAGGGATTTGGGTGGAGAAGGCACGTTCTAATTTCTTAGCCTTCATAGCCTTTTCCAAACAGGCAGCGCAACGACAAACATAGGCGCCGCGACCGTTTTTCTTTCCGGTTGCATCCAGAGATATGGTTCCCTCCGGATCGCGTACAACACGAATTAGATCAAACTTTGGCTTCATCTCCACACAACCAATGCATTGGCGAAGCGGAATTTTCTTCGGCTTCATACTGCCACAACCTTTCCAAGCGTTTTTATTCGGCGTCGTCCTCATCTTCGCCGTAATATCCGCTTTCGGGACGAATATCAATCTTCCATCCGGTCAAACGGGCGGCAAGGCGAACGTTTTGTCCCTTATTGCCGATGGCCAAGGACAACTGCGAATCCGGCACGGTAACACGGCAGGAAGGTTTAAGTTCTTCATTCAAAATTTCTACCGAAACCACCTTGGCGGGAGCTAACGCCTCCGAAATAAAGGTCACCGGGTCGTCGGAATATTTAACGATTTCAATCTTTTCACCGGAAAGTTCTTCCACAATCTTGTTAACACGCACACCGCGTTGCCCGATACAGGCGCCGACGGCATCGATTTCTTCATTCGCGCTATAAACGGCTAGTTTACTTTTGGCACCGGCTTGACGGGAAACAGCCTTGATTTCAATGGTGCCGTCAAAAATTTCAGGCACCTCCATCTCGAATAAACGTTTCACCAAACCGGGATGGGTACGGGAAATAATTGCTTTGGGTCCTTTTTCGGTTTCTTTGACATCCACCACATAGACCTTGATGTATTCACCTTCACGAAGCACTTCGTCCGGTACCTGCTCATTTTTGAGCAAAACGGCTTCACCGCGGCCGATGTTCACAGTAGCGTTGCCGGTTTTGGGGTCGATACGTTCTACCATAGCATTGACCAATTCGCGATTGCGGCTTTGAAACTCAGCCAAGGTTTGGCCTTTTTCAGCTTCTTTAATGCCTTGACGAATCACGTGCTTACAAGTTTGCGCCATAATACGGCCGAAATTCTTGGTGTCGAGCGGAATTTCCACTGTGTCTCCGACGGCGGCCGATTTTTTGTAAGCAGCGGCTTGCTCCACCGTCAATTCTGCATAAGGGTCTTCAATCTCCTCAACGACATTTTTACGGACGTATACCTTCATCGTCATTTTTTCAGGATTGATATCACAGAAAACAATTTCTCTGCCGCCGTATTCTTTACGGACAGCCGTAACAATTGCGGTTTCAATTTTTTCCGCCAAATACTCTACGCTGATTCCTTTTTCCTGCTCCATTTGTTTGAGCGCTTCGAAAAACTCTTTGTTGGCCTTACTCATTTTTTAAAACAACCTCCATTGTTATTATTCGTCACACAGTGTTGCTTTAGCAACAGTCGCCGCGGGATAGACTTTATTTTCCTCTCCTACGGTCAGTACCGGTCCATCTTGATAATCGGCAAGAATCCCTTGCACTGTTTTTGAACCGTTTTCGGCTTTATAAAGGGTTAGATTTATCTGTTTTCCAACAGCAAAGCGATAATGCGCTTCCTCCCTCAATTCCCGATTGAGGCCGGGGGAACAAACCTCCAAATAATAAGAAACGTCGATGGGGTCTGCCGCATCTAAAATGGGGTCGACCGCGTGTGAAACATCGGTGCAGTCATCAATGGTAACGCCGCCCTCTTTATCAATAAAAAGACGAAGATACCAAGAAGCTCCCTCTTTCACAAAGCGAACATCCCACAAGGTAAGCCCCAACGCCGTTATCTCTTTTTCAACCAGTTGACGCACCAGTCGAGCGGTATGATTCCCTGCCACGAAATAAAACAACACCTTTCTTCTTTTGTATTGCTTTTTATTGGGTATATCCCGATAAAAAGTAGAGAGCGGGTTGCCCCACTCTCCTTTCAATCACATCGAACAAAAGTATTTTACCACAAGTCGCTTGAAAAATCAATAGTTTTTTCAAAAAAAGAATCAACAGATAACATTAGGACTCATATCTGCTTTTTCAAAGAGACAAAAAGCAAAGAGAAAGTGTTGTGACAAGCACTCATCCTTGTTTTTTGTTTTCATTCGGTTAGGAAAGCGGTTTTTTATTCTTGCTTTCCCGCTGGGTTAATTTTGTCTTATTGCCCTTCTCATCCACCAGATAGGTGTTTTCCAACTGGGCAATTAAATTACGTTTATAGGAATCGATATACTGCCGACGCAGGATAGCTTGCTCTTCTTTTTCAGCATCGGTCAAGCACCCTTCCTTTTGCTTTCGAGCCAATTCGTTAATGCGTTTGATTTGTTCTTCGGTCATTGTTCTTTCCCCTTTTGAATTTCTTCCATCCGCTTTTGTTGGCGAACGTCTTGTCCGCTAAACCGTTTGATGGCATAACATCCCAAAATACGAGAAGCCACGCGCGGGGTATAACGATCTGCTAATTCTTCCAGCGAAAGGTTGGTACTAATAACAGTAGGTCGACCGGCCAATAAGCGGGTATTGATAATGTTGTAAATCAAAGATTGTGAAAACGAGGTGCTAAACTCTGCCCCCAAATCATCTAACAAAAGCAGGTCACAGGAAAAAACATCGTCCAAAAGGGGAGTTTCGGCACTGTAAGAAAAATGTTCTTTTTCCAATTTTTGCATTATATTTTGTGCCGGTGAATAAACCACCCCGAGGCCGCGTTCAAGGCCGGCAGCAGCAATGGCCAAGGAGAGATGTGTTTTGCCCAATCCCGTCCCCCCGAAAAAAAGAAGACTTTTGGAAGAGGCGGATAATTCGGCAGCATATTTTTTGCAAAAAGCCACCACCTTCTCCATCACTGCGCGGTCCTGCTCGTTGGCATAGTAATCCAAGAAAAAGTTATCAAAACGGCAATTTTTAATGGGCATTTCGGTTGAAAGGGAGGCGTAAGAGAGTTCTTTGGTGCGGCGCTTGACGCAGTCACACAGTTTGTTATCCTTGGTATAGCCGCTATCCTCACAAGCGGTGCAAAAGGGTGTATAGGGTGCTAGACCAGCTTTTTGATAAAGGGCTTCTCGCTCCTTAGCTAAAGCGGCGCATTTTTCTTGAATAGCTTTTACCCGTTCGGTATACCCCGCTATGGCTGAAAGGCCGAGCATCGGGCCGAGTTGCATCAATTCTTGTTCAATTCCACGCAACCGGGGAAACTGTTCTGCTGCGCGTTTTTTTTGTTGTTCGTATGTACGACGGGCTGCTTCTCCCCGTTTTTTTGTTTCTTCCAACGCTTTACTCAGCAATGCTTTGTTGTATCCCATGGGCGTTACTCCTCGTTAATAATTTGCTCCATCAACGATAAATCGTAGGTGGCATAATCGTATTTTTTACCGGTTTTTTTCGGGGTAGCGGAAGGCTTACTCTCTTCCTTGCTTTGTTTTTCCAAATCAAGCAAAGAGGAAATTCCATTTTTATGCCAACCGGTCAAAACGGTTTTTATGTAAGAGACCTTGTATTTTCCAAGTGCATCGACACAAATATCATAGGCTTTTTTGAGCAGGTCACGATCCATTTTCCAATCCAAAATGGCCGCTTTGGCCAGTTTGGATTCGGCCTCACTGGGGGCTCTTTGGTCTAAACCAAAGGCCAAGCGCATTTGATGCCAAGCCGAACGGGCGTTGTTGAGTTCGACAATGCGCGCCTCAGCCGCAGCAATTGTTTCTACCCCATTTTCCGACCAATCTTTTGCCACTTTTTCAATGTAACTGATATGGCAACGGTCGGCCTGCATAGCATATTCAATCACCATTAAAATTAAAGAGGCATCCATTCCCAAATCGTCATATAGCCAAACCAAAACCGAACTTTCGCTTTGTTTGAGCATACGACCGAATTTCTTTTGTGCTTCGTTGAGCAAAAAGGCGATATCGGGCGATTCCAACCCGCGGCGCGCCACTTCTTTACGGTCGGGACGGGGTGTTTTGGGTGGAGCTACCTTCACAGGAGCGGGCGTGGCCGGTGCTGATGACATCACGGGTGCATCGTTCACCAACAAGCCCAACTCGCTCCAAAAAAGCAATGCATCCTTTATATCCTCTTCCGAGACGGTAAATAAGTTGGCCAAAAAAGTCGGCTCTATCGGCTCCGTCAGATGGCGATAACAGTATAAAATTACCCGAAGTTGCAAAGTGCCCGCCAACTTCAGGTGCGAATCCACCACCTCGGCCGGTAGATTGAAACTACCGATTAATTTTTCGGGAGAAATACGAAATGACATTGCCGAACAACGCTCCTTTCGGGATATTTTTTGCGCTTTTACACAACACAAAATAGTATAACAAATTTTTAGAAATTTGTAAACCGACAAAAATAAGCAAAATTTTTATCTTTCATTCCAAAACCACCACCGGTAGATAGTAACTTCTTTTCTTTTTGCTTTTTTCCACAAAATAAGGGAGCGAAATTTTTTTCACATTTTCTTTTTTGTCATGGTTGCTTTTTGGAAAAACAATTGATATAATGATGCATATCAAAAAGAAAAAGCGGTGATAATTTTGAAAGGAATTATTTTTGATTTTAACGGCACTCTTTTTTTAGATACCCCCTTTCACGAACAGGCTTGGCTTACCTATGCAAAAAAAGAACTGAACATTAACCTTTCGAAAGAAAATTATTATAAATATATGCACGGCAGTACCAACCCCCTCATTTACGAGTTTCTTTACAAAAAGCCAATGCCGTTTGAACTGGTCGACACCTTTGGTCAAGACAAAGAGGTCTATTATCGTGAGCTTTGTCGCGCCGAACGAGAAAACCTAACCTTGGCCAATGGTGCCAAAGCCTTATTGAATTTTCTGGAAGAAAATAACATTCCCCATGCCATCGCCACCTCATCCGAAATCACTAACGTAACCTTTTTTAAAGAGTTATTTCCCTTGCACCAATGGTTTTCTGACGACCGCATTATCTACGATGACGGCACCGTTCGCGGCAAACCCTTTCCCGATTTGTATTTGAAGGCGGGGGCGAGGTTAGGCTTGCCAATGAAAGATCTCATTGTGGTAGAAGATGCCTATTCAGGGGTTAAAGCTGCCAAAACCGCCGGTGCCGGTATGGTGATTGGTATTTGCCCCGACGGAAAAGAACATTTTGTAGGCACAGAGTACACCGACCTTGTCATTACCGATTTTACCGAATTGGATTTTGGTCTATTTGAATAAAACCTTTTTTTGAGGGAAAACTACCGTCAGCGTTATCCCCGCTTGTATTTTTTAAAAAGGAGTTTTCATTATGAGCCAATCCATCCCGTATTTCGCCTCCTCCCATCAAGCCGACGAAATGCAACAATATTTTAACACCCTACCGAAAACGGTGCAGGAAACCATTGTGCAGTCTCACAAGGCGGTAGATACTGTAGAAGAACTTAAATCCTTGGCAGAGGGTTTGATGGGCAATTCCTAGCATAAATGTTTTTTAAAACGACTTAAGGTCAACCGTTTTTTTAAGCGGTTGACCTATTTTTGTTTTTCTTTCAAAAAACTCTATACTTTTTTCAAAAAATAGTGTATGATAAACAGGAATAAGAATTAATAAATAAGGAAGTGGTATAATGAACAAAAAACTTTTGAAACTATTAGACCAAAATGCCCGCTATTCTGTTTCAGACCTAGCCACTATGTCCGGCCTTTCCGAGTCGGAAGTTTCCGTTCAAGTAGAAGAAATGCAAAAAAACGGTTTGATACGAGGATTCAAAACCGTTATCGACTGGGAACGATTGGACAGCGCCTATGTTTCTGCTTTAATTGAACTAAAGGTAACCCCCCAACCGGATGCCGGTTTTGAAGAAGTTGCCAAAAAAATTATGCAATACAGTGAAGTAGAGTCGGTATACTTAATGTCTGGCGGTTATGACCTTTGCGTGATTGTAAAAGGAAAAACCTTCCAAGAAGTGGCTATGTTTGTCGGCAAGGTTTTGGCCCCGATGAAGAGTGTGATTTCCACCGCCACCCACTTTGTTTTACGCCGCTACAAAGAACTCGACGTGATTCTATGCGGCGATGAAAGCGATGACAGGGGGAACTTTTGGCTGTGATGGATTATCGTGATAAACTTAACCCCACCGCGGTATCTCTGAAACCGTCTGGTATTCGGCGATTTTTTGATATTTCCGAACAGATGGAGCACGTAATTTCCCTTGGCGTAGGCGAGCCCGATTTTCAAACTCCGTGGCACATTCGCCAGGCCGGTATCGCCTCGCTGGAAAACGGGAAAACCCGCTACACTGCCAATCGTGGAATGGAGCCGTTGCGGCAGGAAATTGCCAACTATATGAAACGCCGTTTTTCGCTGACCTACTCGGCCGACGAAGCCTTGGTAACAGTCGGCGGCAGCGAAGCCATTGACCTGGCCATTCGCGCGCTGGTAAGGGCCGGCGACGAAGTGTTGATCCCACAACCCAGTTTTGTCTGCTACGAACCAATTACCGAATTAGCCGGTGGCGTTCCGGTGGTGATTGAACTGAAAGCCGAAAACAATTTTGTTTTAACGCCGGCGCAATTGGAAGAAAAAATCACCGATAAAACCAAGGTGTTAATTCTACCCTACCCCTGCAATCCCACCGGCGGCATTATGGAAAAAGCCGCATTGGAAAAAATTTCCCCCATTATCAAAAAATACGATTTGATGGTAATTTCGGACGAAATTTATGCCGAACTCACCTTCAATGGTCAGCGTCACACTTCGATTGCCGAACTGGACGGTATGTGGGAGCGCACCGTAATTGTTTCGGGATTTTCCAAAGCCTATTCTATGACGGGGTGGCGACTGGGCTACGCTCTGGGCCCCGAACCGGTCATTTCATTGATGACCAAAATTCACCAATTTGCTATTATGTCGGCCCCCACCACGGCGCAATATGCCGCGCTGGATGCTTTGAAAAACGGGGACCCCGACATTGAAGCTATGCGCGAAGAATATGATACCCGCCGTCGCTTTGTGGTCGATGGCTTTAACAAAATGGGGCTGACCTGCTTTGAGCCGCTCGGTGCCTTTTACGTCTTCCCCTCCATTCAATCCACAGGTATGACCAGTGAGGAATTTTGCGAAAAACTGCTTTATTCCAAAAAAGTTGCTATGGTGCCGGGCGATGCCTTCGGTGCTTGCGGTGAAGGCTTTGTGCGCGTTTCTTACTGCTATTCAGTAGAACATTTAAAAGAGGCGCTCCGCCGCACCGAAGAATTTTTAAAGGAGCTTAAAAGCCAACCATGAAAAAACAAGCATCCGCTCTCGCCAACGCTAAACTGAATCTCCATTTAGAGGTACTGGGTCGTCGCACCGACGGATACCACAATCTTTCTTCCTTGTTTCAGTCGGTCACCTTGTCCGACCGAGTTGTTGTAACGGTTGAATCCGGAAACGGGATTTCCGTTGCTACCACAAACCCAAATATCGAACCAAACAACCTTTGTAAAAAGGCGGCGGACTTGTTTTTAGACCGCAGCGGAAAAAAGGCCAAAATCACCATTCACGTGGATAATCGGATTCCCCTCGCTGCCGGACTAGCCGGCGGTAGTGCCGATGCCGCGGCGGTGCTAACCTGCTTGAATCATTTGTTTGATTCTTATTTTTCAATGGAAGAATTGCAAACGATGGGACTAACCCTCGGCGCGGATGTTCCCTTTTGTTTAATTGGCGGCACGAAATTGGTGGAGGGCATCGGCGAACGGTTCTCCGACGCACCCACCTTCCCCAACCACTTGGTGGTACTGATAAAACAACACCAAAAAAGTTCCACCGGCGATATGTATCAACGGTTGGATAGCCGCCAAACCATCCCCCCCTCGGTGACCGATACCATAATATCCCATATGAAGCAAGAAAATCTGGAGGCAGCATTTCCCCTATTTACAAACCATTTTCTTGCGGTTTCAGAAGATGCGGCTGCGCAACAAGCCATCTGTCGCCGTTTAAAAGAAGCCGGCGCCCGTCTGACCGGTTTAACCGGTAGCGGGCCGACCGTTTTCGGTCTGTTTGATTTTTATGATGGTGACCTAATTGCCGCTTTAAAAAACGACTATTCAGAAGTTTTTTTGTGTGAAATGGCCGAACAAGGAATTGAAATGGAATAAAAAACCAAAAACACTCCCATACTTTTTTTGTCAACCGACAAACTGTATGAAGGAGTGTTTTTTATGTCTCAACTATTTTTACCCAAATATCGAAAAAAAGACCTCACGCTGGCTCTGGCCGCCGCCTTGGTTTTTACCTTGTTTTTTTCACTGGCCGGATTTGACCAAAAGTGCCAACCTCTCCGCGATAACATTCTGCGCCTACACATCATCGCCCATTCCGACAGTGCCAAAGATCAAGCCGTGAAATACGCAGTACGCGACCGACTGCTTTCCCTCTCAGACGGGCTGTACGAAAAGCTCACCAACAAAGAACAAGCAATCGCACAAACCAACGCCCATTTGACAGAATGGAAAAAAGCGGCCGAAGAAACGGTACGTCAAAACGGCGGTACACAGGCCGTTTCCATCTCGGTGGGAAAAGCCTACTTTGGCACCCGCGTCTATGAAAACTTCACCTTACCGGCCGGTGAATATGATGCGGTACGGGTCAAAATTGGGGAAGCGAACGGAAAAAACTGGTGGTGTGTTATGTTTCCTACCCTTTGTATTCCGGCGGCCGGTGCGCCAATGGATTTACAACCAACCGTCCCAAGCGATTCGGCCGAAATTGCAAAAAACGCATCCCGTTACGAGATGCGCTTTAAAGCAGTAGAAATTATCCAGTCTATGAAAAGAAAGTGGGACAAACTCTTTTAATTATTGAATAACCTCTAAAATTGTTTTGCTTTGGAGGTCCACCACAGCAGTAATGGTATCCCCCGCTTTCACAAAGGGCAAAATCTTTCCCGCCGTAATATCAGCAGTATATAAGACGCCGCCTTCCTCCATAATATAGTACACCGAATTTCCGCCGACTACTGCGGTAGACAAGGCTGAAATTTTTATTTGAACCTGTTCTGTTGCCGGGGCAGGTTTTTCTTCCCCTTTTCCTCCCCCGATGCTGGCTAGCAAACGGCGATATTCGGCCGCCGCCCCTTCAATGGTGTCGGCCACTCCGACAATTTGATAATCGGCCACCGAAACAAAGGAATAAGCCTTTACCAAACCGGCGTTGTCCTTCAAACTAATAAAATAGGAAGGAGTATCGGCAATATTGATTAAAATCGGGAAGGTAGCCCGATAATCTTTTTCTTGAATCATTCCCTCGGCCGATTCCATTGCCGAAAGTTCCTCGGCCCCGTTGATGGTATAACGACGCGCCTCTTTGGTTCTCAAATTCACCAGCAAAAAGCCGATATTCGAAGCATCGTCTACCACCGAAGTAATACCGGTATACATCCAGACATCATCATCTAAAGCAATATAATTATATCCATCCGTCGTGCGAACCACGCTTTTTTGGCCAAAAATAGAATTGAGCCAACCATTTCGGTAAGAACCCCAATAATTCGCTTGACTTACCAACATATTTGCATCGTAAACGGTATCCACCCATTGCGGAACATCTTCCACGGCATAGTCGGTCATCTCACCGGTGACGGCATCCACCATAATAATACCCGTCACATCGCGACCGCCCAAAAATCCAATGGTGTAATCGTAATAAGAAACACTCCAAAATGGGTGCCCTTTTTCATCGATTTCAAAGGTAACCGACTGGAACATTTTGGTGGGATAAGCAAAGCGAACATGACGAAGCAGATAACGGTCGAAGTGCTCACTCGGCATATACTTCATCCCCTTATCCAATTTGACCAACTCAGTATCCTGCGTGGCCATATCAATCTTGACATAATAGGGAATCCCCTCGCTGCGATTGCTAATCCACTTGATTAAGCCTGCATATTCCAGCGGCGAAACACGCGTTGGTGTACCATTGTAGTTAATCTGCGTGTAGTAGGAGGAAACGTTAAACTGAGAAACCAATTCCACCACTTCGCCAATTTTTCGACTGCCCAAACGAGTAGCGGTATCGCGGTCAACCACCGGGATTTTCGAAAGGGAAAGTTCTGAAATATCGGTATTAAAATCACGGTCTTCCACCGTTAATAGGTTGTGATATTGTTTGGCGTTGCAAATTTGCGAAGAGGAAATGAAAATAGCCAACAACGCTACCAAAACTACACCGATTACCGAAAACACCACCACTTTGACGGTTTTACTGCGCGGCATTTTTAGGCGAAAATTTTTCGTTGTTTTGGTTGGTGATTGAATTTTTGCCTTAATCCACGAAAAGAAAAATGTGACAAAAAACACCACCAGCAAATAAAACAAAAATCCCCAAAAATCCGGTGATTTGATATGCAGTGGCGGCAAAGCGATATAATAGCCAATCGCGCCGAGCACCAAGGTGCTTAACAGAGATAATAGAATTCTTTTTTTCATAAAAACACTCCTTTTGTCGGGCTTGTTTTTATTATACACGATTCAAAATAAAAAAGAAATCATTTTTTTGAATTTTTGTCATAAACACAAATTCTTTTGGAAAAACTGTAAACAAAGGAAGTGATTCGTATGAAACTTTATTCCAAAAAGTGGTATCTTATGCTCTTTGCAACCCTTCTCGCCATTCTCCTCAGTCCGCTTTCGGTATCCGCTCTTTCCAAAATCGGTTCCCGCGGCAGTGAGGTTAAAAACATTCAAACTCGCTTAAAAAAATGGGGATATTACAACGGAGCCATTGATAGCATTTACGGCACCCAAACCAAAAATGCTGTTATTGCGTTTCAGCGCAAAAACAACCTCACCCCGGACGGAGTGGCCGGCCCCAAAACGTTAGAAAAAATCGGTTTACCCAACAGCGGAAACGGTGGGTCTGTAGGCAGTTCCAACTCCAATTATCATCTACTTGCCCGCATTATTTCAGCCGAAGCGCGGGGCGAGCCTTACACCGGTCAAGTGGCAGTCGGCGCAGTGGTGCTAAATCGGGTAGAACACCCTTCTTTCCCCTCCACTATTTCGGGTGTGGTGTACCAAAAAGGGGCTTTCAGTTGTTTGGATGATGGTCAGTTCGACAAGCCGGTAGCCGACAGCTCCTACAAGGCTGCCCGTGATGCTCTCAATGGGTGGGACCCGACCGGTGGCGCCATCTATTACTTTAATCCCGCCACCGCTACCAGTTCTTGGATTTGGTCACGCCCCCACATTACCACCATTGGCAAACATCGTTTTTGCCGCTAATTTCTCAAAAATACAAGGTTGATTTCCCTTATAATTTCACGATAGCATATGCCATAACTTTATATCCACAAAGCCAATACCACACTTATATCCCTTGCGTTCCCCTCGCCGGTATGATATAATTATGGCAGGTGATAACAATGAACTTTGTTGCTAAAAATTTCAGCGAACTTTCGCTTACACAACTTTATGAAATTTTGAAGGCCCGCTCTCAGATTTTTATATTAGAAAAAAATATGCACTGTCAGGATATGGACGGCATAGATCCTAAGGCGAGGCATTTTTTCATCGAAGAAAATGGCAAGATTTTGGCATATTTACGCGCTTTTTATACCGATGACAGTAAAATCACTGTTAAAATGGGAAGAGTGCTGTCAATTACACACGGTGTAGGTTTGGGCGCGGATATTATGCGCAAAGCTATCCTTGACATAAGGGAAAATATGCAATGCCAAATCCTATGTCTCGATTCTCAAAAAACCGCCATAGGATTTTATGAAAAATTCGATTTTAAAACGGTTTCCGATGAGTTTTTAGAGGAAGGTGTTTTACACGTTAAAATGCAGTTGGAAATTTAAATTCTATTTTAAGTATTGGCTATATTAGAAAAATTAAGGTTTCTGATTCGTTTTATTTTGAGCATCGATTCGATAAAACAAAGCGCAATCTTTGTTCACAATATAAAACGAACCCGCCGAAATTAGCGTGATACCCTTAACGGAGTATCACGCAACACTATTCGTCTGCGGCGAGTTATATCCCTTCACAGTGTGATTCGGCTTGTGCCGAGTGATATTTGCTTTATAAGTTTATGGGCGAATAGAATATCACTGAAGCCGCAAAACTTCAATATCACTTTCGCAAGGCGAAAATATCACGCTGACAATAGTCAGCATATCACTTAACAAACAGAAAGAAAGAGAAGACTCGTTAATATACGAATCTTCTCTTTTTTGCCTCTGTGGATTTGTTTTATAATAGAAGTGCCCTTTTTTAAAGGGCACTTCATATCAAAATCGACTACTAATTCAAAGAGGATTTCAAGTTGTTCAGTTGATTTACCAATTCTTGCGGCAAACGGTCACCAAACTTTTTGTAATGCTCCGTAATCTCGTCAGCTTCCTTCTTCCAAGTTTCGACATCAACTTTCAAGATGGATTTCAAGGTTTCCAGGTCAAAATCCAAATCGGTCAAATCAATATCCTCCGGACGAGGAACAAAACCAATGGGGGTCTCAACGGCATCTACTTTGCCTTCACAACGGTCGATAATCCAGTTGAGAACACGCATATTGTCACCGAAGCCGGGCCAGATGAAGTGACCTTCATCATCCAGACGGAACCAGTTAACGTTGAAAATCTTAGGTGCTTTGTCACCCAATTTTTTGCCCATTTCCAGCCAGTGACGGAAATAGTCACCCATATGGTAACCACAGAAGGGCAACATTGCCATAGGATCGCGACGAACAACACCAACGGCACCCGAAGCAGCAGCCGTGGTTTCCGAAGCCATTGCCGAACCGACAAATACGCCATTTTCCCAATCTTTCGATTGATATACAAGCGGAGCAGTTTTCGCGCGACGGCCGCCGAAGATGATAGCCGAAATCGGAACACCGTTTTGGCTTTCAAATTCCGAAGAAATACAGGGGCAATTTTTGGCCGGAGCGGTAAAGCGGCTGTTGGGATGGGCGCCCTTTTCCGAAGAAGTTTTGCCGTTCCAAGGATTGCCCTTCCACTCGATAGCATTTTCAGGCGGATTCTTATCCAAACTCTCCCACCAAACCGTGTTGTTGTCCAAATTCAAAGCAACATTGGTGAAAATGGTGCCTTTTTTGGTCGAAGCCAAAGCGTTGTAATTGGATTTTTCATTGGTGCCGGGGGCTACGCCAAAGAAACCGTTTTCGGGGTTAATAGCCCACAAACGGCCATCCTCACCGATACGCATCCAGGCAATATCATCGCCCACCGTCCAAACTTTGTAGCCTTTGTCACGCAGGTATTTCGGGGGGATCATCATAGCCAGATTGGTTTTACCACAAGCCGACGGGAAGGCGGCGGCAACGTATTTTACTTCGCCCTTTGGATTTTCAATACCCAAAATCAGCATATGCTCGGCCATCCAGCCCTCTTTCCAACCTTGGTAAGAAGCAATACGAAGAGCAAAACATTTTTTACCAAGCAGAACGTTTCCGCCGTAACCGGAGTTCACCGAAATGATGGTATTGTCTTCAGGGAATTGGCAAATATATCTCTTTTCTTCGTCAATATCGCAACGGCAGTGCAAACCGCGAACCCAATCGTTGCTATCGCCCAAAGCCTTGAAAACTTCAGCGCCAACACGGGTCATAATTGCCATATTAAGAACAACATAAATCGAATCGGTAATTTCTACGCCGATTTTTGCCAACGGAGAGCCAATCGGTCCCATCGAGAAAGGAATGACATACATCGTGCGGCCTTTGTAGCTGTTACGTGCAATATCATACAGCATTTTATAAGCCTTTTCCGGTTCCATCCAGTTGTTCGTAGGACCGGCGTTTTCTTCGGTCTTTGTGCAGATGAAGGTTCTACCCTCTACACGGGCAACGTCATTTACCTTAGTACGATGCAAGTAGCAATCCGGAAGAAGCTCTTGATTTAATTTGATGAGTTCACCGGTCGAAACAGCTTCGGCACGCAAAGCTTCAATTTGCTCTTCGCTGCCGTCAATGAAAACCACTTCGTCTGGTTTTACTAAAGCTTTCATTTCTTCCAGCCAGGCAAGAACGGTTTTATTCGTCGTCATAATTGTGCACTCCTTATGAATGATATAACAGTTTAGAAATAAAAATTTCCACATATATAGTATAAGCGATTTTAACTTTAAAATCAAGAACTATGTGAAAAATTTAGCAAACTTTTCACATTTTTACAATTTTTCGAGTTTGGGCAGCCTTTTTATGACAAAACAAACAGACCCCTTACCCAAGCAAATCGTTTAACCCTTAACAAAACTTATCTCGATACCGCGCTATGGCATCTTCGATTATACAAAGCGCTTCTTTCTTCGCCAACACTTCATCCACTGCTGTTTCTTTGTGTTCTAAATTCTTATAGACTTTGAAAAAATGGCACATTTCTTCAAAAATGTGTTTGGGCAGTTGGTCAATATCGGTATAGTGATTGTAGGTGGGGTCGTTGAAGGGAATGGCAATAATTTTTTCATCGTTTCGACCGTTATCTATCATCGAAATGACGCCGATGGGATAGGCGTGCACCAACGAAAGCGGTTCAATCGATTCAGAGCAAAGAAGCAGTACATCCAGTGGGTCTTCATCATCGCCGTAGGTACGAGGAATAAACCCATAATTAGCCGGATAATGGGTTGACGTGTACAAAATTCTATCCAAAATAATAAAACCGGTTTCTTTATCCAGTTCGTACTTTTTCTTGCTCCCTTTGGAAATTTCCACCACACAAATGAAATCATTCGGAGTAATTCGTTTTGGGGAAATATCATGCCAAATGTTGGACATAACTAAACTCTCCTTTATTATTTATTTTACGCTTTAAGTATAAAATATTCCTTTAAAAAAGTCAAATAAAATGACAAAAGGTAAAGCCTACTAAATTACGAATGGAATAACTTAAAGCAGCGAATTAAACGGAATCGATTATTTGGATGAATAACCTCTGCCAAATACTTTAAAATTGTGAATAACAAATAAATATATAAATAAATATATAATGTGTAAGGCGGTAAAAAATCTTTACCACTTATTCATTTAATTTCAAATTCAAAACGAATTGATTTTGTTTGCAAAAAATGTTATAATGTAAAAAAATATTAAATGGTGGTGCGGATGATTGAATCTTTTACATATGAAACACGCGCTTGAGGTTTCAAAATTGGGATCTCTCAGTAAAGCCTCCGAAGTATTATTGATTGCGGCACCAAACATCAGCCGTTCTATAAAGGAATTGGAAGCCGACCTTGGTATTACCATTTTTGACCGAACTCAAAATGGTATGAAGCTTACTCCCGACGGTGAAGAATTCATAAATTTTGCAAAGGGAATTCTCGGCCAGATTGATGAGGTTGAAAAATTTTATAAAGCCGGCGCACCAAAAAAACAAAAATTTTCTATTTCCGTTCCCCGTGCCTGTTATATTTCGGAAGCTTTTGCAAATTTTTCAAAATCCCTTTCGAAAGAGGCTACGGAAGTATTTTATAAAGAAACCAACTCTCAACGTACGATTCACAATATGACCGAACACGATTATAAGCTTGGTATTATCCGTTATGCTGAAAACTATGATAAGTATTTTAAGTCTATGCTTGAGGAAAAAGGTTTTCAATATGAACTGATAACCGAGTTTGTCTATTCTCTTATAATGAGTGCAGAAAATCCATTGGCTAAAAAGGAGGAAATCACCTTTGATGATTTAACCGATTATATCGAAATTGCTCACGCAGATCCCTATGTTCCTTCTATGCCGCTTTCAAAGGTTGTAAAAGAGGAATTGCCGGATAATATCAACCGCAGAATATTCATATTTGAAAGAGCAAGTCAATTCGATTTATTATCGTTAAATCCCGAAACATTTATGTGGGTATCCCCTGCACCGAAAAGTTTACTTGAACGATATAATTTGGTGCTGAAAAAGTGTGCGGACAACAAAAAAATATATAAGGATGTTTTGATTTATAAAAATGGATATAACCTATCGAAACTGGACCGGCAATTTATTACCGAGTTGTGCGAATCCAAAAGAAAATACATCTAATTTCATATTTTTTAGCCCAATCTCTTAATTGAGGTTGGGCTTTTTATTTCGATATAGGGGTTATCGATATTGATAATACCAATTATCACATTTAAGAATTTGCAAAGCCGCAAAACATTGTTAAAATAATAACGAACTCAAAAAGAAGGAGGCTCGGCGATGGATAAGTGTTCCGTTTCAAAAGCGACTTTAGGCAGACTTCCAAGCTATCTTGAGTTTTTGCGAAATCTGCCACCGGACAAAGTTCCTTACATATCGGCAACCGCCATTGCCAAAAAACTCAATCTTGGAGAAGTACAGGTAAGGAAAGACCTTGCCGCAGTAAGTGGTGCCGGAAAGCCAAAACTCGGTTATGTAACGGCAGCTCTTGCAAAAAAACTCGAGGATTACCTTGGATATAATCAATTAACCTCTGCGGTGCTTGTAGGCGCGGGAAAACTTGGAAGAGCGCTTCTGCAGTATGATGAGTTTCAAAGATACGGTGTGAAAATTTCCGCCGCCTTTGATTCAAACGAACGAGTGATATGTCTTGGTACAAAAACAGAAATACTTCCTATAAATCAATTTGAGTATTTTTGTAGAACAAAGAATATTAAACTCGGCATCATTACCGTAGGCGAAGGTTCAGCCCAAGCCGTATGCGATCAGATGGTTAAAAGCGGAATAACAGCAATATGGAACTTTGCCCCCTGCAAATTAAATGTTCCTGATGGAGTTCTGCTGCAAAATGAAAACTTAGCACTTTCCCTTGCACACCTTAACAATCAATTATGTAAATCCAATTAGGAGGTAATAAAAAATGGAGACCAAAAAGTATTTAGTCGTAGACAGTGTTGAGAAGCTCACCGAAGCGATCGCACGTACAAGAGAAGCACAGAAGGTATTTGCAACCTACACACAAGAACAGGTTGATAAAATCTTCTTGAGTGCCGCTTCTGCTGCCAACAAAGCAAGAATTCCTCTGGCGCGTATGGCTGTTGAAGAAACCGGAATGGGCATTGTAGAGGACAAAGTTATCAAAAACAATTATGCATCTGAATATATCTACAATGCTTACAAAAACACCAAGACCTGCGGTGTTATTGAAGAAGATAAAGCATTCGGTACCAAAAAAATTGCAGAGCCTATCGGCGTTATTGCTGCAGTTATTCCTACCACCAACCCCACTTCTACTGCTATCTTTAAATGTTTGCTGGCTCTTAAGACTCGTAACGCTATCATCATCAGTCCTCACCCCCGTGCAAAAAACAGCACCATTGCTGCTGCAAAATTAGTGCTTGAAGCCGCTGTTGCTGCCGGCGCTCCCGAAGGTATCATCGACTGGATTGACGTTCCTTCTCTTGATATGACCAATACCGTTATGAAAGAAGCCGACATTATTCTTGCTACCGGCGGTCCCGGAATGGTTAAAGCAGCCTACTCCAGCGGTAAGCCGGCTCTCGGTGTTGGCGCAGGCAACACTCCTGCTATCATTGATGACAGCGCAGATATTCTCCTTGCTGTTAACTCCATTATTCACTCCAAGACTTTCGATAACGGTATGATTTGTGCTTCTGAACAGTCTGTTATCGTTCTTGAAAGCATCTATGATTCCGTAAAGCAAGAATTTGCTACCCGCGGTTGCTACTTCTTAAATCCTCAAGAAACCGAAAAGGTTCGTAAAACCATTATCATCAACGGCGCACTTAATGCTAAAATCGTTGGTCAACCTGCCGCCAAAATTGCCGAGCTTGCCGGCTTAACCGTTCCCGTTGGTACTAAAATTCTCATTGGTGAGGTTGAGAGTGTAGAAATTTCTGAAGAATTTGCTCACGAAAAACTTTCTCCCGTACTTGCTATGTATAAGGCGAAGGACTTTGCAGAAGCTCTTGATAAAGCTGCCAAACTTGTTGAGGACGGCGGTTTTGGTCATACCTCTTCCATATATCTTAACGAAGTAACCGAAACCGAAAAGCTGAATGCTTTTGCAGCTCGTATGAAAACCTGCCGCATCCTTGTTAATACTCCTTCTTCTCACGGCGGTATCGGTGACCTTTATAACTTCAAGCTTGCTCCTTCCCTCACTCTTGGCTGCGGTTCTTGGGGCGGCAACTCGGTATCCGACAACGTTGGTGTAAAGCACCTATTAAATATTAAAACAGTAGCGGAAAGAAGGGAAAATATGCTTTGGTTCAGAGCCCCCGAAAAGGTATATATCAAGAAAGGATGCTTGCCGGTAGCTCTCGATGAACTTCGCAGTGTACGCGGTGCTAAGAAAGCGTTTATCGTAACCGACACGTTCCTTTATCAGAATGGCTATACCAAACCCATTACCGATAAACTCGACGAGATGGGCATTGCGCATACTACATTCTTTGATGTTCAGCCCGATCCTACTCTTAAAAATGCTCAGGATGGCGCGAAGCAAATGGCAGCCTTCCAGCCCGACACAATCATCGCTCTCGGCGGTGGTTCCGCTATGGACGCCGCTAAGATTATGTGGGTTCTTTATGAGCACCCGCAAGCAGACTTTATGGATATGGCAATGCGCTTTATTGACATCCGCAAACGTGTATATACGTTCCCCAAACTTGGCGAAAAGGCATACTTTATCGCTATTCCCACCTCTGCAGGCACCGGCTCTGAGGTTACCCCTTTTGCAGTTATCACCGACGGTGATACCGGTGTTAAGTATCCTCTTGCTGACTACGAACTTCTGCCCAATATGGCAATCATTGATACCGATTTCCATATGAGCGCACCTAAGGGTCTCACCGCAGCTTCCGGTATCGACGCTGTCACTCACGCTGTCGAAGCTTATGCCGCAATGCTCGCAACCGACTATACAGATGGCCTTGCCTTACAAGCTCTTAAAAATATCTTCAAGTATTTACCACGTGCGTACGATAACGGCCAGACCGACGCAGAAGCTCGTGAAAAAATGGCAAACGCTGCTACTATGGCAGGTATGGCATTTGCCAACGCATTCCTTGGCGTATGTCACTCTATGGCTCACAAACTTGGTGCTTTCCATCACTTGCCTCATGGCGTTGCGAACGCTCTTATGATTGAAGAAGTTCTCCGTTTCAATGCTTGCGAGACACCTGCTAAGATGGGTACTTTCTCTCAATACGATCATCCTCATACTCTTGCTCGTTACGCTGAAATTGCCGATTACTTAGGTCTTGGCGGCAAAACGGATGAAGAAAAGCTCGAAAATCTTATCAAGGCTATTAACGAACTTAAGGCTAGAGTTGGCATCAAGGAAACCATTAAAGACTATGGCATCGATGAGAATGACTTCCTCGCTCGCCTTGACGATATGGTAGAGCAAGCATTCGACGACCAGTGCACCGGTGCTAACCCCCGTTATCCTCTTATGAGCGAAATTAAGCAGATGTACCTAAACAGCTACTATGGCAAGCACTTCGTTGAAACCAAGAAGCCCACTGCCGCTGATATTACTGAAGTGGCTAAGGTTGACCAAGTAAAGGCAACCTACCGCAAGGGTAAGAAAGCATAATTAAAGGAGGAAACCGTAATG
Organism: Acutalibacteraceae bacterium; assembly: GCA_045577695.1. GTDB lineage: Bacteria > Bacillota > Clostridia > Oscillospirales > Acutalibacteraceae > UMGS1279. Next base: position 45,118 of record JAZNIW010000041.1, read on the forward strand.
AAACTGGATAGAGTAATTGCAGTAAGAAACAGTAAAACGATCTACCGTGACGGCGATCGATGTGTAAAAGTATTTAATGAGGATTATTCCAAGGCCGATGTTCTCAATGAAGCTCTTAATCAAGCAAGAATCGAAGAAACCGGTCTTAATATCCCAAAGATTTTAGAAGTAACGATGGTGGATGGCAAATGGGCCATTGTATCCGAATATATCAAGGGTAAGACTTTGGCTCAGCTTATGGAAGAAAATGCAGAGAAAAAAGACGAATATCTCAAATTGCTTGTTGACCTTCAACTCTCTGTTCACGCAAAGAAATGCCCTCTTCTTAACAAACTTAAGGATAAAATGAGCGGTAAGATTGCTGCCACCGAACTCGACGCAACCACCCGTTATGATTTACACACCCGTCTGGAAGGTATGCCCAAGCATAACAAGGTTTGCCACGGCGACTTTAATCCTTCCAACATCATCGTTACTGAAGACGGCACTCCTTATATTCTTGACTGGTCTCACGCAACGCAGGGTAATGCTTCTGCCGATGCAGCTCGAACCTACTTACTGTTCTGGCTGAACGGTGATATCGACGGTGCTAAAAAGTATCTCGATTTATTCTGCCAAATGAGCAATACCGCTAAGCAATATGTTCAGAAGTGGATGCCCATCGTTGCTGCTTCTCAGTCGGTTAAGGGAAAAACACAAGAGCGTGAGTTCTTGCTCTCTTGGGTTAACGTTGTAGATTACGAATAATAGGACATAAAGGAGATTAAACCAATGAAAGTTACTGTATGTATCGGTAGTTCTTGCCACATCAAAGGCTCCCGTCAGGTTGTAGAGCAGCTTCAATATCTTATCGCCGAGAATAAGCTCAGTGATAAGGTTGAACTCGGCGGCACCTTCTGCATGGGTAAATGCCAACAGGGCGTTTGTGTAACCGTTGATGATGTTTTTTATTCCGTCACCCCCGAAACCGTAGAAGAATTTTTCCTGCAAAACATTAAAGCGAAGGTATAAATAATATGATTATTCAGGTTTGTGTAGGTAGTTCTTGTCATTTAAAGGGTTCGCCTGAAATTGTCGAACTTCTGCAAAAAGCCGTTGAAGAATATCATCTTGAAACACAAGTTACACTTGCCGGTAATTTTTGTATCGGCAAGTGTAACCGTATTGGTGTGACGATTCAGGTTGATGATGATATTCATATAGGCGTTACAAAAGACAATTTCAAGGAATTTCTTCAAGAGCATGTGCTGAATAAATTAGAAAGGAAGTAACGGGATATGCCGAATTGTTTGACCTTAAAAAAATCAAACTGTAAAAACTGCTATAAATGCATTCGCCACTGTCCCGTGAAAGCCATTCGCTTTTCGGGAAACCAAGCACATATTATCGGCAACGAATGTATCCTTTGCGGACAGTGCTTTGTGGTATGTCCTCAAAATGCAAAAGAAATTGTTGATGAAACCGAAAAAGTAAAGGTGTTCTTGCAGAGCAGTGATCCTGTGATCGTAAGTCTTGCCCCTTCTTTTATTGCTAACTATGAAGGCGTTGGTATTAACGCTATGCGTAGAGCTCTTAAGAAGCTGGGCTTTTATGACGTTGAGGAAACCGCTGTAGGTGCCACCATTGTTAAAACAGAATATGAAAGAATGCTAAAAGAAGACGAAAGAGATATTATTATCTCCTCTTGTTGTCATTCTATTAACCTTTTAATTCAAAAGCATTTCCCGCAGGCGCTTGAATTTTTGGCTGATGTTATATCCCCTATGCAAGCACATTGTAAAGATATTAAGTCAAGATTTCCGGGTGCAAAGACGGTATTTATCGGCCCTTGTGTTGCAAAAAAGGATGAGGCGGAGTATTACAAAGGTATTGTTGATGCCGTTCTCACCTTTGAAGAACTTACGGAATGGTTGAATGCAGAAAAAATTGAGCTTGAGCAAGAGGTGGACAATGATGCTTGCTCTCGTGCTCGGTTCTTCCCGACAACCGGCGGTGTTCTTAAAACAATGGCGCAGAATATCTCCGGCTATACATATCTTTCTCTTGACGGTGTAGACAACTGTATCGCTGCTCTGAAAGACATCATAGACGGCAAAATTCATAAATGCTTTATTGAAATGTCTGCTTGCGTGGGAAGTTGTGTTGGCGGTCCTGTTATGGAAAAATATCATCGCGCATCGGCCGTTAAGGATTATATTGCTATTTCCGAATATGCGGGCGAAAAGGACTTTGAAGTTTCGCAGCCTAAGGCAATCGAACTCAAAAAAAGTTTTTCTTATATCGAACAACGTTCGCAGATGCCGTCGGATGCGGAAATTCAAAATATTCTTCGTCAGATGGGAAAATTCAAGCCCGCTCACGAGCTCAACTGTGGCTCTTGCGGATATAATACCTGTCGCGAAAAAGCCATTGCGATTATTCAGGGTAAAGCAGAAATCTCTATGTGTCTCCCCTTCCTTAAGGACAAGGCCGAAAGCTTCTCAGATACCATCGTTAATAACTCTCCCAACGGACTGATTGTTCTTAACGAAAATCTTGAGGTACAACAAATTAATACCGCCGCAAGAAAACTTATGAATATCCGAAGTGCCAATGACATCCTCGGCGATCAAGTTATTCGCATCCTTGATCCGAAAGTATTTATGGATGTTTTGCATACAGGTCGCGATATCCGTGATGAGCGTGTGTATTTGGCTGAATATAAGCGCTTTGTTGAGCAGTCGGTAGTTTACGATAAGGATTCGCATCTGCTTATCGGGATTATGCGAGATATTACCGATGAGCAAAACGAACGTGAAAAGAAAGAAAGCATCAGTCGCAAAACCATTGAGGTTGCTGATAAGGTTGTGGATAAGCAAATGCGTATTGTTCAGGAAATTGCATCTTTGCTTGGTGAAACGGCGGCGGAAACCAAAATTGCACTCGCAAAATTAAAGGAGTCAATCCAAGATGAATGATTTATGTGCGGATATTGGGTATAAAAGTATAAATCATTACGGCGAGCAGCTTTGCGGTGACCACGTAGATGTGGTGGAGCCGAGCGATGATTCTACCGTTATCGTGTTGTCAGATGGACTTGGTAGCGGCGTTAAGGCAAGTATTCTTTCAACCATTACCTCTAAAATTATTTCAACTATGTTGGCGGAAGGGTTGTCTTTGGAAGAATGCGTTGAAACAATCGCCGCAACCTTGCCTATTTGTTCGGTTCGCGGCGTAGCATATTCCACCTTTACCATTATTCATTTAAAGAATAATCAGGTGGCGGATCTGATACAGTATGATAACCCGCACGCAATCATTATCCGTAATGAACAGGTTTGGGATTATCCGAAAACCGAAATGAATATCGGTGGTAAAAAAATTTATAAATCAGTTATTAAACTGCAAGAGAATGATATTTTTATCACAATGAGTGACGGTTGTCCTCATGCCGGTATCGGTACAGCTTATAACTTCGGTTGGAAGCGTGATGATATTGCCACTTTTATGGAATCCCTTTCTCACGCAGGTTATACCGCCAAAACATTATCCACAATGCTTGTTGATGAATGTGATAAACTTTACAATCACAAGCCCGGCGATGATGCAACCGCTTGTGTGGTTCGTATCAGAAAAAGAGTGCCGATGAATATGCTCTTTGGACCACCCTCGAACCGCGATGATGCCGACCGTATGATGTCGCTGTTCTTCTCAAAAGAGGGCAAGCATATCATTTGCGGTGGAACGACTTCTTCTATTGCAGCAAAATTTTTGCGCAAACCGCTTAAAGCAAGCCTTAACTTTGAGATAAGCGACGTTCCGCCCATTGCCAAAATTGAAGGCGTGGATCTTGTTATCGAAGGTGTTATCACCGTAAATAAGGTGCTTGAATATGCTAAGGATTATCTTGGCGAAAACAAGCACTACGAACACTGGAGCTTCAAGCGTGACGGCGCATCTCTGATCTGCTGTTTGTTGTTTGAAGAAGCTACCGATATTAATTTCTATGTTGGCAGAGCGGTAAACCCCGCTCATCAAAATCCCGACTTGCCTATCAACTTTAATATAAAAATGAACTTGGTTGAGGAATTATCAAAATGCCTCAAAAAGATGGGAAAGAAAATAAAAGTAAGTTACTTCTAAGGAGAATTCGTTATGGGAGTTAGAAAATTTGATACGAAAGTACAACACCTAAAATATAAAGTCTTGCGTGAAGTGGCGCGTCAGGCTTGGAATGATACTCTCCTTCAAAACATTATTGAAATTCCGAAAATGATCGTGCCCGGCAAAACCTCTACTATGCGTTGTTGTGTATATAAAGAGCGTGCTATTTTAGGTGAGCGCGTTAAGATTGCTATGGGTGGCGACAAGGATAATCCAAATGTTATTCAGGTTATTGATATTGCTTGTGATGAGTGTCCCGCAGCGGGTTATGAAGTAACAGACTCCTGCCGCGGATGTTTAGCTCATCGCTGTGAGGATGTTTGCAAAAGAGGCGCCATTTCCTTTGATCACAACCACGTTGCCCATATTGATAAATCCAAATGCGTAGAGTGCGGTCAGTGTGCAAAGGTTTGTCCTTATTCTGCCATTATCAATCGCAAGCGCCCCTGTCAGATTGCTTGTAAAGTAAAGGCAATCTCTATTAATGATGATAATGCGGCGGCAATTGATAACGATAAGTGTATTCAGTGCGGTGCCTGCGTTTATCAGTGTCCTTTTGGAGCCATTATGGATAAATCCTATATACTTAATGTAATCGACCTCATTAAAAAGAGTGAAAACAATGCCAAGTATAAGGTTTATGCTATTGTTGCACCATCCATTTCAAGCCAATTTACTTACGCAAAGCTTGGTCAAGTTATCACAGGACTTAAAGAGCTCGGTTTCTACACGGTAATCGAAGCAGCTCTCGGTGCGGATATGGTGGCTCAGGCTGAATCGAAAGAACTTGCGGAAAAGAGTTTTCTGACAAGTTCTTGCTGTCCTGCATTTGTACAATATATCAAATCGGCATTCCCCGACTTACTGCCACTCGTATCGCATAATCTTTCACCGATGGCAACCCTTGCAAAATACATCAAGGGTACCGATGCAAATGCAAAGGTTGTATTTATAGGGCCTTGCACAGCTAAAAAGGCAGAGGCACAGCTCGAAAGTGTTAAACCGTATATCGATGCAGTGATCACCTTTGAAGAATTACAGGCTCTTTACGATAGCAAAGATATTGATATTACAACCCTTTCTGAGGATGTTTTGGACAATGCATCCTACTTTGGCAGAATTTTCGCCCGTAGTGGCGGTCTTTCGGATGCTGTAGCGCAAGGTCTTAAAGAACAAAATATCGATTTCGACTTGAAAGCAATTCCTTGTGATGGGATCGAAGAATGTCGTATGGCTCTTCTAAAAAAGAGCAAAAATGTGCTCGATGCCAACTTTATCGAAGGGATGGCTTGCATTGGCGGTTGTATCGGCGGTGCAGGATGTCTTACTCATGGTGAAAAGAATAAGGCCGAGGTTGATAAATACGGCAAAGAAGCGCTTGAAAAGACTATCAGCGATGCCACTGCTGTTTTAAAATAATCTGTAACATATTAGAAAAGTACCTGTTGCTATTAAGACCTCATACAACAGTGCAAGATAGCCATTTAAGGCTGGTTCGAGTTTAAATGCTTTGGCCGGCCTGTCCATAGTGTAATCAAAAGCAAAATCAGTATAACAATAAACTTAAACAGCTTCATTTCAAAATCTCCTTTATGTACGAAATTCATTGAAACGAAGAAGTGGCAGCACAGAGTGAAACGCTCTGTACTGCCACAAACAAAGGCTATTTAACATCTTTTAAGAAAACAACAAACCCGAACCTTTCACCAATCGGTAAAAGGTTCGGGTTTGAATGCTTTGGGTAGTTTGAACTTAATGACACGAATAAAATGTGCCTGAAAACAGAGGGTTTTCCTCGAAATAATTATCGTTCTGTTATCCAACTTTCTTTAAAATCATTTGACCAATATTTAGATGGAAGAATAATCACCGAATCACATTCTTCAGGGCAAGCAATAATAGGAAGAACACTTCCTATCAAAGTCCGCGTT
>JAZNIW010000042.1:0-1519 GCA_045577695.1 Acutalibacteraceae bacterium
CTTTGTGGTAATTACCGGCCCTAACGGCGGCGGAAAATCCACCTTGGCTAAAATTAATGCCGGTATAATCACCCCCGATGAAGGTCAGATTCTGCTTGACGGCGAAGATATTACAAATCTTTCGGTTACAGAGCGTGCAAAAAAAGGCATCAGCTTTGCTTTCCAGCAGCCCGTGCGCTTTAAGGGCATTACGGTACATGATTTAATAAGCCTTGCCGCAGGTAAGCCTATTAGCGTAAACGATGCTTGCGGATATTTGTCCCAGGTGGGTCTTTGCGCAAGGGATTACATTAACCGTGAGGTTAACGCATCCCTTTCGGGCGGTGAATTAAAACGAATTGAAATTGCTACCGTTTTAGCCCGTGGTACCAAGGTTTCGCTCTTTGACGAACCGGAAGCCGGTATTGACCTTTGGAGCTTTAACAACCTTATTAAAGTTTTTGAAAAAATGCACGACACCTTGGGTGGCTCGATTATGATAATCTCCCACCAGGAGCGTATTTTAAATATTGCAGATAAGATTATAGTTGTTGCAAACGGCACCGTAAAAGAAGAAGGCAAAAAGGACGATATTTTACCTTCACTTTTAGGCAAGGCGGATATTGCCTGCAAGGTGCTTACTGCAAACTGTGAGGAATAATATATGAACAATAACGAATTAGAACTACTTAAAATGATTGCCGATATTGAAGGCACACCCTCGGGTGCTTTTAATATCCGTGCAAACGGTACGCTCGCTTCACGCAACGTTACCGAAAATATCAATATCCGTGAAAAAGCCGACGGCAACGGCATTGAAATAATTATAAAACCCGGCACCAAGGGTGAAAAGGTGCATATCCCTGTAATAATTAGCCAAACAGGCCTTACAGAGCTTGTTTATAACGATTTTATAATCGGCGAAGACGCCGACGTTGAAATCGTAGCAGGTTGCGGCATTCACAACTGCGGTAGCGAAGAATCCCGCCACGACGGTATTCACTCCTTTTTCGTTGGCAAAAATGCTAAGGTTAAATATGTCGAACGCCACGTTGGTACAGGCGACGGTAAGGGTGAGCAAAATATGAACCCCACCACCGTTATCAACATTGCCGAAGGCGGTTATATGGAGATGGAGACCACTCAGATTGAGGGTATCGACTCCACAAAGCGTATTACCACTGCAAGACTTGATAAAGATGCGACCCTTATTGTTCACGAAAAGCTTATGACGAACGGCCAACAATACGCCGAAACCGATTTTACGGTTGATATGGACGGCGAAAATTCGAGCGCAAACATTGTCTCACGCTCGGTTGCTAAGGATGAGTCAAGTCAGCTTTTCTTATCCACCATTAACGGCAACAACATTTGTAACGGCCATACCGAATGTGATGCTATTATTATGGACAAAGCACACGTTGCGGCCGTGCCGAAAATCACCGCAAACCATATTGATGCTTCGCTCATACATGAAGCGGCAATCGGCAAAATCGCGGGCGAGCAGTTAATTAAATTAATGACCTTAGGCCTTACCGCC
>JAZNIW010000043.1:0-12702 GCA_045577695.1 Acutalibacteraceae bacterium
GGAATTTTAAGAGATTTAGAAACCGTATTTTACATATATTTTCCCATCAACAACTTAAATTACAACAAGCAGCCGCTTGAAGCGGCTGCTTGTATAAACTTTTCCATTTTAACTCTTTACCCCAACTATTGACAAAGAGCCAAATAATAATGTTCATTCAGCCAAACACCGTCGCAGGAACGCACGGAAAGGGCTGCAGCACAACGTTCAATTTCACTTCTGTGGTCGTAGTAATGAATATAAGAGATATTGGTATTGGCATTTTCCTTTATATAGTGGTATTTTTCCGGTATAAAATCGGTTAAATATGTCTTGCAAAGCAAAGAAAAAAGGTTAGCATAATAGAGGAGTCGTTGGGTATCTGGTGCAGGCTCGGCCTTGATTAAGTCGAGGAACGTGTGGCCATAAAGTTGTACCGTTTCACCCGTCGTGAAGGGAGCGCCGCATTGCGAGGGGGCCGGCAACCCATAGGGAGTGGGAGCTGAAATGCCACCCACCTGTTCAAACAAATGGGAGAATATCTCTTGGCTCATTGTGATGATGAAGTCGATATCGGTGGTGAAAAAATCGGATAATTGCGGTAGGGTTGGGTTAGGAGAGAGATGTTTTGTGCTTTCCTTGACCGACGCTTTTGGAATGCAGGTGACGGTGCCGCTTGATTGTGATGGTATCCATTCCAGCAAAAAACAAACGGACAGGTCTTCAATTTTGATAAATATGGCTGTTTTTCCTTTGGAATAAGCAGGAGAATAGGGGACCGATGTATACGGCTGTGCTACTTCTTTGGAAGGAGATATTCCGCTTTGCAAGAATAATATACCACAAAAGAGAAGGGTGCAAGAAGCAAACGTAAGCAAAAATGCGCACCAGGACTTTTTCATTCGTTTTTGCACATTTATCCCACCCCTTTCTACTCTGTAAGTATGCCCTAAACGCAAAAAAAGAAACAAAGGAAATCTTTCTTTTCCATAAAAAAGGCCTTGCCAAAAAGAAAGGGGTGTAGTATAATAAATTTGATTAAGGCAAATCAAAAAGAATGTTCATTTTTAGAATGGAGGACCTATATGAATGATTTTACACTCGCTTCCCTTTTAAAAATATTACAAAAATGCATATGGCATATGTTAGTTGTCGCTATTGTGTTTGGTGTAGCGGCTTACGCTTTTTGTACTTTCATGGCCACGCCGACTTATCAAGCTTCGGTTTCCTTTGTCGCCACCAATAAGGGATTTGGCGATGAAACTATGCTGATGCAGGAAAATACGACTTCAAAAATCTCTAGTGCGGATGTTGCCGCCTCTTTAGCGCTACTTAATACATATATAGATATTCTTTGTATTCCGGAAATGTATGAAGAACTGGAAAAAGAAGTGGATCTGAACTACACAGCGCGAGAACTTGCTTCTATGGTAGAAATCTCCCCCCGCTCAGATGACTCTTTACTTTTAGATGTTGTGGTAACAAGCACCAATCCGGTGCATTCGGTAGAAATCGCCAATGCTTTTTTAAAACTTGGGGATGATTATGTGATGAAATGCATCCCCAATGCTTATTTAAAGGGGGTACAGCACAGTAGTGGTGCGGTGCAAAATTATCCCAATCCCCCCCTTACCATCGTTGTACTGATGCTCTTTGGTGCTGCATTGGTTTACGGTATTGCGGTCTTGATTCACGCGATGGATAACACCATAAAAGGTGAAAGCGACTTCACCTCGAACTATGACATTCCATTGCTTGGTAATATTCCGAACTTTAAAACCGCTATCAGAGAGGAGAGATATCAATGAGAGATTACTCCTATCGTGCTAAGAATTCTTACGAAAACAAAAACGAGGAAGGTTCTTCGACGTCGGCTCCTTTTGCCGTTGTAGAAGCCTATAAAGCTATTCGTACAAATATTATGTTCCTGTTACCAAGCAAAGAGGGAAAGGTTTTCGAAATTTCCAGTGCCCTTCCTAACGAAGGAAAATCTTCTTGCTGTATCAATTTAGCAATTGCCTTTTCCCAAATGGGAAACCGTGTTTTACTCATCGATGGCGACCTTCGCAAACCCACGATTCATCGAAAGATGCATTTACCAAACACGAAGGGGCTCAGTTCTGCTTTGGTTGGTTTTTGCGATTTTTCCGAAGCTGTTTCGTCGGTTGCCACCAATTTTGACGTTTTGGTTTCCGGTCCCATTCCGCCAAATCCCTCCGAACTGCTCGGTTCCGATGCGATGAGTCGTCTATTGGAAACGGGCAAAGAGAAATACGATTATATTATCATCGATACGCCTCCCGTCAATGTGGTTGCGGATGCAGTGGTTTTGGCCCCAAAAACCGAAGGCATCGTGATGGTCGTTCAAGACCGTCAAACCACGCACGATGAATTTAAAAAAGCCGTTTCTGCGCTTGGGTTTGCCGATGTAAAGTTGCTTGGTGCTATCTTAAATAGCAGTACTGAGAATAACAAGAAATATTATCGATATCGATATCGTCGATCGCGACGGTATACATACTAATGTTTGCAGATTTTCACACGCACATTTTGCATGCTATTGATGATGGCCCTCAAACGGTTGAAGAATCCATTTTGTTGCTGAAGGCGGTCGTGGAAACGGGTTGTGACCGATTGGTTTTAACGCCGCATTTCGATGGTAAGCATCATTCACTGGAAAAAAGAACTTCTTTGGCAAACCACTATTTTTCTGATTTACAAAAAGAAATGTCAAATCAAGGCATCTTTGTCGAAAATATGTATTTGGGGTATGAATTGCGTTATTTTAGCGGAATTTCTCGCTGCGATAATTTAGAATGCTTTTGTTTGGGAGAGTCGGATGTATTACTGTTAGAACTTGACCGAAGCAATCTAACCGAACAAACGGCCGAAGAAATTGTCGAGCTTTATTACAGCGGCTACACGGTTATCTTGGCGCATTTAGAACGCTATGTCAAAAGTTCCGGTTATTCTTTCGTGCACCATCTGGTCAAACAGGGTTGGGCGATCCCGCAAGTTAATGCAGCGTCCTTACTGGGGGGAACGCATTCTCATACGGCAATGAGGTTGCTCAATACGTTTCCGAAAGCGGTGTTATCCAGCGATACCCATTCTTTACAACACCGGCCACCCCTGTTAAAAGAAGCATATGACTTTTTACGCAAGAAAAGAGGCGAGGCATTGGTGAATCGTTTACTGGAGAATGCCGATAAACTTTTTTTGCAAATACAAAACGGAAAACACTAAAAAACACACCCAAAGAGCATTCTGGCTTTTGGGTGTGTTTTTTTGCGGTGTGGAAAACAAAACTGAATTTTATGCATATAATACTCTATTTATTGTATATTTATGCATCCTCCTTGTAATTTCCGACAAAAAAGCTAAATTATCTTATATAAAGGCTATATAAAATGGAGTTTTCTTTAAAAAAACTTGAAAAAACAAAAAAAGACTTGACAAATTTTGAATAATAATGCATAATTATACACGTGATTCAATTAAGGATATGGAAAGGATGTTCCAAATGAACAAAAAGGATATTAAAAAGGTTGTGTTGGCCTATTCCGGCGGATTGGATACTTCGATTATCATTCCGTGGCTCAAAGAAAATTATAACAACTGTGAAGTTATTGCTGTTTCGGGTGATGTGGGACAAGGAACTGAACTCGACGGTTTGGAAGAAAAAGCGATTGCTACCGGCGCTTCGAAACTTTATGTGCTGGATTTGAAAAAAGAATATGTGGAAGATTATATTTGGCCCTGCCTCAAAGCCGGTGCTGAATACGAAGAATACTTGCTTGGTACTTCCCACGCTCGTCCCTGTATCGCGAAGGGTCTGGCCGATATCGCCATCAAAGAGGGGGCCGATGCTATTTGTCACGGTTGTACCGGCAAGGGGAACGATCAAGTCCGCTTTGAACTAACTTTAAAGGCGTTTGCTCCTGAAATGGAAATCATCGCCCCGTGGAGAGAGTGGGACATTAAATCCAGAGAAGACGAAATCGAATATGCCGAAGCCCACAACATACCCCTAAAAATCAACCGCGAAACGAATTATTCCAAGGATAAAAACGTCTGGCACCTTTCCCATGAAGGATTGGATTTAGAAGACCCCGCAAGCGAACCGCAATATTTAAAAGAAGGATTTTTAGAATTGGGTGTTGCCCCCGAACAAGCCCCGGATACGCCCACCTATGTCACCATTCATTTTGAGCAAGGTATTCCCACCGCTGTGAATGGTCAGAAGATGGATGGCCTTGCTATTGTGGAAAAACTTAATGAACTGGGCGGACAAAACGGCGTCGGCCTGCTGGATATTGTTGAGAACCGTCTGGTCGGTATGAAGTCGAGAGGCGTTTACGAAACCCCCGGCGGCGCCATCCTGTATAAGGCACACGCGTGGTTGGAAATGCTGACTTTAGATAGAGAAACCTCTCACTACAAAAAACTTATTTCCCAAAAATTTGGCGAACTGGTTTACAATGGTCTGTGGTTCACCCCCTTGCGGGAGGCCTTGTCCGCTTTTGTCGATGAAACCCAAAAAACCGTTACCGGTGAAGTTAAAGTAAAGCTCTATAAAGGCAATATTATGAATGCCGGTGTTACGTCTCCCAATTCTTTGTACGATGAAAACGTTGCTTCTTTCGGGGATGACGGTGGCGCTTACGACCAAACCGATTCCGCCGGATTCATTAATCTGTTCGGTCTTTCGATCAAGGTAAAAGCCTTGTTGGATAAAAAGAGAAACGACGCATAATTTTATGTTTCGCTAAGAAAGGGCATTTTATTGCCCTTTCTTGCATTAAAGGAGAAAGCAAAATGCAGCTGTGGAAAGGTAGATTCCAAAAGGAACTAGACCCCAAAACCAATGATTTCAATTCCTCCATATCCTTTGATAGTCGGATGTATCAAGAGGATATCGAAGGCAGTATCGCACACGCCACCATGCTGGCTTCTTGCGGGATTCTTTCCGCTGAAGATTTGGCAAAAATCGTTAAGGGATTAAAAGAGATTCAAGCCGAGATTGAAAACGGCGATTTGGTTATCGACCCCAACGCCGAAGATATTCACACTTTTGTCGAAGGGGAATTGACGGCCCGCATTGGGGCGGCCGGCAAACGGTTGCATACTGCCCGCAGTCGAAACGATCAAGTGGCGCTGGACATTCGGTTATATTTGCGAAAAGAATGCAACGCCCTCTACCATCAACTCACCCAGCTTATCTCGGTTCTTTGTCAAAAGGCCGAGCAATATGCTGCTGCGGTTATGCCGGGATATACCCATCTGCAACGAGCACAGCCCATTACCTTCGGCCACCATTTAATGGCCTACGCCGAAATGTTTCTGCGGGATAAAGAGCGGCTTTCGGACGCCGCCGCGCGGATGAATGTTTGCCCTCTTGGTGCTTGTGCCTTGGCCGGCACGACCTACCCCACCAATCGAAAAATGACGGCTGAGGCCCTAGGCTTTTCAGGCCCTATGCAGAATTCGCTTGATGCCGTTTCCGATCGAGATTTCTGTATGGAACTGACCTCGGCCTTGTCCATCCTTATGGTGCATCTTTCCCGCTTTTCGGAGGAAATCATTCTGTGGTGCTCTTGGGAGTTTAAATTTGTGGAGTTGGATGATGCCTTTTCCACCGGTTCATCGATTATGCCACAAAAAAAGAACCCCGATATCACCGAACTCATTCGCGGCAAGGCGGGACGGGTGTTTGGTGATTTGACCACCTTGCTCACGATGATGAAGGGGTTACCGTTGGCCTACAATAAAGATATGCAAGAGGACAAAGAGGCAGTTTTCGACGCTTTTGATACGGTGAAAATGTGCTTAACAGCCTTTATCCCTATGCTTGAAACGATGACAGCGCTACCGGAAAATATGCGCAAGGCGGCAGCCGGCGGGTTCATCAACGCTACTGACTGTGCCGATTATTTGGTAGGCAAGGGCCTGCCCTTTCGCGATGCCTACAAGGCTACTGGCGAATTGGTTGCTCTTTGCATAGAAAAGGGGCTTACGTTGGAAAACCTACCCCTTGCGGACTATCAATCGATTTGTCCGCTTTTTGAAGATGGTGTTTACGATGCCATTAATTTAGATGCTTGTGTTAATGGCCGCACCTCACTGGGTGGGCCGGCACCAAGTAATGTATTGGCCCAAATTCAACGAGTGACCAACAGTAATAAGGAGTCCTAATCTATGACGAAGGTTTTTATTGATGGAAGTCAAGGGACGACCGGCCTTAAAATATTCGACCGGTTGAAACGGCGAAGCGATATTGAACTTATTGTCCTGGAAGAATCTTGTCGGAAAGAGGTAGCGGCGCGTAAAACAGCCCTCAATGCAGCGGACGTTGTTTTTCTTTGCCTACCGGATGAAGCAGCTGTTCAAGCTGTTTCACTGATTGAAAATGAAAACACCGTGGTCATCGACACTTCCACGGCGCATCGCACCAATCCCGACTGGCTGTATGGCTTTCCGGAGTTGTTGGCCAACCCCAAAGGCAGCTTCACCAACGCTAAGCGCATCGCCGTTCCCGGTTGTTACGCCGGTGGTTTTATTGCCTTGGTAAAACCCTTAATAGAGGCAGGTATTCTCTCGGCCGACTCTTCTCTTTCCTGTCATGCCATTTCAGGGTATAGCGGTGCCGGCAAAAAAGGGATTGCCCAATACGAGAAAGAAGACCGAAATCCCTTGCTTTCGGCTCCGCGATTATACGCCCTCTCTCAACAGCATAAGCATTTAAAGGAAATGAAGGCCATTAGCGGACTTTCCAATGAGCCGATTTTCGTGCCCTATATTTGCGATTATTATGCCGGTATGGTGATGACGGTGCCGCTTTTTGCAAGTCATTTGGAAAACGGAAAAACGGTAGAAAATATTAAGGATGTATATCGCAACGTTTACGCAAACGGATTGGTGCGGTATGTGGAGGATATGGATGAAAACGGTTTTCTTTCGGGCAACGCTCTGGCCGAAATGGATAATATGGAAATAACCGTCTGTGGAAATGAAGAACGTATTTTGCTGATTGCCCGCTATGATAATTTAGGCAAGGGGGCCAGCGGTGCGGCTTTGGAATGTATGAATTATAAAATGGGGCAAAACCCGGACTATATGTTAAATGTTAGATGGAGTAAAGAATGATACAGTTTATTAATGGCGGTGTAACAGCGCCAAAAGGTTTTTTGGCAGCGGGGATACATTGCGGAATTCGAAAAAATAAAAGCAAGAAGGATTTGGCCTTAATCTACTCGCAGACCGATTGCGATGCTGCCGCCGTTTACACGCAGAATTTGGTTTATGGAGCCCCCATTACGGTCACTCGTAAACATCTGCAAAACGGCAAAGCAAAGGCCATAATTTGCAATAGCGGCATCGCCAATACTTGCAATGCCGACGGTGTCGAAAAAGCAGAAGCAACCTGTCAGCTGACGGCAGAGGCATTGGGCATTTTGCCGGAAGATATTGTGGTATGTTCCACCGGTGTTATCGGGCAACCCATCACATTAGATCCGATTAAAAAGGGTCTGCCGAAACTGGTGGAAAATCTAAGCAAAACCGGTTCGGGTGATGCGGCCGAGGCTATTATGACCACCGATACCGTCAAAAAAGAGTTTGCGGTGGAATTTGTCATCGATCAAAAGGTCTGCAAAATCGGCGGTATCTCTAAGGGCAGTGGAATGATAAGCCCCAATATGGCAACCATGCTTGGCTTTTTAACCACTGATGTCAATATTGCGTCGCCCATGCTCAAAGCAGCTTTGCTCGAAGTTGTGGCTGACAGTTTTAATATGCTTTCGGTCGATGGCGATACCTCTACCAATGATACCGTGGCAATTCTGGCCTCGGGCAAGGCGGAAAACCCGCGCATTGAAACCAAGGATGAAAGATATCAAATTTTTGTATCGGCGTTGGCTGCTCTTTGTGAAAAATTGGTTAAGTGTATGGCCAAAGATGGGGAAGGTGCCACTAAGCTGGTCGAATGCAGGGTAGTTGGCGCTAAAACCGTAGAGGTTGCCAAGGTGGCTGCCAAAGCGGTGATACAGTCTTCTTTGGTTAAGGCGGCTATGTTCGGTGCCGATGCCAACTGGGGACGCATTTTGTGTGCCTTGGGATACGCCGGAGTTCCGTTGGATGTGCAAAAAATCAATGTATCCTTTGCGTCGCGTGGTGGCGAAATTGCTGTTTGTAAAAATGGGGCCGGTATCGATTTTTCTGAAGAAGTTGCCAAAAAAGTTCTTGTTGAAGACGAAGTATATATTCTGGTATCCTTAAACGACGGCGAAGCCTCCGCTACAGCCTACGGTTGTGATTTAACCTACGAATATGTTCGCATTAATGGAGATTATCGCACCTAATTTCAAAAAGGAAAGAGGAAATAAAAATGGAACTTTCCAATCCAAAACGGGCCGAAGTATTAACCCAAGCCCTGCCGTATATTAAACGCTATAACGGAAAAGTTGTGGTTATTAAATACGGCGGCAATGCTATGATTAACGAACAACTTAAGCAGCAAGTTATGGAAGATATTGTTCTTTTGTGGTTGATTGGCGTTAAGGTTGTATTGGTGCACGGTGGCGGCCCCGAAATCAGTGATTTGATGGATAAACTCGGTAAAGAACCGAAATTTGTCGACGGCCTTCGTGTGACCGATAAAGAAACGGTTGATATCGTACAAATGGTATTGGCCGGCAAGGTAAATAAAACGCTGGTTAATCTATTGGAAATGAAGGGCGGCAAAGCTATGGGCATTTCCGGAATGGATGGTTGCCTGATTGAAGCCAAAGTGAAAGACGAGCGACTGGGGTATGTCGGTGAAGTGACCAACGTCAATATTGAGCCGATTGAAGACCTTCTTGAAAAAGGATACATTCCGGTGGTTTCCACCATTGGTTGCGATAAAGAGGGCAATGCCTATAATATCAACGGCGATACCGCCGCGGCCTATATCGCCGGGGCGATGCGGGCTGAGCGCTTGATCATGATGACCGATATCGACGGAATCTTGCGTGACCGAAACGACCCGACCACCCTCATTCCTGAAGTCACCATTTCGGATATCCACACCCTGTGCGAACAGGGAGTCATTTCGGGTGGTATGATTCCCAAGGTCGATTGTTGTGTAGAGGCCATTCATAAAGGCGTTCAAAACGTCATCATTATGGACGGTCGGGTGCCTCACTCTATCCTGATGGAAATCTTAACCGACGAAGGAGCCGGCACGATGGTTATGGGGGACAAAATATGCAATCGTTCATAAATAAGGATAAAACCTATGTTGCCGGTACCTACAATCGTTTTAATGTTGAAATAGTGTCGGGCAAGGGGAGTATCTTGTTGGATATTCACGGCAAAAAATATATCGATATGGGTTCGGGGATCGGGGTGAACGCTTTCGGTATTTCCGATGACGATTGGTGTGCTGCGGTGACCGACCAAATCGGTAGATTGCAACATACTTCCAATCTGTATTATACCAATCCGTGCGCCGAATTGGCCAAAATTCTTTGCCAAAAAACCGGTATGAAAAAGGTTTTTTTCAGCAATTCCGGTGCTGAGGCCAACGAATGCGCTATCAAGGTGGCGCGTAAATACGCCGCGGAAAAGAAAGGCAAAGATTGTTTTACCATCCTTACTTTAGAAAACAGTTTTCACGGTCGTACCATTACCACCTTATCTGCTACGGGGCAGGCACATTATCACAAAGACTTCAACCCCTTAACGGGTGGATTCGTTCATACCCCCGCCAACGACCTTAAGGCACTGTTGGAAGCAGTTGAGGAAAATAATCCCGCAGCCCTTTTGCTGGAGTGTGTTCAGGGTGAGGGGGGCGTTATCCCCCTAACCGAGGAATTTATAAAAGGCGCGGCCGCGTTGGTCAAGGAAAAAGACATTCTTCTTATGGTAGATGAGGTGCAAACCGGAAACGGCCGTACCGGGATGTTGTATGCCTATATGCATTTTGGTATTGCTCCCGATGTTGTCACTACCGCCAAAGGACTTGGCGGAGGGCTACCCATTGGCGCAACCTTGTTGTCCGAAAAGGTTGAAAACGTGTTGGGATTTGGCGATCACGGTTCTACCTACGGTGGCAATCCCGTCTGTTCGGCCGCCGCGCTTAGCGTGGTCAATCGTTTAACCGATTCTTTTTTAGAGGAAGTAACGAAAAAAAGTGAGTTTATTTTTTCTGCATTAGAGGGAGCCAAAGGAATCCGATCCGTGACCGGAAAAGGGTTAATGGTTGGAATTCAAACCGAAAAGCCGGCAGGAGAAGTGGTAAAAGCCGCGATGGAAAAAGGGGTGCTTTGTCTCACCGCCAAAAACAAAGTGCGCTTGCTTCCGGCATTGAATATCCCAATGGATGAGTTAAAAACTGCTATCGACATTCTCAAAGAATGTTGCGAATAAGGAGTCGCTTATGAATTTAAAGGGAAAAAGTTTTTTAAAACTGTTGGATTTTTCACCCGAAGAAATTACCGGGCTGTTGGATTTGGCCGCTGATTTGAAGAATCAAAAAAAGAAAGGGATTTCTCACCGTCTTTGCGAGGGCAAAAATATAGCGTTGGTGTTTGAAAAAACCAGCACTCGTACACGATGCGCTTTTGAAGTGGCCGGTGCTGACCTCGGTATGCACTCGGTCTATTTGGACCCAATGGGTTCACAAATTGGTAAAAAGGAAAGTATTGCCGACACCGCTCGCGTACTCGGTCGAATGTTTGATGGTATCGAGTATCGCGGCTTTGGGCAAGAAATTGTCGAAGAGCTGGCGGCTTATGCCGGCGTTCCGGTTTGGAACGGATTAACCAATGAGTTTCATCCCACCCAAATCTTGGCCGACTTTTTGACAATTCGGGAAAAATTCGGCACCTTGAACGGCATCAAGTTGGTCTATATGGGAGACGCTCGCTATAATATGGGCAATTCCTTGATGGTTGGCTGCGCCAAAATGGGAATGCATTTTGTTGCGTGTGCGCCGAAAAAGTATTTTCCGAATAAAGAGTTAATCGACACCTGCCTTGCCATCGCTAAGGAAACCGGTGCTGTTTTAGAATTTATTGAAGATCCCAAAACCGCCGTTTTCAATGCTGATGTTATTTATACAGACGTGTGGGTCTCGATGGGCGAACCTGCCGAAGTCTGGGCCGATCGCATCAAGGAATTATCTCCCTATCGGGTCGATGCTGCGCTGATGCAGGCAGCTTCCACGGGTTGTTGCTTTATGCATTGCTTGCCTGCTTTCCACGATATCAAAACCACAACCGGTAAGGAAATTTACGAAAAATTCGGCCTTACTTGTATGGAGGTTACCGACGAAGTATTTGAAGGTGAGCAGTCTATCGTATTTGATGAGGCGGAAAATCGAATGCACACCATTAAAGCCGTTATGGCAGCTACCCTTTAACTCACTAAAACGGTTTTGGTTTTTGCGAATCATTCAAAATCAAAACCGTTTTAGGATAATTTTATGGCAAAAACACCAAAAAGAAAAAAAGTTTAAAAAAAATGAAAAAAGGTGTTGACAACAGGGGTTAAATTTGGTATTATAATCTGGCACCCTTGAGAGAGGGAGCACAATGAACCTTGAAAATTAAACAACGATGACGATTTTATAGGACCCGACAATTCAAGTTAAAAAACTTGGTAAAACGGAAAAACAAAACGCTAGTTTTTGTTTGAAATGAGCATCAAGCTTAAAAAATAGATTTAGACACGAAATGTGTTTAGATAGAATTTTTTAGAGAGTTTGATCCTGGCTCAGGACGAACGCTGGCGGCGTGCCTAACACATGCAAGTCGAACGGAGTGTTTCGCTGAAAGGACAACAGCTTGCTGGAAGAATTTCTTGAAACACTTAGTGGCGGACGGGTGAGTAACGCGTGAGGAACCTGCCCTTTAGAGGGGGACAACAGTTGGAAACGACTGCTAATACCGCATAACGTACCGATGGGACATCCCGACGGTACCAAAGGAGCAATCCGCTGAAGGATGGCCTCGCGTCCCATTAGATAGTTGGTGAGGTAACGGCTCACCAAGTCGACGATGGGTAGCCGGACTGAGAGGTTGAACGGCCACATTGGGACTGAGACACGGCCCAGACTCCTACGGGAGGCAGCAGTGGGGGATATTGCACAATGGGGGAAACCCTGATGCAGCAACGCCGCGTGAGGGAAGAAGGTTTTCGGATTGTAAACCTCTGTTTTTAGTGAAGAAAAAAATGACGGTAGCTAAAGAGGAAGCCACGGCTAACTACGTGCCAGCAGCCGCGGTAATACGTAGGTGGCAAGCGTTGTCCGGAATTACTGGGTGTAAAGGGTGCGCAGGCGGGACTGCAAGTTGGATGTGAAATACCGAGGCTCAACCTCGGAGCTGCATCCAAAACTGTAGTTCTTGAGTGAAGTAGAGGTAAGCGGAATTCCGAGTGTAGCGGTGAAATGCGTAGATATTCGGAGGAACACCAGTGGCGAAGGCGGCTTACTGGGCTTTAACTGACGCTGAGGCACGAAAGCATGGGGAGCAAACAGGATTAGATACCCTGGTAGTCCATGCCGTAAACGATGAATGCTAGGTGTGGGGGGACTGACCCCTTCCGTGCCGGAGTAAACACAATAAGCATTCCACCTGGGGAGTACGACCGCAAGGTTGAAACTCAAAGGAATTGACGGGGGCCCGCACAAGCAGTGGAGTATGTGGTTTAATTCGAAGCAACGCGAAGAACCTTACC
>JAZNIW010000044.1:0-23487 GCA_045577695.1 Acutalibacteraceae bacterium
GAGCATATTTGGTCCTCCGTTCATGGTTACTAGTCATTTCCATTTTAACGGATTTTTTCCAAATATGCTCTACTTTTTTTCTTTTATTTCATTTTTTCTTCGTAGGCTCTACTTGGTTACCCCAACATTTATTATAGAGCCAAAATTTAATATCATATAAAAAACGCGAGGAGAACCAAATTGGTTTTCTTCGCGTTTTTCAATTAGTAAATATCCGGTATTACATCGGTGGGTTCATCCAGTTTATCGGGATGCTTGAGATAATCAATCATCATCTTTAATGCCGAAGCGTAATAGTGACCATCGCATGTGCGTTCGTCTAAGGTGAATTTAAAATCCACAAATTTTCTTAGTTCCGGTTTTCCTTCCTTATTGAGCACATATTGACTGCGCTTCGCACTGTAGGAACAAAAAATGGGCACATTACCAAAATTGTACAAATGATGATATATGGCCGGAATACCAAGCGATCCCATCGAGGTAATAAAGAAGGAGCCGTGGAAAGGGCTGACCTTAAGCAAGAATTTTGGAAGAATGCCAAAATAATCCATCAGATTCAACACCCAAACGGCAAATTTTAAAAATAGACCGGGAACATAATTTAAAATACGAGCCACACTGTCAAAATCGCTCTGATCGCCTTTAACACGGTTTTCTTCCACCAAGTTGTGAATGGTTTGATAGACCTCTTCCGGAGAGGCACCGGGGGAGAAGATGCCTTTGATAATGGTTTCCTGTGCATCCAGTCGCATTTCTTTTTTAATGGCCAACATTACTTGAATATCATTGCGTGCGTAAATTTTTTGTCCCGAAATAAAGCGATTAATACCTGGACGTTGGGCAACTGTTTTTACATAGGTGGCTAGCATAATATGTAAAATTCCAAAACCCTTTAAGCCTTGCGCACGTTTTTTCTTAAGATATTTTTCAATGTTTTCGATATCAACGGAAACTTCACAAAGATTATTTGCATCGTTTCGTTTGCCCATAATATAAGGGGAAACGGTGTTCATCGGGTCTAACGATCGTATTTTTCGACCATCCGGTCGGTCGCCAAATTTACGTTTGTACTTTTTCTGCGGTTCCATTCTGTCACCTCACCATAGTATTTTAACAAATTGTTAACAAACTTATTATACCTCTTTTTTTGTCGAATTGCAAGAATAAAATTAAAATTTGTTTTAATGGACAAACGAGGGTATTTGTTAATTTTTCTAAGGAAATTCTTGAAAAATTCATAAAGATGTGATAAACTAAAAAAAATATAATTGACTGTGGAAAGGTGGAAGAAAAATGGATGCTTTTGAACAAACCGTGCAAAAAGCAAAAGAACTGTTTGACGTTGCTTGTCAGAAGACAGGCGAAGCCGTTTCGCTACAAAAATTAAAATTTGATTTAACCACTTTGGAGAATAAGTTGCAAAAAGCCTATGCAAAATTGGGTGAGATTTTGTATTTTCGGGACGATTCCACCTCTTCTCCCACTGTTGCAGAACAAAAAACACGTCAAGAAATTTCTTCCTTGCTTTCGGCAATTGAAGCCAAGAAAGAGGAAATTAGTAGTGCAAAAGGGGAGCGGGGATGTTCGCATTGCAATCATCGATTTTCGAAACCGGCAAAATTTTGTCCGGTTTGCGGCGCTGCTTTGGATTAATTGAAACAATAACACATAAAAATTCTGTCGATTTTTTTGGTCGACAGAATTCTATTTGTTGGAAAGAGGTTACTGTGAAAACAAGGTTGAAAATCGGTTTAATTATTGCCGATGAAATGGAGTATGCTGCGTGGGAGGAGGTTATTGACCAAACCGCCACGCGCAGGGATTTTTATGCCAGAAAAGGGCATACCTATTGCATAATAAAGGATGGAAAAACCATTCAAATTGATTCTATTTTATGTGGTATTGGAATGATTAACGCCACCGCTGCTGCGATGCATTTGGTGGAGAACGGCGTAGATATACTTCTAAACTACGGCCTTTCCGGTGGTATTTCCGGCGTACGGCGCGGCGATGAGATTATTGGCAGTTCCTTTATTGAGCACGATTTTGATTTGGTTTGTTGCGGTTATAAAAAATGCGAAAAACCGAATCAAACTTATCTTTACAATGCCGATCCCCTTCTTTGCGAGCTGTTACAAACCATCAAAGGTGGAGCGAAATCCGGTCGTTTAGCCAGTGGAGACCGTTTTGTTTCCGACCCTGTATTGCGGGATGCCTTGAAAAATGAATTTTCGGTAGCGGCTTGCGATATGGAAACCGCAGCTATTGCATATATTTCACATTTAACCAACACGCCTTTTACTTGTTTACGCCGCATTTCGGATGATGCAGGAGAGGATGCCGTTGACGATTACCGAGAAATCAACCATAAACCGATGGTCACCTTAGCACAAGATATGTTGCAGTTGGCCCAAACATTATGGGAACAAGACCTTTTTTGGAATTAGAGAGAGGAATTTTTTATGCCGAAGCAAACCGGACAAAAACAACAAAGTTTTTTATACGCAACACTTATCCTCGGCGTTTCCACCTTTATGGTGAAAATTATGGGAGCTTTGTTCCGCATTCCGCTTCAACGCCTTATCGGTACGGCCGGAATGGGATATTTTTCCACCGCTTATGATATTTTTGTACCCATTTACTCCTTAGCTATGGCCGGGCTTCCCATTGCAGTTTCCCGTATTGTAGCGCAATTTGTGGCAGAAAAACGCTATCAAGATACCAAAAAAGCCTTAAAGGTAGTAAAAAAAGCCTTTTTGGTAACCGGATTGGTTGGCTTTTTTGCTATGTTTGGATTGGCGTATGTGGTGGTTGCTGTAGCCAAAAATCCGAATGCTTTGCCTGCCACCTTGGTGATCGCCCCTTCAATTTTATTCTGTTGCTTAATGTCCGCCTATCGCGGTTATTACGAAGGGCTTCGCAATATGTTTCCCACCGCCATTTCTTCCATTATCGAAGCGGGCGGTAAACTCTTTTTGGGATTCGGATTTGCTTTTACGGTTATGAAGTGGATGCCGGGTGACCCCGATACCGTGGTTTCCTACGCCGCCGCCGCGGCTATGTTGGGAATTACGCTCGGCACGATGTTCGGCACTGTTTATCTCTTTTTCCGTCACAAAACAAAAGGGGACGGTATTACTACGGAACAACTGCAACTCG
Source organism: Acutalibacteraceae bacterium (assembly GCA_045577695.1). Classification (GTDB taxonomy): domain Bacteria; phylum Bacillota; class Clostridia; order Oscillospirales; family Acutalibacteraceae; genus UMGS1279. The sequence goes on from JAZNIW010000044.1 coordinate 3,160, forward strand.
CCCAAAATGAGACCACAGAAAAGGCCATTTTAAAGGCATTGATTGTATTTGCTATTCCGGTTGCAATTGGCTCGTTGGTAAATAATGTTGCCAGTTTAATTGATGTTGTAATGGTGCAACGGCAATTACACACCGCCGTAACAAACGCTCCCGATGTATTTCGTCAAATGTATGGAAAGTATTTGCTGAATATTGATGGCGCTGCGTTGACGGATGCCGAAATACCTAATTTCTTATACGGCTGTTATAAAGGTCAAGCCTATACCATATTCCACTTGGTTCCCACGATTACTTCGGTAGTGGGCATCAGCGCCTTGCCGGTGTTGACTATGGCCTGGACCGAGGGCGACAAGACGGCCATCAAAGCCAATATCGAATCGATGTTAAAAGTTGTAACCTTAATTGCTTTTCCGGCCGGTATCGGCATCACGGCGTTAGCCCCGCAAATTGTTGCATTACTTTATGATTCTCACGATGCAGAAATCGCCGCTTCTATCCTGCGTATCTTGGGGATTGCGGCCTGTTTTGCCGGACTTACCACAGCCCTTACTAATATGTTACAGGCAATCGGTCGTCCCGGTGTTCCGGTGCGCAATATTGCTGTTGGTGCCGTGATTAAAATCTTGGTCAACTTTGCATTGGTTGGTCTGCCGCAGATCAACATTATTGGTGCTTCTATCGGCACTTTATTATGCTATGCGTATATTGCTATTGCAGATTTAATTTGTTTAATTCACTATGCCGGTGTGCGGCTAAGCTTATCCGTAACCATCGTCAAACCTTTGGTGGCCGCATTGATTTGCGGGGGAGTGGCTTATGGTTTAAATACACTGTTTTCTTCCTTATTTTCTTCTAGTTTAGTAACCGTTTTATCCCTTGGTTTGGCTGTTATCACCTATTTAGTGGCAATGGCCTTGTTACAGTGTATTACAAGGGAAGATGTTATCTCGTTACCAAAAGGAGAGAAATTAGCTAAAATTTTCCAAAAATTGCATATAATTCGGTAAAATCGTTTGATTTTATCGGTGTTTTTATGATTTTTTCAAACTAATACTTGATTTTAGGTGAAATTTATGGTACAAGTATATAAGTGGGAACATAAAGATTCCTATTGTGTTAAGGACTTGGTTGCGATTATGGCTCTTTTGCGTGGCAAAAACGGTTGCCCTTGGGATAAAGAGCAGAATCATACCACCATTCGAAACAATTTATTGGAAGAAGCTTATGAAACGGTCGATGCGATTGATCGTTTGAATGATACCGATATGAAAGAAGAACTGGGCGACCTATTGTTGCAGGTAGTTTTTCATTGTCAAATAGCCCAAGAACGGAATGCCTTTGACTTGGATGCCGTTGCTGACGGTATTTGCAAAAAGCTGATTTACCGGCACCCGCATATTTTTTCCGACGTAACCGTGCGAGATTCTAATGATGTGCTCAACAACTGGGACAAGTTAAAAGGACGAGAGAAAGGAATGCATTCATATTCCGATACATTGCAAGCCGTTCCAAAAGCCTTTCCTGCTGCCTTGAGGGCACAAAAAGTACAAAAACGTGCCGCCAAAGCCGGTTACGATTTTTGCGATTTAACCCAAGTTATTGCCAAACTGGAAGAGGAATTGGCTGAACTGAAAGAAGCCATTTCCCTGCATAATAATGAAGAAGCGGCAAAGGAATTGGGAGATTTATTGTTCTCCGCCGTGAATGTGGCTCGATTTTTAAAGACGGATGCGGAAGAACAGTTAGCTGCTTCTACCAACCGTTTTACAGAACGATTTATTTTAGCAGAACAAGCGGCCAAACAACAGGGTCGCGATTTAGCTGCTTTAAGCAATGAGGAACGAGATATCTTATGGGAAACAGCAAAGGCAACCCAAACCTAATGCTTTCACACAGGGTTTCCTGTTGAAATAATAATTTTTATACGGAGGAATTCATATGAACAAAACTGAACTCGTAGCAGCAATTGCCGAAAAAGCCGGCCTTGCTAAGAAAGATGCTGACAAAGCTTTAGCCGCTTTCATCGACACCGTTACTGCCGAACTCAAAGCCGGCGGTAAAGTTCAATTGGTTGGCTTCGGTACTTTTGAAGTGAAAGACAGAGCTGCCAGAACCGGTATCAACCCCAAAACCAAAGAAGCCATTCAGATTGCAGCTTCGAAAGCTCCCGCATTCAAAGCTGGCGCTGCATTGAAAAACGAAGTTAAATAGTTTTTTAAACCGAAGAAAAACGCCTCTCTCCATTGGGGAGAGGTTTTCTTTATATGAGGTGATAAAAATGCGTTTGGATAAATTTTTAAAAGTTTCCAGGATAATCAAACGGCGCACCGTAGCGAACGAAGCCTGCGATGCCGGTCGGGTGTTGGTGAATAACAAACCGGCCCGAGCTTCTTACGCGGTAAAGCCGGACGATATTGTGCAGATTGAATTTGGCGGAAAAGTGATAAAATTCAAGGTTCTTTCTACCACCGAAACTGTGCGAAAAGAAGAGGCTGCTCTAATGTACGTGATGGTCGACTAAAATTCCAAAATAACAAGCCAATAAGGAAAATCTTTGACCAGAAAATGTATTCCGGTCTTGTTTTTTTTTGGATTTGTTGTATAATATAATAAATATGTATATCTATTGGAGTCGATGTTATGTTTTCGATGATTGCGAGTGCCATACGAACAGGGAACTTTGATTTTTTTCTGCTGGTTTCCTTTGTTCTTTCGGCTTTAGTTGTAATTTTTATCGGTTCGCCAATTCACGAGTATGCACACGCCGTTACAGCACAAAAATTAGGTGATCCCACGCCTCGGTATCAAGGACGTACCACCTTAAATCCCTTTGCCCATATTGAACCACGCGGAGCATTGTTAATTTTATTGTTTGGATTTGGTTGGGCAAAACCCGTATCGGTCAACACCCGTTATTTTCGTAATCCAAAGCGTGATATGGCTCTCACAGCCTTGGCCGGTCCTGTTTCAAATATTATATTGGGATTTGTCTTTTATCTTTTTTATAAACTGTTAGGCTATTTATCGCATCACGACCTTATTTTCTATGTTCAATATTTTTGTTTTTATTGCGTGCAAATCAACATTACATTGGCTGTTTTTAATCTAATCCCCATTCCACCATTGGATGGTTCTCGTCTGCTATCGGCCTTTTTGTCCGACCGTGCGTATTACACTTTAATGCAGTATGAACGTTACTTTTTCTTGGGTATTGTTTTGTTATTATTCACCAATGTTTTGGACACCCCGCTAACGTTTTTACGTTATTTGGTTTATCGTCTGTTTGATATACTCACCTTTTGGTTTTAGGAGTGTTTAAAAGAATGGAACACCAAAGCGAAACTATGATTTCCTATAAGTTAGAGGGATTTGAAGGTCCGTTAGATCTTTTGCTTTCCCTTCTTTCTAAAAATAAAATCAGCATTTATGATATTCCAATTTCCAATCTTTGCGAGCAATATTTAACACAAATCGAAGCCTTAAAAGAAAAAGATATGGATATTGCCAGTGAGTTCTTAGAAATGGCTGCTCGCTTGCTCTATATAAAAACGGTTAGTCTGCTTCCAAAACACGAGGAGGCGGAGCAACTCAAAGAAGAGTTGGCCGGTGAATTGTTGGAGTATGAACTTTGCCGTACTATGGCGGCAAAATTTGGAACCATGACCGAAGGGTTTAACTATTTCGTGCGCGAAGCGGAAGAAGTGCCGATAGACCACCGCTATCAACTGGTACACGGTTCCGGCCTATTGTTGGATGCTTACCTTTCGGCGGTCGGTCGGGGAATGCGAAAGCAACCACCTTCCACCAAAGTCTTCACAAAAATCGTGGCTAAAAAAGTGGTTGCGGTTTCTACCAAAATCGTCCACGTGATGCGCCGCCTTTGGAGTGGCAAAAAAACAAATCTTCTTAGCATTTTTAAGGAATCCAAAGGACGTTCGGAATTGGTGGCTACCTTTTTAGCTGTTTTGGAACTTTGCAAATCCAACCGCGTCAAAATCGAAGGAGACGGCGATGAAATGTTGGTGACTTTGAATAAGGAGCGTAATGTTCGTGAAGATTAATGATATCGTTGCTGCATTAGAGGCGGTTTTGTTTGCCGGTGGAGAGCCGGTTTCCTCTGCACGATTGTGTGAGGTGTTTGAAATTGATGACGAAACCCTATCTAAAGTGTTAAAACTTCTTTCCAATAAATTGGAAGACCGTGATAGTGGCATAAAACTGTTAACGTTGGGAGATAGTTATCAGTTAGCCAGCCGTACGGAGTATGCGGAATATGTGCGCCGCGCCTTTGATATTAAGCGTAAAACACCCCTTTCCCAAGCTGCTTTGGAAGTGCTTTCGGTCATTGCATATAATCAACCATGCACCCGTTCTTTTGTTGAGCAGGTACGCGGTGTCGACTGCTCCGGTGTAGTCAGCACCTTGGTTGAAAAAGAACTCATTGAAGAGCGGGGGAGACTAGAGCTTCCCGGTCGACCGCTTTTGTATGGAACAACGTCAACCTTTTTACGCTCATTCTCGCTTTCTTCCCTCAAGGAGTTGCCGGAGCTTCCCAAAAATCTCGCCTTAGATGCCGAACAATTAACCATAGATGATATGCTAAATGAGGATATCTCTGCTTCTTCCCAAACGGGAACCGAAGTGGACAACCCAACCGAATAATTCCTCTTGGACGGTAACAGAAAATGAGAGCTTTTTTGATTGTACTTGGTTGTCTGCTCGGTCTTTTGCTTTTTCGTTGTTTTTTACCGTTGCGAGTGCAAATCACCTTGGAAGAACAAGGCGAAATTGTTTTTCGATTTTGGTTCTTTCGGTATCGCATCATATTGTACGGAAAAGAAAAAAAACAAAAACGTAAAAGGAAAATGCGAAAAGCTTCCGGTAGGAAAAAGAAAAAAGCAACAGACGATCAGAAAAATAATTTCTTTCATAAGACTATCCAAGAAAAAGGTGCGTTAAACGGTACGGTTTGGCTATTGGATATATTGAAAAAAACCATAAAAAGAGTTATTGAATTAATTCGCAAAGGGACCATTGAACGATTTTCGTTACGGGTATTGATCGCCGGTGATGATGCAGCCGAAACGGCGATGACTTATGGCGCGGTATCTTCCGTTGTCTATCCCTTTGTTGGTGTATTAAACGCTATGATACCGATAGAAAAGCAAGAGGTTCGGGTCTTGGCAGTTTACGAAAATCAACCCTCAGAATTTGCCTGTTCTATCCTATTAAGGCTTCGGTTTTATCGTATTTTCGGGGCGGTTATTTCATTGATAAAAGAATATATTTTTTAATTATCCGTAAAGGAGGAATTTGTTTATGGCAGAACAAAAAATTTCAGAAATTATGGAAACTACTATGGAAAAAATCAAAACGATGGTGGATGCGAATACCATTATCGGTGACAAAATTTTTGTAGATGATGTCACGCTTATTCCCATTTCCAAGTTATCTTTCGGATTTGCCAGTGGTGCTACCGATTTTAGCGGAAAAACGGCGGATGGCAATAAGGTGTTTGCCGGCGGCGGCGGTGCCGGTGCGAACATTACCCCCATTGGTTTTATTGTAGTAAAAAATAGTGATGTACGTATGCTGCCGATTGCTCCTTCGGAAACAACGGCCGGGCGCGTTTTGGAGTTATTGCCCGAAACCATCGAACGAATTAAGTCCCTTTTTCGAAAAGAGGAGTTCGAAATCGGGGAGTAGACCAAGCATTTTTCCCCTTTCCCTTTCATAAAATGGCAATAGATTTTATGGGAGGTGGCGTATGAAAAAAGGATTTTCTGTTTTGCTGATTGTTTCCTGCTTGATGGTATGGCTTGCGCCTCCGGTTTCGGCGGAACTCTCGGTGTCTGCGAAGGCGGCCGTTTTGCTTTGTGCCGATACCGGAGAGGTTCTTTTTGAAAAAAACGCTACGCAAAAACTTCCGATGGCCAGCACCACGAAGATTATGACGGCTTTTTTATTGGCGGAACAACCAGACCTTTCCAAAACGGTCTTTGTGACCGAAGAAATGGTACGCGTTGAGGGTTCATCGATGGGACTTTTGCCCGGCGATTCGGTTTCCTATCGGGATTTATTGTACGGGATGTTATTGGCTTCCGGAAATGATGCAGCAAATGTTACGGCTATTGCCTTGGGGGGGAGCTTATCCGGCTTTGCCCTTTTGATGAATCAAAAAGCAAAAGAAATTGGGCTGAATAACACTTCGTATGTGACACCATCGGGGTTGGACGACAAAAATCATTACACAACAGCCTACGATTTAGCACTTCTCACACGTGAGGCGCTAAAGAACAAAGCCTTTCGCGCGGCTTGTTCAAGCCGAAGCGCCGTGTTATACTACGGAAATCCGCCCTATCGCAGAACGCTAACCAATCACAATAAATTATTAGGTCATTTCGAGGGGCTGATTGGGGTGAAAACGGGTTACACCAAGCGTTCCGGTCGATGTTTGGTAACGGCGGCCGAGCGAGACGGAAAACGAGTGATTGCAGTCACCTTGCACGCTCCTGACGATTGGAATGACCATCGTACATTGTTAGATTTTGGCTTATCGAAGGTAGAAACACACACCTTTGACCATTCCTCCTTTGACAAAACCTTACCCATTGTTTCGGGTGATTGTGATGCTGTAAAATTACGGGCCGATTCGGCGATATTTTGTGCACCAAAGAGAATGAAAGGTTCCATTCGTCAAGAAATGATTTTGCCGCCTTTTTGCTATGCTACTCTCAAAGCGGGGGAGAAGGTTGGCGAAATTCGTTATTATTACGGGAAACAACAAATTGGTACTTCGGCCATATATTCAACAGCCGATGTTCATTTATTTAATCCAAAAATCAGTTTTTTTAATCGTTTTTGGCAATCAATAAAAAAATTATGGAATAGTTAGGAAAACATATGAAAGATAATAAGATTAGATTACAAAAATATATGTCTGAAAACGGCATTGCTTCTCGTCGCAAGTCAGAAGAGATGATTGCTGCCGGTAAGGTGAAGGTCAACGGCCGCGTCGCCTCGCTTGGAGATAAGGTAGACCCCATTCGTGATAAAATTGTGGTTAGCGGCAAGCGAGTCGTTCGCAATAAAACAAAAATGTATATTATGTTGCATAAACCCCGTGGTTTTGTCACCACGATGAACGATGAACTCGGTCGTAAATGCGTTTCTGAGTTGGTAGAAGATGCCGGTGTTCGATTATTTCCGGTCGGTCGGCTGGACCGTAACTCAGAAGGGTTACTATTAATGACCAATGACGGTGAATTCTCGAATCTTCTCACCCATCCCTCCCGTCATGTTTCTAAGGTGTATCGGGTTACGGTACGAGAAAAAGTAACCGAGGAACATTTGACAAAATTGACCGAGGGTATTCTGCTGGACGGCAGCAAAACATTGCCTTGCGAAGTTCACGTTATCGACCGCGGGGATAATCGTACCGTATTGAATATCGTACTTTTTGAAGGTCGCAACCGCCAAATCCGACGAATGTGTGAGGCAATAGGGCTTACGGTGATTCGTCTAAAACGCACCGAAATCGCCGGTGTGCGCCTTGGTATGTTACCGCAGGGAAAATGGCGAGAGCTAAATGAAAAAGAAATGCAACATTTAACTAACGTGAGCGTGGCGAAAAGGGAAGATTAACAATGATTGAAATTTTGGTTTGCGATTCCTTTGCAGAAATCAAAGAACTTTATCAAAAAAACGGACTTGAGGCCGATGCGAACGCTTTGGCTGTTCGTGCTATGAGCGGGGAATTGTGTTTGGGTTACTGCTTGTTTCAAATACAAGAAAACGTGGCAACTGTTTTTGCAGTGGAGCCTGTTGAGGATTTGTTGTTGGCGGATGGTTTGCTTCGCAGTGCCCTGCACGTGGGCACCGAACGGGGGATTACCGAAGCGTTTTATGCCAACGAAAAGTATGAGACATTATATCAAAAAATCCGTTTTTTAGAGGATAAAACGGAAAAACGCTTGCGGTTACAAAATCTATTCAGCGATTGCTGCTGTTCTCAAAAGGATTCCTAAAATTTAACGGAATATTTATAAAAAATAGAAATTTATCTTGACAAGCGGTAAAAATCGGTTATAATAATATCTGTTCTAATTTTGCGGAATTGTGTAAGGGTAGCACAGCAGACTCTGACTCTGTATGTCTGGGTTCGAATCCTAGTTCCGCAGCCAAAAAAGAGAAGCTTTTTTAAGCTTCTCTTTTTTATCAATCCGAAGGATTGGTATGTAATTGCTGTCAGGCGTATCTAATCAGTTCTCTAGGCGAACGGTTTGCCATCAAGTCGTAAGACTTGTATGTTTATTTCTTCGGAAAGTGAATAATGAAATGAATAATAAAATGAATAATTAAATGAATAATAAAATCGATTCAAATTCATTGGAGTTTACCAAAAAAAAGGTGCTGTAAAATTTCACCTCTTTCTTTTGCGTATGCGGCGTCAAATCTGCTCTGCTTTTCTGCATCACCCTTTTCTCTTATTCTGTATGCTAAACGGCGGGTAATAGCCTTTCTACGATTGCCGTTTCGACTTACAAAAAGAACATAGCATAGTCTTTTAATTTCATTACGGATGGTTGCATTATGAAAAAAACAAACCATTTTCCAACCCAACAAAAATTGCTTTGTGCCTTATTTGTGGCGTTGATTACGGTGGGCTCATATATTCGAATACCGGTTTTTTCTGTTCCGTTCACTATGCAGTTTTTTACCGTTTTATTGGCTGCCGGGACTTTAAACCCAATCTCAACCGCAACTTGCCTGATTTGTTATATTACTTTGGGCCTTTTGGGATTGCCGGTATTTGCGGGCGGTGGGGGAGTTTCTTATTTGTTGCAACCCACCTTCGGGTATCTTATCGGTTTTTTAGTTGGGGGATTTCTCATCAGCACATTAAATAGACTATGTAAGCCAAAAACCGTTTGGCATTTTTTTGGTATAAACCTATTGGGATATCTTCCGGTTTTGGTGTGTGGATTTTCCTATGTCTTGTTGCTCAATCTATTCTATTTCAAAAAAGCATTAGATTTTTGGACGATTCTGGTGGGTTCGGTGCTTGTATTTTTGCCAACCGATTTGTTATATTGCGTCATAACGGCCGCGATATTCAAACGATTACAACCAATCTTGGTTAGGTTAGAAAGCCGCTAAATTTAGTTTTTTTTAACAGAGAGCACGAAAGATGATACCAGAGCGTTCTGTTTTTTAAGCAGAATATGAAAAAAGTAAAATCTCTTCTTATTTTCGTATTTTTCGCTTGACAAATTTAGAGGAAAACGATATAATAGTCATTGTGACAATTGGGGTGAACCTATGGTTCTGGATTTAAAAAGCTTTTTATGCGGCGGAGACCGCGAGTTCGAAATTCATACCGAACTTGATTTTTCCGATGAAGAATATGGTGGGGATCGTCTATTCCCTAAACCGGTTTCAGTCAACGGAAAAATCTTCAACAAGGCAGATGTAACTCGCCTTCAACTGAATTGCGTTGTCGCGGTTCAAAAACCGTGCGACCGTTGTGGCAATATCGCCGTAAACGATTTGGTGGTGCCGATTGACCGCGTTTTAGTGCAGAAATTGGCCGGCGAAGAAGATGACGAAATCATCGTCCTACCGGATGAAAAGTTGGATTTGTTTGAATTTTGCCTTGGTGAAATTTATTTGGCTCTGCCGATGAAACATCTTTGTTCTGACGATTGCAAAGGTATTTGTCCCATTTGCGGCAAAAATCAAAACATCGATCATTGCGGATGTAATGTCAAAAGCATCGACCCCCGACTGGAAGTATTGGCGAAGCTGTTAGAGCAAGACCAAGACGATTGATTTTTAAGATAAAGAGGAGGTAACTGAAATGGCAGTACCGAAGAGAAAAACTTCAAAGGCTAGACGCGACAAAAGACGTTCCAATGTTTGGAGAATGTCTGCTCCCGCTCTCGTAAAATGTTCTCATTGCGGCGAATACAAAAGACCTCATAGACTTTGTCCCGCTTGCGGATATTATCATGGTCGCGAGATTGTTAAGGTTGAGGGCTAACCAACTGTGGAAAACAGTGTGAATGATAGAGAGGGGAGGAACCTTCCTTCTCTATTTTTTTGTTTATAGGTGTTTTGGAGGTGTAAAAAAATGGCCGTTTGCATTCGTTCGGTCGAACCGAATTCTCCGGCGGGACGTGCCGGCATACCGGCAGAAAGTCGGTTGATTTCCATCAACCGTCAAGAAATATTTGATGTTTTAGACTTTCGCTTTTATCAAAGTGAAAAACGGTTAACATTAAAAGTAGAATACAATCAAAAAATAAAAACCTACCGCATTAAAAAAGAGGAATTCGAAGAACTCGGCCTTTGTTTTGACACCTATTTAATGGATGAGCAACGAAGATGCAAAAATAACTGCATATTTTGCTTTATCGACCAAATGCCTAAAGGTATGCGAGAAAGTCTTTATTTCAAAGATGATGATTCTCGACTTTCCTTTTTGTTTGGCAACTATATTACCTTAACCAATATCAGCGAACACGAAATTGATCGAATTATTAAGCTGCATATCAGTCCCATCAATATTTCTGTTCATACTACCAATCCCGCCCTGCGTTGCGAGATGATGCAAAATCGATTTGCCGGCGATGCCCTTTCGGTCATTGCCCGTTTGGACGCTGCCGGTATTCGGATGAACGGTCAGTTGGTGCTTTGTCCGAATTATAATGATAAGGAAGAGTTGCGTCGCAGTTTAACGGATTTATTGGCCCTTCCTTCTATGCAGTCCATTGCTGTGGTACCGGTAGGACTTACCGGTCACCGCGAGGGATTGCCTCTCTTAGAACCCTTTGATCAACAAAGTGCCGCCGCCGTGCTGGATATCATTCACGAATTTGGCGATCATTCTCTTTATTTAAGCGGGGAACGACGTGTATATGCCGCCGATGAATTTTATCTGTTGGCAAAACGAGAGATACCAACCTCAGATTTTTACGGCGAATTTTCGCAACTGGAAAATGGGGTAGGAATGTGGTCTTTGCTGCGAGAGGAAGCGACCGAAGCGCTTGACAAATTGAGTGATAATGAAGGCCCTCTCACACCACGAACTGTGTCGATTGCAACGGGGGAAGCCGCATTTGAACTATTGAAAAATATAGTTGACAATGCCGCCAAAAAATGGCATAATTTAAATGGATATATTTATCCCATTGAAAACCGATTTTTTGGCGGAAAAATTACTGTAACCGGACTCATAACCGGCGGCGATTTAATTGAGCAGTTGCGTGACAAACCACTGGGAGATTCTCTTTTAATTTCAGCCTCAATGTTGCGCTATGAGAAGGATAAATTTTTAGATGATGTCACCTTGCAAGAGGTAGAAAAAACCCTCAACATTCCTGTTCGAGTGGTGGAAAATAATGGACAAGAGCTGATAGATGCTCTTCTTGGAAATTAGGTGAAATTTTATGGCAAATCCCATTGTAGCGGTTGTCGGCCGCCCCAATGTTGGCAAATCCACCTTGTTTAACAAACTGGTTGGCCAGCGTGTCTCGATTGTGGACGATACGCCGGGGGTAACCCGCGACCGAATTTTCTGCGATGCCGAATGGTTAGGTAGAAAAATTACTTTAATTGACACCGGCGGTATCGAACCCAAAACAAACGATATGATTTTAGCAAAAATGCGAGAACAAGCCGCTTTGGCCATAGATATGGCCAATGTGATTTTATTTATCACCGACCTTAAAACGGGTGTGTTAGCGGCCGATATGGAAATTGCGACCATATTGCAGCGTTCGGGTAAACCCATCGTTTTATGTGTCAATAAATGCGATTCTGTTGGCGGGACGCCGGCAGAATTTTACGAATTTTATAATTTAGGCCTTGGCGACCCCATTGCGGTTTCGGCGGCCCATGGACACGGTACCGGTGATTTACTGGATGCCGTTTTTGCTCATCTTCCCAAAGAGGAAGAAGCAGCAAAGGAAGAAGATTTTATTAACGTCGCCGTCATCGGCAAGCCGAACGCCGGCAAATCCTCTTTGGTCAACAAGGTCATTGGGGAGGATCGCTTAATTGTTTCCAACGTTGCCGGCACCACACGTGATGCCGTAGATACCAAGGTTACGGTAGGGGAGAAAACCTATAATTTAATCGATACTGCCGGATTACGACGTCAAAGCAAGGTGTTTGACAAGATTGAGAAATACAGTGTTTTGCGGGCAAAAATGGCTATTAACCGTGCCGATGTTTGTATCATTTTGCTGGATGCGGTAGAAGGTTTCACCGAACAAGATTCCAAAGTAGCCGGATTGGCTTTGGAAGAAGGAAAGCCTTGCATTATTGCGGTAAACAAATGGGATTTAGTGGAAAAAGACGGCACCACAATGGATGCTTTTCGTAAACGCTTAATGAGCGATTTTTCCTTTATGTCCTTTGCACCCATTATCTTCATTTCGGCCAAAACGGGGCAACGTATTGATCGTTTATTCAACTTGGTCCGTTATGTTCACGAACAACACTCTATGCGAATTTCCACTGGTATGCTCAATGATGTATTAGCCGATGCAACAGCACGGGTGCAACCGCCCAGTGATAAGGGAAAACGACTGAAGATTTATTATATGACACAGGCGTCTACTCGTCCGCCTACTTTTGTTTGTTTTTGTAATCGTGCAGATCTATTCCATTTTTCCTATCAACGTTATTTAGAAAATCAAATTCGTTCTACCTTTGGTTTGGAAGGAACACCGGTTCGGTTTGTCATTCGAGAACGTGGTAATACCAAGGGAGAATAATTGTATTTTATGTCTTATGGAGGTTTAAGCGGTGAAGATTATAGTTTTTTTACTAACGATAATTCAAGCTTATTTATGGGGAAGTATCAACTTTGCCGTTATTATTTCCAACCTATTTGCAAAAAAGGACGTGCGTGATTTCGGTAGCGGCAATGCCGGTATGACCAATGTGTTGCGCGTTTTTGGTGTTTTGCCGGGCATTCTCACCTTTGTGCTGGATGCATTAAAAGGATTTGCAGCCTGTTATATTGGTCAAAATCTTTTATTTGCGGCATTGTATGAACAAGATCCTTCGGCTTGGTTCACCCCGATATATGGTGCCCTTATTTCGGGTATTTTTTGTATGATTGGCCATGTTTTTCCACTCTTTTTCCGTTTCAAAGGGGGCAAGGCGGTAGCCGTTTCGGTTGGTATTTTTGCCGTGATCGATTGGCGTTCAATTGTTACAGTTTTAGTGATTTTTGTTGTTGTTTTACTCCTTTCACGTATTATTTCTGTTAGTTCGTTAACCGCAACTGCGGCAATGCCGTTTTGCATCGCTCTTTATCCTCAACCACAAGGTGAGCTTTGGGTAATGATATCCCTGACGATGATGATGGTTTTCATTATTTATATTAGACATATCGAAAACATCAAACGTTTATTCGCGGGGAAAGAAAAACCCATTTTTGGTAAAGGGAAAGGGTGTAAATAATGAAGATAACTGTTTTGGGTGCCGGCGGTTGGGGCATCGCGATTGCAATAGCTGCCGAACGTAACGGTCATAACGTGACCCTTTGGTCTCCCTTTTTCGAAGAAGTGCAAGAATTACGCACCACCCACGAAAACAAAGAAAAACTAAATGGAGTGCACATTCCGTATTCCATTGCCATAGAAAACGATATTAAAGCGGCAGAAAACAGTGATATCATTGTTCTTGCCGTTCCCTCGATAGCTATTCGTGAAACAGCTAAACATCTAGCCTCGCTTAAAAATGTCGGGGTTTTGGTGAATCTTTCAAAAGGAATGGAAGAGGGGAGTTTGCTCCGTCTTTCCCAAGTAATAGCCGAAGAAGTGGCGGCACCGGTAGTGGTCCTCTCCGGCCCTTCCCACGCGGAAGAGGTTGCGCGAGATGTTCCTACTTCTTTGGTGGCCTCGGGCGACAATCAAAGGGCGGTAAAATGCGTGGTAGAGGCATTTTCGGGTGCCATGCTTCGCATTTACACCAATGATGATACCATCGGGGTTGAACTTGGTGGTGCATTGAAAAACGTGATTGCCGTTGCAGCCGGTATCTGCGACGGTTTGGGATTGGGAGATAACACGCGTGCCGCGCTCATTACACGTGGATTAACCGAAATTGCTCGTTTGGGCGTGAAAATGGGCGCTGAAAAATCCACCTTTGCCGGCCTTACCGGTTTAGGAGATTTAGTGGTAACCTGCACCTCTAAACACAGTCGCAATCACCGCTTTGGTGAAATGATAGGGCAGGGCGTTTTGGTGGAAGAGGCGCACAAAGCCGTAGGTACGGTGGAAGGCTATTTTGCTACTAAGTTGGCCCATCAATTAGCCGAGAAGTACTTTGTGGATATGCCGATTGTGACTCAATGCTACCGCATACTGTATGAAAACGCCTCGGTTACGGATGCGGTGAAAACTTTAATGACGCGACCGCAAAAGGATGAACAGGAATCTTTATGGTTTGAAATATAAAGGCTTTGACTCAAACTTAGCCCCTTAACCCAAGATAAGGAAAGTGAAATGAAGAATGACCCAACAAGAAAAACTTCGAAACGTTGCCATTATTGCCCATGTTGACCACGGAAAAACCACCTTGGTCGACGAATTGCTAAAACAAAGCGGTACTTTTCGTACCAATGAACAGGTACAAGAACGTGTAATGGACTCCAATGATTTAGAACGCGAGCGTGGTATTACCATTCTTTCAAAAACCACTAGCGTGAAATATCAAGATTATAAAATCAACATTGTGGATACCCCCGGACACGCCGACTTTGGTGGCGAAGTGGAACGTATTTTGATGATGGTGGACGGCGTATTATTATTGGTAGATGCCTTTGAAGGTTGTATGCCGCAAACCCGCTTTGTTCTAAAAAAAGCGCTCGGACTTGGAAAAAAGGTAATTGTGGTGGTTAATAAAATTGACCGTCCAATGGCTCGGCCGATGGAAGTGGTAGACGAGGTTTTAGACCTTTTTATTGAACTGGGTGCCGACGATGACCAAATTGAATTTCCCGTGGTATTTGCTTCGGGACGGGATGGTTATGCTTCCCTTTCGCCTGACCAAACTACCGAAAATTTAAAACCGTTGTTCGACATTATTGTAAAAGAAATTGACCCCCCGAAGGGAGATATCAACGGACCGCTTCAAATTCTGTTTACCAATATTGATTATGATGAATATTTGGGTCGTATCGGTGTTGGTCGCATTGAGCGTGGAGAAGTAAAATTGGGAGAAACGGTTGCACTTTGTCACAGTGACAATACCACTCAAAATGTAAAAATCACAAAATTATTTGTCTACGATGGCCTGCGCCGTAAAGAAGTAGAGTCTGCCTCGGTTGGCGAAATTATTTCGGTGGCCGGCATTAACAATATTAATATCGGAGAAACGGCCTGCGCCTTGAATTGTATAGAACCGCTTCCCTTTGTCAAGATTGATGAACCAACCTTAGCGATGAACTTTATGGTTAATAACTCGCCGTTCGCCGGTAAAGAAGGCAAATTTGTTACTTCGCGCAATCTTCGTGATCGTTTGTTTAAGGAAGTGCAAACCAACGTAAGTTTGCGCGTCGAGGAAACCGACTCGGCCGATACTTTTAAGGTGTCCGGCCGTGGCGAATTGCATCTTTCAATTTTAATTGAAACTATGCGACGGGAAGGGTATGAATTTCAAGTTTCCCCGCCGACCGTTATCTATAAAAAGGATGCAGATGGAACCCTTCTGGAACCGATCGAATTGCTGATGATTGAGGTGCCGGAAGCTTATGTAGGTGCTGTTATGGAACGGCTTGGCAGCCGCAAAGCAGAAATCCGTAATATGGGAACTCGTGAAGGTGGCGCTTCGCATTTAGAGTTTTTAATTCCTGCCCGCGGTTTGCTGGGCTATCGCTCACAATTTTTAACCGATACTAACGGCAACGGTATTATGAATCACGTTTTCCACGGATATGAGCCTTTTAAAGGAGAGATTGAAAGCCGTAACACCGGTTCCATTGTAGTGCACGAATCGGGCGAAACGACCGGCTATGGTCTTTTTAACACCCAAAGCCGCGGTCGCTTATTTGTTGGTGCCGGTTGTCCGGTGTATGAGGGAATGATTGTAGGGGAAAATCCCAAAAATGAGGATATTGTTTGCAACGTTTGTAAGAAAAAACAAGCCACCAATATGCGTGCGGCCGGATCGGATGACGCCCTGAAATTAGTGCCTCATTCGGTGCTGAGTTTGGAACAATCCTTAGAATTCATCAAAAACGATGAGTTGGTAGAAATCACCCCTGAATCTATCCGATTGCGCAAACGAATCTTAAGCAAGGAAATCCGAATGAAAGCGGAGGCTAAAAATAAAAATTAGGTTATGAACTATATTTTATTAGACTTGGAATGGAACGACACCTATTACCCGAAAATCAAAGGATTTATAAACGAAATTATGGAATTCGGTGCCGTAAAACTGGACAAGAATTTTAAAGAAATCGACCGATTTAGCTGTATTGTTCGCTCATCCGTTACTAAAAAATTAAGCACACGTTTTCGTGCCTTAACCGGTATGACGAATGAACAAATGCAAAATGGAATTCCGTTTTGTGAGGCATTGCAAATGTATAAAGATTGGGCAGGTGAGAATACCGTAACGCTCACTTGGAGCAATTCCGATCTGTATACCTTATATCACAACTGTGTCCACTTTACGGATGGGGCTGAAAATGCAGCACTGGGTATGTACGTTGATTTACAAAAGTATTTTCAATACGAACTTTCTTTGCAGGGCATTCCGCAAAAAAACCAAATTTCGCTCTTAAATGCGGCCACTCTGTTCGAAATCCGTATTGAGGAGGAAAATTTACACCACGCCTTGGATGATAGCTTTATTGCCGCTGCCATTTTGAGAAAATGTTATCATCCGGAACGCATGGAATCGTTTATGGTAAACACCAGTGATGATTGTTTTTACACAAAACTTATTTTTAAACCCTACTACATCAAGGAAATGGAAAGTCCGTTGATTGACAAAACCAAACTGTACTTTTCGTGTCCCATTTGTCATAACCACGCCAAACGCATTGGTGGCTGGAAGCACATAAAACCGTGGTTTCACACCAAACTGTACTGCCGTCATTGTGATCTTCGTTTTAAGGCGGCTGCCAGTTTTAAACGCTATTATGAATACACGCAAATTAAAAAGAAAATTTTCATTCCAACGTTAAAAAAAGAAATTTCCGAACCGACTCATAAAAAAACCACTCCTGTCAAACAATAGTTTTGACAGGAGGTTTTTTTATGAAAAAATATTTGTTTTTGGTACTGGCCGGAACACTTTGTATTATGTTGTTTCAAACTCTACCTATTTTGCAAAATCAGTTTGCCGCGCCCTGCGCTACTGTTGGTGTTATCAATGATGATGCCAGTGAAGTGGTTTCATGCAAAGGCGTCATACAAAAAGAAGCTAAAGGGGGATATGTAGCATTATTGCAAATCAGTGAAGACGATATTTCCCGCATAGCGGTGGGACAATCAGTAGAAATTCACTGCAATGCATTGGGAAATACTGTATTAGCCGGTGAATTAACCACATTATCCGAAAAGGCATATCAAACAAGTTACGGCAGTATGAAAATCACCGTGGTCGATGCTGTGGTAACTATAGAAGGTGGGCAAGACAAACTGAAATCGGGTTATAGTACAACGGCTGATATTGTGTTAACAAAAGAGGAGAATGCTACTATTATTCCTTTTGAAGCCGTGGCGCGCGAGAAAGATGGTGCCTATTATATCTATCGTTTGGAAAATGGTTGGGCACAAAAGGAATACATTGACGTTATTTTTGAAGATGAACAAGGCGTTGTTGTTGCCGGCAAACCAACCTTGTCCGTGCTGTGCGAAAATCCGGAACAATACAAAAAAGACCGTGTGAAGGTAAAAGAAAATGGGAATGATTAATTGCACGTTTAAGGGGTTACGCGAAAAAAAGGGAAGAACCTTCCTCATTACGCTTAGTATTGCCATCGGCGTATTTTCGGTACTTATGATACGTATCATAAGCGACAACGGGGTTCGGTTAATCAACGCTGAATTAGACAGTTTGGGAATGAGTGGAATAAGTTTACGTCGACAAAATTTTGAATTAGAAGAACAATTTACCAACAAGGATTTGGAGCAAATTCGAACTACAGAATATGTTGAAAGTGCCACCCCCATGATAACAGCAAACGGTTTTTTAAAAAACAGCGACGATAATAATGTGTTGATTTTCGGCATTGATGAAAATGCCAAAAGCGTAATTTCGGTTGAAACCACTGATGGTGAAAAAATCTCTCGTGCGGATATCGTTGGCCGCACAAAAGTTTGTCAAATCGATGAAGATTCCGCAAAAAACTTGTTTGGAGATGCATCGCCCTTAGGACGAGAAATAGAGTTGTTTATCGGCTCTTCCGTTTCTCGCTATACGGTCGTAGGCACTGTGAAGGCCAGCAGTAATTTGCTGGAAACTGCCGTTGGCGACCTAATGCCCAAAACCATTTATTTACCATATACAACTCTACAATCTGAAATCGGTGCCGACCGAATCGATCAGATTGCCGTTTGTTTTTCACCGCAGTACGAAAACGATTGGTGTATTCGTCAATTGACAGCAATGATGGACGATAAGGATATCTATTCGGCCACCTTGCAGGTCAGCGACCTCAATCAACAACGTGAAAGCTTAAATAACATTTTTTCCATTATTACGGTGGTGATGCAGTTGATCGGCGGGGTTTCGCTATTGGTTTCCGGGCTTGGTATTATGACAATTATGTTAATTTCCGTCGGTGAAAAAACCAAGGAAATTGGTATAAAAAAATCCATCGGTGCCGGGGGAGGAGATATTGCTTTTGAATTTTTATTGGAGGCAGGATTCATCTCGATTATCGGGAGCTTGCTTGGCTTGTTGGTTACTCTTTTGGTAGCTGTGGTAGCGTATTTTCTTTTTTCGATCAAATTAGTGATTTCGGTTAGCGCTATTTTTGCCGTAATCGTAGCGGCAGTTTTATGCGGCGTTTTGTTTGGTGTGTATCCGGCTATGAAGGCGGCCGCGTTAAAACCAATCGATGCCTTGCGAAGTGAATAGCAGCCAAAAGCGATTAGCAGACAAAAATACCGATACACTTCAAAAGACGATTGCATAAAACAAAAACAGAATTTTCATCACTTGCAACACAAAGGGAAGGTGTATTAAAATATAAAAAGAGTGATTTCACCAAGGGGAAAGTGTCGGTAAAATTTAATACCTAATTATACAAAATGAATAAGTTTTGTTTAATTCGCGGTACAAGGTTTATTTTTAACAAAGGAATGATTTTATTTTATGACGGAAATTGAGTTAGAAAAAAGTTTAGTTTTTATTGCTAACGAGTGTCGTATTTACCGGACTATGTATCAGCGTGAATATGAAAAAAATGTTAAGCTTACAGAAAAAATTATCAAGTTAGGCGGCGATGTTGCTTAGTGCCTAATGAATGTTTGTATCATATTTGTCCTTATTTTCATAAAACGCAGGGTACAAAAATTTTTTGTGAGGCGAATTTTGACGATGAGGAACTGCAAAGCATGGGAGAACATTTTTACCGGCACGATTTCAAAAACGCTGCAAAATGCAAAGAATATCAAAAAAAGTATTGTGCTACTTTTGATTACGCCGAGTGCTATTGTGCATATTTGAATGAGGTGAATTTGAAGTGATTAACGCACTTTTTGAAGTAGCCGAGACGATTAGTGATAGTTTTGATGGCTCGGTTATTGAGTTTTTCGGCCAAGAAAAAACCGAAAAGGCGCAGTTTGTTTTTAAACTGGCCGAAAGTGGTTTTAAAATTACTGTGACCGCCGAAAAGTGAGCAAAAAAAAGAACCTTTTTAAAAGGTTCTTTGGCACATACACCACATTGACAGTTGCCAGCCTGTTCAAGCATGGGATTGATGTATGGTGATTCAGTAATGTTTTGATACACAAAACACCCCTCGTCAACGCCTTTATATTTTAGCATACAGGCTTTTGTTTGTCAAGAGGTATAATTCTTGTAATTTTTTCAAAAATGTAGATAAATCAATGATTGGTAACACTTTTCTCAAAAAAATAAGATGAAGTTTAATTTGAAGCGAATTTGTTATGTTGCGAGGAGCCGTAGGCGACGAACAACATAACAAATTCCGCGCTCATTACATTACCACATTACCGCCAGATAGTCGGCAAGTACTGCATTTGGACTTCTGTATTTTAAGCAACTTTTTGAAATATTGTTTGAGATTTTGTTGTACTTAGCAAGCTGTTTTCTGCCGTCCTCAAGGCTGAA
>JAZNIW010000045.1:0-21565 GCA_045577695.1 Acutalibacteraceae bacterium
AAGCCGTAATGATATAGATACAAATCCACAGTGCTTGTCTTAATTATATCGCAGGTAGCTACTCCTGCAAATATAACCAATAATTTTAAGAAAGGAGACATAATTAAACCACCCCTTTCGAGATGGTTTAATTATACGTGAAATTATGAATACTAAAAATGCCGTTGCAGAACGTATTATTAAATTGTGTAATCAGAAAAATATTGCAATAAATGCTTTAGCAAATATATCGGGTATATCTCCGTCAACTCTTTATAGTGTTTTGAATGAAAAGAGTCAGAATCCCGGCATTGTTACCATTAAGAAATTATGTGATGGATTAGAAATTTCCTTGCGCGAATTCTTTGACGATGACATTTTTGATGATATAGAGCAGGAAATTAAATAACTTTAGGAATAGCAAAGCACTCTGCCATAACAGCAGAGTGCTTTTTGTTATAAAAAATCAAGCCATTTACACTCGGTTTCAAGTGTAAATGGCTTAAAGATTTTTGGAACTTTTGCTCTTGCCTTGCCCACTTAAAACCGTCATTTTTTGCACAAAAACATGCATTGGCTTAAGTTTGGCTTATGGCTTACGATTTTAGCGGTTCAAAACCTCGAAAAACACAGTATTTATGCGGTTTTTCTCAGTCTAAGGGTTTCATTGTGGGGAATAAGATAACCTCGCGGATAGAATCCGAATTGGTCAACATCATCACGGTGCGGTCAATGCCAATACCCATACCACCGGTCGGCGGCATACCATATTCCATCGCGGTTAAAAAATCTTCGTCTAACATTTCGGCCTCATCGTCGCCGCGATCGCGTAATTCCAGTTGTTTTTCAAAGCGCTCCCGCTGGACGATGGGGTCATTTAACTCGGAATAGGCATTGGCCAATTCGCTATGACAAACGAAAAGTTCAAATCGCTCAGTCAAGCGGGGATCGGCCGGCGAAGCTTTCGTCAGCGGCGAAACTTCTACCGGATACATCGTGATGAAGGTGGGTTGAATTAATTTTTCTTCGACCCTTTGATCAAAACAGGCATACAGCGCGTTGCCCCATGTCTTGTCGGCCGTTTCGGCCAATTCCACGCCGATGGACTCGGCGGCGGCTACCGCCTCTGCATCATCCGTAATAACGCCAAAATCCACGCCGACATACTCTTTCACGGCATCCACCATAGTCAAACGGCGCCAACCGGGTGCCAGGTCGATTTTCTCGCCCATCCATTCCACTTCGTACTTGCCGTGAATGGCTTTGGCTGCACCCGAAATAATACCTTCGGCGATATCCATCATATCGTGGAAATCGGCATAAGCTTGATACAATTCCACCGTAGTGAATTCGGGATTATGTTTGGTGTCCATCCCCTCGTTGCGGAAAATGCGACCGATTTCGTAAACGCGGTCCATCCCGCCGACTATTAAGCGCTTGAGGGGCAATTCGGTAGCAATACGCATATACATTGGCAAATTCAAGGTATTGTGATGAGTGATAAAGGGGCGCGCCGCGGCACCGCCAACAATAGTATTGAGCACCGGCGTTTCCACCTCGGTGTAGTTCATATCATCGAGATATTGGCGCATAAATTTGATAAACTGCGAACGAATGACAAAATTGCGTTTAACGTTCTCATTCATAATCAAATCTACATAGCGTTGACGGAAACGTAGATCATTATTGGTTAAACCGTGGAATTTTTCCGGCAGGGGCAAAAGCGATTTGCTTAGCAACGTAATTCCCTTAGTATGGACTGAAATTTCCTCCGTCTTGGTTTTAAACACAAAGCCCTCTACCCCGACGATGTCACCGATATCAAATTTTTTGAAAGCGGCATACAACTCTTCTCCGATGTCGTCACGGCGAATGTAAAGTTGAATTCTGCCGGTGGTATCTTGCAGGTTGAAAAAACTGGCCTTACCCATAATGCGGCGACTCATCATACGACCGGCAATACGGACCGTTTTTCCTTCATAGGACTCAAAATTGGCTTTAATATCAGCCGTATAACTGTCAAAGTTGAATTTGGTGATTTCAAAAGGATCGTTTCCGTTTTGTTTGAGTTCAGCCAATTTATCCCGACGAACCTTTAAAATTTCACTTAAATCTTGCTCTGCAGGGTTTTGCACCTGTTCTGTCATACGCTGCACATCCTTTCTTTAAGGGAACCTCTTCCCGAAACACGCGTTATTTACTGTTTTTCAATGGCGAGAATTTGGTAAGAAACCTTCTCATCGCCAAGTTCCACTTCGACCGTTTCTTTGACCGAATGACCGATAAGGGCTTTGCCCACCGGAGATTCATCCGAAATTTTATCGTTGAGGGGGTCAGCCTCGGCTGATCCGACAATAGCGTAGGAGAATTCTTCGTCCAAACACATATCTTTCACGGTAACCTTAACGCCAACGGCCACTTTATCTAAATTCAAATTTTCTTCCGAAATAATTTCGTAATTTTTGAGCATAACTTCCAGTTCGATGATACGAGCCTCCATTTTTGCTTGCTCGTTTTTGGCATCGTCGTACTCACTGTTTTCCGAAAGGTCGCCATAACCGCGCGCTATTTTAATGCGCTCGGCAATATCGCGACGTCCGTTGGTTTTTAAATGTTCCAACTCCTGTTGGAGTTTTTGTAAGCCTTCTTCGGTGAATTTGTATGTTTTGGCCATATCTATCTATTTCCTTTCGAACACATCGCGAAAAAACAAAGAAAAACCGGAAAACTCCGGCTCTTTTTTCTCGCGACATAATATATTACCTATTATAATCACAACCCATAGAAAAGTCAAGTTTTTTCTCTTGAAATTTCCTTTCTATACCATATGCCAAAGTGTCTCGCCTTATGCAAACAAACAAAAATAATTTTTTTATTTTCTTTTTTTAAAATTGTTGTAACTATGGTCATAATTTGGTAAAATAATAGTGATATAATTATTTTTTGAAAAAGGATTTGAATTTGGTGAAACAAATTGAGACTACAAGTTTATTCGACTTAACTCACACCCTCGCGGCCGATTTGCTGGCTTCGGTTACCTACCCCTTTGAAGCCCTGCCGCTGATTGGTGAGTTTATTGCCCGCATCGGCCGAATTTTGCCCGAAGAGGAATATGAAGCAATCGGATCGGATATTTGGGTGGCGCGGGATGCTGTTTTGGCCCCATCTGCCATGCTGCACGGCCCCTGCATCATTGACCATAACGCCGAATTGCGCACCGGCGCCTTTCTTCGTGGCAATGTATTGGTGGGCAAAAACGCCGTGGTTGGCAATTCCACCGAACTTAAAAACGTTATTTTGTTTGATAACGTTCAGGTTCCGCACTACAACTATGTCGGCGATTCCATTTTGGGTTACAAGGCCCATATGGGAGCCGGCGCCATCACCTCCAACGTCAAAAGCGACAAATCCTTAGTGGTGCTCAAGGGGATCGACTTTTCATTGCCGACCCATTTGAAAAAAGTGGGGGCAATGTTGGGTGACTTTGTCGAAGTGGGATGCAATACCGTTTTAAACCCCGGCACCGTGGTAGGTCGCAACACCCAGATTTACCCCCTTTCTTCGGTGCGCGGTGTAGTACCGGCCGATTGCATTTACAAATCCAAAACAATGCCTGAAATTGTCAAGAAAATTTAAAGCAAAAGGAACTATATAACAATGGAAAAATGGGACGTTTATACCGCCGAGGGGGAGCCGACCGGCCGCACCGTTGTGCGCGGCACCGGCACCTTGAAATCCGGCGAATATCATTTAGTGGTACACGTTTGGCCGTATAACGATTACGGAAGTCTATTGATTCAAAAACGCACCAAAACCAGACGGATGATGCCCAACATATGGGCGGCCACCGGAGGCGCCGCCATCGCCGGCGAAACCTCTTTGGAGGCTGCCAAACGCGAACTGTACGAAGAATTGGGGATTTTGGCACAAGAGGGTCAACTACAACCTGTCAAACGGCTCAAACGCCGCAACTCCTTGTTAGATATTTGGGCCATTCACACCGATGCCTACGTTCCGGAAATGACCCTGCAAAAAAGCGAGGTTGCCAAGGCCAAATGGGTTAGTTTCAGTACACTAAACAGTATGATAAAAAGCGGCGAATATCACGATTACGGCAAAGAATATTTTGCCCAAATTCACCGACTGGTTGCCGATATTAAGGTAAAAAAAGCAAAGGAGGATTCGGTTGGAATTTCCAACTAAAAAAGCACTATGGGAATTTCTGTAGAGGGACAACAATGTCCCATTTGTCACGCCTATTTTATAGAGGGGGACGACGTGGTTTTTTGTCCGGAATGCGGCGCACCGCATCACCGCGACTGTTACCATTCGGTTGGGGAATGTGCATTTAAAGAAAAGCACAACACACCCGAACAATACACCCGTCCCAAGCCAACATCGAATATGCAACCTCACCAATCAGAACCCAAAGAGGATGTCGAAACCGAAAAAACCTGCCCCCACTGTGGGCAACACTTTGTGGCCAAAGGAAATGTTTGCCCTTTCTGCGGCAAGCCGCTCTCGATGGGGCAAACCCCTTTTGGCACGCCGATTGTATTTTTTGACGCGATGGGCGGAGTAGGAAAAGATGAAACCATTGAAGGCATACCGGCTACCGAAGTACGCGATTATGTGGTGGTAAACACCCCTCGGTATCTTCCCCGTTTTAAACAACTGCATCATAGAAGAAAATGTTCTTGGAACTGGGCTGCCTTTTTTGTTCCCAACGCTTGGTATTTTTACCGCAAAATGTATTTTCCCGGTATTCTGTTCTTTTTGTTTTCGGTAGTTGCCAATGTGATGATATCGGCGCTCAGCCTCGCCTTGGTCAATGTGCCGGAAGAAGCCTTGGTCAACACTGCCACTATGGCAAAATACCTGGCCGAACATCTACACACCATCCCCCCTGTTTTCATCGGTATTAGCATAGCAGGAATAGGCTTTGGTTTGATATTGCGGGTTGTCTCGGCACTATTTGGGGATTGGATTTACCGCACCAATGCCCTTTCGCGCATCCACACCCTTCACGAAAAATCCGAAGAGAATTCCAACACGCCCTTTGCCGCTAAACTTCGTCGGGCGGGCGGTGTCAATCCGACGCTCGGTCTGTTGGGATTGTTTGGATTACAGTGGGTTGTGCAAATTCTTTTTCTGTTTATATAATTCACCCTACACACTGCACTGCGATGTTACTTCCTACATCAATACAGTGGAAACACCATTAAGGAGGTTTTTCTATGCAATCCAACACGTCATCCAACACCGTAAAAATCTGTCCCGCTTGCGGTGCCAAAAATAAGTCGGTCTACCGCTACTGTAACGAATGCGGGGCGCCGCTTTCGGGGGGGATACCCACTGCCACAGCCGGTGGCTATGCAAGCTCCCCCGTCCCCCGTTTCACCGCCCAGACGGTGGCCAACACCTCTCCTCCCGCGGACCCCTCGTTTGAAACCGTTTCCTGCAGCGATATGTTTCTTTACACCGGTCAAAAACCAAAACTGTACGATATTCTCAGACGGCAGCAAATGAATCCGGCCGGAAAAATCTTTTGTCTTCCCCTATTTTTGTTAGGAATCTTTTTTGGTTTTTTCGGTCTAGCCTGCTGGTACTTATATCACAAGTTATACAAACAAGGCTTTGCTACACTGGCAGCCGCCCTTCTTATTTCGCTATGCGCCTATATTTCAACCGTCGAAATTATGCAACCCTTTTTCAATTGGTACGGCGACCTACTTGGACAATTCATCCATAGCCCTGCTTTCTTTGAAAATATGGCTCCCGAACAACTACAACAATTCATCTTCGGTTCCTTATCCGACCTATTGGATAATCGTATGTCACCATTTTCGCAGGTGTGCAATATGATTGCTCAATTTGGCAGATTAACCGGATTTGCCCTTTCGATTATTCTTCCCTTCTTCGCTTACGAAACCTATCGAAAAACCGCCATTTCGCGCATTAAGGCTGCCTATGCCAAAGAGACAACCCCAAACATTGCGAAAGTCGGCGGTTGTAACGGTGGTCTCTTGGCAGTGGTGATTGTGGCATATATCCTACTCTCTATTACCGTCACCATCCTGCTGGTAGCTCCCATTATCCAAACTTTGGTAGAACAGCTCTCTGCCCTACCTCTTTCATTGGGGAACGCCCCTCAACTCTTTTGGTATTAACCGCTATGTATCGCTATTTACTGTTTGATTTAGATGATACTCTATTAGACTTTAAAGGGGCGGAAAAAGAGGCAATACGAGAAATTTTCCAAACCTTTGGGATCGATTCCTCCGACCAAACCATCGACCTGTATTCTGCCATTAACGATGCCTATTGGAAACGCTTTGAAAAGGGCGAAATCAAAAGAGCTGATATTTTCGAAGGGCGGTTTATCACCCTTTCCGAAAACATCAACCACCCCTTTGATACTGCGGCGGTGGCCGCCGCCTATTTTGAGGCACTTTCGCACCGTGGCAATCTATTTCCCTACGCCATTCCGTTGTTGAAAGAATGCAACAAAAAAGGCTACACCTTGGCCGCTATCACCAACGGCTCCACCAAGCCGCAAACCGGCCGCATTCAAGCTGCCAATATTGGAAAATATTTCGGCGGCGGCATTTACATTTCGGAAGAAATCGGTCACCAAAAACCGCAAAAGGAATATTTCGAATTTGTACTCAATGCCCTTGGCAACCCCCCTAAAAGCGAGATTTTACTACTGGGGGATTCGCTTTCGGGCGATATTGCCGGCGCAAAAAAAATGGGGATAGACTGTTGCTTCGTCAACCTGCGCGAACAGAAAATTCCCCCTACCACTCACCCCAACTACACCGTTTTTCGATTGGAAGATATTATGGCGGTGTGTGGGCTGTAGTAATCAAATGAACCAAAAAGGATGTAGGCTAAGTGTCCCTCTGTAACACTTAGCCTACATCCTTTATTTTTTATCTGTTATCGAATCCGTTCCACTACCAAGGCACCCATTTCACTGCAAGAAACCTTTTTGCTTCCTTCTTTTGCAATATCGGCAGTGCGATATCCTTCGTCCAACACTTGGTTGACAGCGGCTTCCATCGCATCGGCCTCGGTGGACATATCAAAGGAATATCGGAGCATCATAGCCGCCGACAAAATAGTGCCGAGCGGGTTGGCTAAATTCATACCCGCAATATCGGGGGCTGAGCCATGAATCGGCTCGTACATACCCAAACAACCGGAAGAAAGACTAGCCGATGGCATCATACCGATCGATCCGGTCAACATACTGGCTTCGTCCGAGAGGATATCCCCAAACATATTTTCGGTAACCAGCACATCAAATTGGCCGGGGTTTTTAATCAACTGCATCGCAGCATTATCCACCAAAACGTCTTGATATTCCACTTCGGGATATTCCTCTGCCAGGCGGTGCATCACAGCACGCCACAGACGCGAAGAATCCA
The DNA here is from genome assembly GCA_045577695.1 of Acutalibacteraceae bacterium. GTDB lineage: Bacteria > Bacillota > Clostridia > Oscillospirales > Acutalibacteraceae > UMGS1279. Next base: position 7,413 of record JAZNIW010000045.1, read on the forward strand.
ATACATTTGCTTTATCGACCGAAGCGAGTTTCTTGCGACGCTTCATCGCCGCCTCAAAAGCTACACGGCCAATGCGCTCTACCTCGTGCTCACTATAAGTCATACAATCGGTGGCGACTTTTCCCCCGTTTTGCTCAATAGTTTGACGCTGACCAAAATAAATGCCACCGGTCAGTTCCCGCACGATCATCAAATCAATTCCATTACCAACAATTTCTTGCTTTAAAGGCGAGGCCGAAGCCAACTGCAAAAACAGTCGAGTGGGACGCAGATTAGCAAACAGCCCCAATTCTTTTCTTACTGCCAGCAGTGCCTTTTCGGGACGAATGGCAGGGGGACAACTATCCCACTTTGGACCACCAACGGCACCGAGCAACACGCTATCACTTTCCTTGCAACGGGCCATTCCTTCTTCGGTAATGGGGACTCCGTGTTTATCAATCGAGCAACCGCCGATATCAACTTCGGTATAGGAAAAGGTGTGACCGTAAACTTCGGCTACCTTATCCAATACGCGCAAGGCCTCATCGACGATTTCGGGACCGATTCCGTCTCCTTTTAAAACAGCAATGGTTTTATTCATCCTTGGCACTTCCTTTCAAGGAGGTCAACAATCCGTTTGCACGGATGATGTCCTTAATAAATTCCGGAAAGGGTTGCGCCTTATAGGTTTGCCCTTTCGTTTTGTTTTCAATAATACCGCTGTCGAAATCAATCTCCACTACATCACCGTTTTCAATGGCATCGCCGGCTTCGGGACACTCTAAAATCGGTAGGCCGATATTGATGGCATTGCGGTAAAAAATACGAGCGAAGGTTTTGGCGATAACACAAGATATTCCCGATTCTTTAATGGCGATGGGAGCGTGCTCACGTGAGGAGCCACAACCAAAATTGGCCCCGCCGACCATAATATCCCCTGCTTTTACCTTGTGGACAAATTCGGTATCGATATCTTCCATACAATGGGCGGCCAATTCTTTATGGTTGGCCGTGTTTAAATAACGGGCCGGAATAATAACGTCGGTATCAATATTATTGCCGTACTTATGTACGGTTCCCTTGGCTTTCATACAGTGCGCCCTCCTTCTATTCTTGAATCATCCGCGGGTCAGTGATGGTGCCGGTTAAAGCACTCGCGGCCGCCACGGTGGGACTGGATAGATAAATTTTAGAAGTGATATGCCCCATACGTCCGACAAAATTGCGGTTGGTGGTGGCAATGGCCACTTCATCCTCGGCCAAAATACCCATATATCCACCAAGACACGGGCCGCAAGTCGGGGTGGAAACCACACAACCGGCATCAATAAAGGTTTCAATATAACCGAGTTTTAAGGCTTGTTTGTAAATGGTTTGAGTAGCCGGAATGACAATGCAGCGAACCCCTTTGGCAATGTGTTTGCCCTTCAACAGTTCGGCGGCGGCGGCCAAGTCCGAAAGACGACCATTGGTGCAGGAACCGATGACTGCTTGATCGATTTTAATCTCTTTGAGTTCACCAATCGGTTTGGTGTTTTCGGGTAAATGCGGGCAAGAAACGGTCGGCTCAATCTCCGAAAGATTAATCTCGTAGGTTTTGTCATAAACGGCATCGGGGTCAGCAGTAAACACCGTAAAGTCACGGTCGGTACGCTCTTTGACATAAGCCAAAGTTTGTTCATCCACTTCAAAAATGCCGTTTTTGGCGCCGGCCTCAATGGCCATATTGGCCATACAAAGACGGTCATCCACCGAAAGGGAAGAAATCCCCTCACCGGTGAATTCCATCGATTGATAAAGGGCTCCGTCTACTCCAATTTTCCCGATAATATGTAAAATCACATCTTTACCGGAAACATAACGGCTCAGCTTGCCGGTGAGGTTGAACCGAATGGCTGAGGGCACTTTAAACCAAGCCTCACCGGTTGCCATACCGGCCGCCATATCGGTACTGCCAACACCGGTGGAAAAGGCTCCGAGCGCCCCATAGGTGCAGGTGTGCGAATCGGCCCCTATGATAACCTCACCGGGGGCAACCAAACCCTTTTCGGGAAGTAGGGCATGCTCAATACCCATATCACCAACATCGTAATAATGGGTAATGCCCTGCTCGCCTGCAAAAGTGCGACATTGCTTGGTTTGTTCAGCCGCTTTGATATCCTTATTGGGAACAAAGTGATCCATTACCAGGGCAATTTTATCCTTATCGAAAACCTCGGTAAATCCGGCTTTTTTAAATTCATTGATGGCAACGGGAGAGGTGATATCGTTTCCCAATACCAAATTCAGTTTTACGCGAATCAGTTGGCCCGGCTCCACATGGTCTAAACCGGCGTGGGCGGCCAGAATTTTTTGGGTCATGGTCATAGCCATGGTAGTTCACACCTTTACTTATTAGAATATTCAATATGGCGGTTAATGGCACTGATAAGCGCATTGACCGAAGCATAAATAATGTCGTTATGCACACCGGCACCCCAATGCACCGTACCGTCCGCTCCGACGATGCTGACATAGGCCACCGCCTTGGACGAAGAACCACGCTCCAAAGCGTGCTCGGTATAGGTAAGTTCGCCGAATTCCATTCCCAGTTCTTTTTTCAAAGCATTGCTGACCGCATCCAATCGGCCGTTACCCGCGGCACAGATAATTTTTTCTTCCCCGTGGTGCACAATGGTCATAGTGGCGGTGAAGGTCGTTCCCTCTCGGGTGAAAATTACATTGGTGCAATCAATATGCTCTCGTACGTTGACAAAGTTTTCTTTAAAGGCAACGTGTACTTGGTGAGGAGAAAGTTCATCGTGCATATGGTCCGAAATGCTCTTGACAAGATAGCTGACTGTTTCGCGCATTTTCGGCGGTAGATTGTAGCCGTATTTATGCTCCAACAGATAGCCGATGCCCCCCTTGCCCGATTGCGAGTTGATACGAATAACATCGGTTTCGTAGCGACGGCCGACGTCGGTCGGGTCGATGGGAAGATAAGGAACGGTCCAATGCTCACAGTGGTTATCTTCGCGGTATTTCATTCCCTTAGCAATAGCATCTTGATGGGAGCCTGAGAAGGCGGCAAAAACCAGTTTTCCGCTGTAAGGGGAACGGTCGTAGATATTCATACGGGTTACCCGTTCGTAGAGTTCGGCAATGCTCGGAATATCCGAGAAGTCCAACTGCGGGTCAACCCCGTGAGAATACATATTCATACCAAGGGTAATAATATCCACATTACCGGTGCGCTCGCCGTTACCAAACAACGTGCCCTCTATACGGTCGGCACCGGCCAAAAGACCGAGTTCCGAATCTGCCACGGCACAGCCGCGGTCGTTGTGGGGGTGAAGTGATACTACCACATTTTCGCGGTAGGCAAGGTTTTCACACATATATTCCACCTGATTGGCGTAAATATGCGGCGATGCCATTTCCACCGTCACCGGTAGATTAATAATGGCCTTGCGGTCGGCGGTGGGTTTCCACACATCCAAAACGGCGTTGCAAATTTCCAACGCGAATTCCGGCTCGGTCCCGGTAAAGGATTCGGGCGAATATTCATAGCGGAAATGCATACCGTATTCGTCCGCAATTTCGTTAAACAATTTAGCACCTTGCACCGCAATATCAATAATTTCATTCTTTGGTTTTTTAAATACCTGCTCGCGTTGTGCCACCGAGGTGGAATTGTAGAGATGCACAATGGCATTTTTACAACCCCGTAAACTTTCAAAGGTTTTGCGAATGATGTGCTCGCGTGACTGAGTCAACACCTGCACTGTCACATCATCGGGAATGAGATTTTTTTCAATCAATGTGCGCAAAAACAAATATTCGGTTTCGCTGGCAGCCGGGAATCCTACCTCAATCTCTTTAAATCCAACCTTAACCAAAAGATTAAAAAAGTCCAACTTTTCTTCCAAACTCATAGGAATCATCAGAGATTGGTTACCATCCCGCAAATCGACGGAACACCAAATCGGCGCTTTTTCGATATGGTCTTTCTTTACCCAGTTCATTGAACTGCTGGGCGGGTTGAAAATCTGCGGGGTGTACTTATTTGTGTTTTTCATCGTTGCGATCACTCCTTTTTCTTTTTGTCGGCCGAGTTGTTTTATATGGCACTCTATATGCCAGAGAAAGAATGATAACAAAGAAGCCGCCTCTTACAAATCGTAAGAGACGGCAGAAACCGCGGTACCACTCTTTTTAATAATTGCTTATTCACTCATCCGACTTACAGAAAGATTCTGCATTATCGTGCATTCGTTAACGGGAATGGGCCGTTTTTCCTACTAACCGAAAAGGGCGTTCAGTCCACTGCTCCGGGGAGAGTTCGAAAACAAGTTTTTGATTGCCTTTCACCAAACGGCAACTCTCTGAACAAAAGGTCTTTTTTCTTGTATGCCCCATCCAAGCATTTATAAAAATATAAATTTGTAACAATTATATCTTTTTTTTTATTCTTTGTCAATAGGTAATCAAAACTTCTTTTCGTTTGATTGAAAAGTTCACCCGTAAAAATGCATTTCATTGGGATATATTGGAAAATATTAAAGGAAAACCATCGCAACTTCTTTGTTTTTGATGGTCCTTTTCATCTTATTCGGTTTTGAAATCCTCCGTTAGGAACATCCCGTTTATATATGCAGATTTTTTATTTTGTATAATATTACTTATCTTCGGTATACTTAATAATGTCTAAAGCATCACAACTGAGTATTGGGCAAAATCATCAATTTTCATAGCGCTTATGTCCCCTCCTTTTTTCACGCGGACTATGGCAGCACCGCCAATATTGTGCTTGTTGATAAGTGTATATGTTGCAACCCTCTTCTTTTTCCCGTGTTTCCCAAAATGACTCATAGCTTATCAACAAATTAACCACCTACCAATTCCTATATCTTAAGCATAAACGGGTAAAATTATGTTGAAACCAGTCATAATTATGACTGGTTCATTACGGGTGACATAAGAAGTGTCTAAACGCATATCATTTATTTTATTATCGGTGCTGTTTATCTCGGTCGGCGCACTCGTTTATGTGTTATTTCGGCCCACCACCTATATTACTCATCTTTTTAAAAATATTCTTCGTGTTGAAATGCTATGGGAAATATTAGGCGGATACGGTAGCAATTTTCTGAAATTCTATTTTCCTGATTTTCTTTGGGCAATAAGCCTGTGTTTCGGTTTGTATGCAATTTACTTACCAACCATCAAAACCTCAATAATGCTATCCGTGATAGTGTTTGTTTATGGCGTAATATGGGAGATATTGCAGGCCGTAGAGGTGCTTGGCGGCACGGGTGATATCGTAGACGTAATTATGTACCTCCTGGCATGCCTGCTTGCCCTTATATTTAATTTAAAAAAGGAGAAAACAAAATGAAAAAATTATCAACCTTGTTATTGGCAGTGGTTTTGATTGCAACATTCGGCATTTTTGCCCTCGGCAGTGGAGAAGACGGTGAGTCTGACCAAGGCTCAAGCAATATAGACAATACCGAAATCGGCGATTATTCGGTAGTGATTGATAGCTGCCGATTGGCAAAGGACTATGAAAATAAATCTGTTGTTATTGTAAAATATAAGTTTACAAATAATGTAGATAAAACGGCAGCATTTTACCTTACCTTTGATGATGCAGTTTATCAAAATGGCGTAGGTCTTAATGAGGCTTATGTATTAAAGGATAATGCCGATTATAATGCCGACAATCAGAGAAAAGAAATTAAAAAGGGAGCAACCCTTGACGTCGAAGTCGCCTATGAACTAAACGACAATACTACCGATATAGAGGTTGAGGTAAAGGAATTATTCAGTTTTAGTGATAAGACCATAAAGAAAACATTTGCAATCAAGAAATAAAAAACTTGAGTCATCCCTCACTTCCTGTATGGAGATATTTCCTTTTCCTTGTATTCGATGTAATTGTAATTGCTGTTTTTGCTTCGCTTCATCATCGCTTCGTAGATTTTGCTATGCAAATCAGCGGTTTTATCTTTGACGGTTTCACCCTCCGCATCAAAAGGGCCATCCAGATAGACCTCCATAATCGGTCGCTTAAATACTTTGATTTTGCGATACATCACAGTCATTGCAGAGGCTGGTTTATTCATCTTCACCGGAAACTTAAACGAAGAATCCGCAAAAGGACGTATACCGGTATAGTATTCCCACACATGCGCTTCGGGATAGATAACGATAGGGTGATTCTTATTGAGACGCGTTTTAATCGCTTTGTTTAATTCCTTAAAGCCGTGCAAGGAATCGACGATTGGCAACGCACCCAAATACGGAAGAATTTTCCCAATCACAGGAATACCATAATTCGCCGTACTGACAACGGTGAAGATTCTTTTTGGCAGCACGCAAAGAGCAGGGATAAAAACATCACCAACAGGTTGGGTATGATTTCCGTAAATGAAGAAATCGCCTTTCATAAATTTGAAGTTCTTTCTGCCTTTAACCTTCATATGAAAAAAGAATTTGCAGTAAGCGCCGCCAAAAGTAACCGCCAGACCATAAATCAGTCGCGAAAGAAATTTTGAAAAGATATCCTTTCGTACCCACTTATAATTTTCAGGCAATTTATAATTCTGATTGGCACTTTCTTCAAAGTCATCTATATAAGCTGATATTGTTTACGATATAGGTATTCAGCGCAAGACCTTTTTCAAAGGCAACACTTTCAAACGGTAATGCTTCGCCGTCAACCAAGCGGCTTAAAGGTGACAAGGGTGTATCCTCCTTTATCGGTCTTATAAAATGCAAGATTGTTTTCCGTACCGTTATCTCTACTGCCCTTAATAATACTCCGTGTGGTGCTTAAAGAAATGGTGCTTGAGGCAATTCAAAAAGTTGCTAAGTATGTTGCAGAATATGAGCCGGTATTCCTTTATCTTTTTGCAAAGAAAAACACACTTGGCAGAGAAACGACTTTAAGAACAATGAAAACAAAAATCGAAAAAGCCAAACAGCTCATTAAAGAACTTGATATGTTAATTGAACGTGTTTATGAAGACAATGTGCTCGGTAAGATTTCTGACAATCGTTTTTATCGTATGTCTGCAAACTATGAACAAGAGCAAAAAGAATTGCTCTCCGCAGTTGAACACGACGAGCAGAAAGTCAGAGAAGCCGAACAAGAGAAAATCAATCTCAATGTTTTTCTCACGGCGATACGTGAGTGCACTGATTTAAAAAAATTAACACCCACGATTGTAAACACATTGATTAAACGGATAGATGTTCATAATGGTACAAAAGATGAACACGGCCACAAGCATGTTCCAATCGATATTTATTTCACAGCGGTCGAAATTATCAATATCCCTGCTGAAGAAGAACTAATTTCGGCAATGGAAGAAATGCGTGATAAGCCGCTGAAATCCGCTTAAATAAAGGAATAAGGCATAGCCCGTGTGGGCTATGCCTTATCCTGCAAAAGAACTGTCCTTTAGAGTGCGACTCTAAAGAACAAGAGTTTTTTGTGTCTCTTGTGTCCAAAAAAGAACTGGGCAAAAACCGAGGATTTTCTTTAACTCCAACTTATTTAATATACTTTTCAAGCTCAACTTTAATAATATCTTGTTTCTCTACTGTAAATCCAGAAAACAAATGATATCTTTTTCTCGCAAAAATCCGAAGAATAGGAATCAAATCTATTTTTGCCTTATCAATTTCCAAAGTCAAAACCCCATTATCTTCTGAGAATCTTTCGATTGCAGAAAAAGGTATTGTCCTTATAGGTACAACAAAAATAAAAGCTAACACATTGATTGCAGTTGAAGTATTATGAATTCCATTCTCATCTATCACAAAAGCATAACCAAATAGCACTTGTCTTATCAATGTAAAAAATGAAAATGTCCACGATAGTACAACTGCACCAATTGCAATAGTAAACAACATTTTGGTTTGACTATCCATTGGTGTATTATCTTCGATTAATATTTCATTTGCATTTAAAAAACATACACCATACCACCCCAATGCAACAATACCCAGTAAAAGGATAGAAACAATATAAAACTTCAAATTCAATTTAGCCTTAAACTTCATTATCACCACCGCCTTAGGTGTATTATATGCTTGTGTCAAATAAGGAACAAATTCACCTCCCTTGCCCTAAAGGGAGGGGGGACCGCAAAGGCTCCCTTGCCTAAAGGGAGCTGGCAAAACCGTAGGTTTTGACTGAGGGATTCTTAGCAGTGGAGGGATTCCTTAACAAACAAATCAATATATTCGCATACACCTCTAAAATTTTTATTAACCTCATTGTTTGGTATACGAATTACTGTTAAGTTTCTGTTTTCTATTTTCGCTGTTCGGATTTTGTCTTTTAGCAATCCTTTTTCCTCATAATGTTGTGAACCGTCAAGCTCAATTATAAGCCGTGCTTCGTGGCAATAAAAATCAACAATATAATTATCTATAACTTTTTGCCGCAAAAATCTTATTGGATATGTACGCAAGAAATCGTACCACAAATGTCGTTCTTCTTTGGTCATATTTTTTCGTAGTGTTTTTGCGTTGTCCGTTAGTTTAGGATTGTTTTTTCGTTCCGTATTATATCCCTCCGTCTTTTTATCCCCTCGCCACGCTATGCGCGGCCCTCTCCCCTTTAGGCAAGGGGCGCTTTGGCAAATCCACCTCCCTTTAGGCAAGGGAGGCTCTTGTTTTCAACTTGTGGCAGTCATTTCCACAAGTTAAAAACTTCGCATAACAACAAGCATTTTCTTGTATTTAATATAACATTTTTTGCTGATATTTTCAAGTTATATATGATAATAGAGTTATCCCGAAAATACGAGATAACTCTATTTTTAATGGTATGACAAAAATCATACCGACATATTGAAAATCATACCAAAGAAAAGACAGTTGAAAACTTTGTTTCTAAGCTGTGATTTTTCCAAAAGTATGACGGCTATTCCTGCCTTGCCCTGTACGTTACTATATTTTTTGAAATTAAAATATATAGTCCGTTATACAGTCATACCAATGAACATAAGTTTCTCCGTTAATAATAAGTTGTTCGTTGTTGGGGAGTTGTTCGCTCCATTTCTTTTTATAACGCTTTATTGCCCAATCATCACGGTTGAATCTACGCCAAAGAATTGTTCGTCCGTTTTCATCAACATATTGTTCTATTGCAATCGCATTGTTAAAATGTCCCAACTCCATTACACATACTGTATCAAAACTCTTTTTACCTATTTCAACTTTGAAACGCCCTACAATGTCTATTACTTCAGTATCGCCTGTTTTGGTAATGCTATTTCCAATGCGGTTTATGATACCTTTGGATTTTAATTCAGTTTCGTTTCCGCAATTATCTTCACCAAAACCCCAGTTATTCATAAAAACCTCACCATCAAGAAATGTAATGGTTTTTTTCGCATCGTTTTCTTGATGAGTTTCTGATAAATATCTACAATGTGTATCTGTTAATTGAGCAACAAATGCTCTTTCATTTACACGATTGTTTTTTATATCGTGCTGAATGCTCGTTATTTCAACCCCTTCAATACCGTGAACTTCCGCTTTGCCTATTACGCTAACATCAGAATACTCATCACATTTTTTAGTTTCAAAATCATACAATCCCCAAGTTGTTTTTTCTCCGAGTTTTGGTATAATACTCAAACCTTGAAGTTCCTCACATTTTACAGTAAAGGGTGTTTTAGATAACAGTGTAATTTTATAATCAGGTAATCTATCTGGTAGTTTATTCATAACATCATCAACCTTTCTAATATAAGTGTTTGTTGGATATATCCTTTTGAAATTTTGTTTAGCATTATATAAGCGACTTTTCACAGTTCCAATAGGAATGCCCAACCTTGCGGCAATTTCAGTTTGAGGCAACTCTTTCCAATATGATAGATAAAGAATTTGTTTATCTTTATCACCAAGTGCCTCCAATACATCGCTGACTGTATTATTCTCAACATATCCAAATCGTGTTTGAGAAAGCCCGAATTCATTTAATTCTTCTATAGGTATTTCTAAATCTTTGGATTTTCCCCTAAAATAATCATTACATTTATGTCGTGCAATACCTATTATCCACGCTTTGAAAGATGTTTCTGTTTTAAGTTGACCAAAGTTCTTAAATGCAGTTAAAAACACCTCTTGCAGAATATCTTCCGCATCTGAAACATTTGGAATCCTAAATTTCACAAATCTTTCAATAGACAATTGATTACAGAAAAGCAAATCTTCAAAATTAGACATCACCTCACCTCCTAAAAAGTTCTTTAAAACCGGTTTCACTTATATAGTCGTAAAAACACACCAAAAGGTTCATTAATAATAATTTTTTGTCCCTATTGTGCCACAACCATAGCACAAAAGCGGCAGAAGGGCAATATGAAATGATATATCGCTGTGCGATATGATATACGGCAAGCTGTATGATATATTTGCCTTGCAAATATGATATAATATCCGTTCCTTCATATGCGAAGCATATATCATCCACCGCAGGTGGATATCATACCAAAGGTATATCACCCGTTCCGTAAGGAACGGATATCATTGAAAAAAGGACTTCACGAAAGTGAAGTCCTTTTTTCTGGGACCGACATTCAAAATGGAACCGGTCTGAAAACCTGATTTTTTTATTTCAACTTTATATTGCTATTTTTTCTTATCTTTTATGCTTTTAATTAAAATCACTAGATGTACCACAACAGCAGCAAATATAAAAATTGTACCACAAACGCTTATTATAAAAGGAACATCCGTTAATAACTCAAAAACATTTATAAGTGTCCAAAAAAACCAACAAATTGAAGCTATCAACCATAAAACATTGACTTTTTTCATAATTATCACCGACCTTTAGGTGTATTATAGCATAAAAACAGTGGAGATGCAAGATTTTAGTGATATTCTGTGCTTTGCACAGAGTGATATTATGCCTTACGGCATAGTGATATTTTTGCTGTCGCAAAAGTGATATTATATTCGCCTCCAAAACTCGCGAAGCGAATATCACTTGGACTTTAGTCCAAATATAACTGCGAAGCAATATCACTCGCCGAAGGCGAATATAACTAAAAAACTCTTGTTCAAAAAGAACAAGAGTTTTGGGTGTTTTGAACTTAATGAAACGAATTATATTTGCCTGAAAACAATATGTTTCTTCTCTGTATACTCATTTTTTCTATATCTATTATATCATATCTCGCTAAAAAGAACAAGACTTGTTCTTTCAAAGCGTGTTTGATATACTTGTAGAAAAAGTATCACGTTGGAGGTATGATCAATGGTCGGCAACGAGCTGAACGATATTTTGTATTGGGAAGATTATGAGATGTTTGCACAGTTTATTAGTAATCTCGAACAGAAATATGATTGTGAAAATCCTTTGGAGTATCAACAATGGAATCAAGAAATGGACACATTTTATTGTCGCACGATTCCAACAAAAAAAGACTTTGTTAAGCGGTTTAAACGATATACACTTCTAGGCAAACCACATTGGGTCAACGGTCGTCACAAACAAATCAACGAACTTACTAACAGAGATCTGTTACAATCATATCATTTTGCTTCAGATGAAAACGGTGCGGAACGTGTCGCTATTGCCGAAAAAGCTCGCTTGGGATGGGCATCGCAACATTTACCGTATTACTCAGGGAAGATAAGTGCTGTTACAAATAAACCTTATCATATTATGGAAATGACCGTTGGTGCCGGTGTCGGTACAAATGCCGTTATTCGCTCATTGACGAGTCAGATGTACTATGTCGGTGTGGATATTGACTTTGTTTGTGCTAAAAATGCCGATGCCATCGGTCGCTTCTACCGTAAGAACGCACTTGGTATGTGTACTTCACTTTGGCATCTGCCATTTGCAAACGACACCTTTGATGTGGTTTGCTCGCATTTCGGATTGGATGAATGCCGAGAAATAGGCACGATTCTTGACGAAGCATCCCGTGTTCTTAAAGCAGGCGGAAAGCTTATTTTAGTGTCTCGCCACAACGCATGGTTACGTCATCATACCATCTTTGAAAAATATGACATTGGTAAGAGTGAAACACTTGAACTTATACGTCAAGTACGCCTATATGCCGATTTTGAACAACTGGATTATCTTGTCACCGAAAGAGGTTTTTCAAAGACGGATTATATCCCATTTAAAAAATGGTATGTGGTAGAGTATCGAAAGTTATAATAAACCAGTGAAGTAAAAGAAAGATTTCAGCATTAATAAGCACCAATAAATCAATGCGGAGCATTGTATATCATCAATTCCGCAAGGAATTGCATATCATCAAAACGAAGTTTTGTATATCATCAAGCCGACAGTTTTTTGATACACACCTAAAGGTGCGATGAGATACAACACGGCTTTGCCGTGTTGATGATATACACGACTGCGTCGTGATGATATACCAAGCCTGTCGGCTTGGATAAAAAAACTCTCGTTCCGAAGAACGAGAGTTTTTTGGGAGTTTTGAACTTAATGACACGAATAAAATGTGCCTGAAAACAGAGGATTTTCTTAATTTGATGAAGATTTATAATTGTACTGCATAGATAAATTTACAAAACCTTCGCAAATATTTTGATTAACAACTTCAAACCCTAAATTATTCCAAAACCTACAACCGGAAATATTGTTGTCTTGTACCGACAAACAAAACTTTTTGATAACAGTATTAGAAAAAGAATCAAATAGGGCTTTAATTACCTTTGTGCCTATTCCTTGTCTCTTAAACTCTTCATTCATTAGAAAAAGTCCTATATAAAATGTCTGCTTATCTGGATAACAATATAATGCAAATAGAGAACAAACAGGTTTTCCGTTATACGAAACCCCTATGTTATATACATTTTCTTTTGGAAAATCATTTGGACAATATTCAATTGTTTCAATGATAGCTTCTTTAGTTGCTGCTTGTCCGTCTGTCAATAAAAAATATTCTTTATTGCAATAGAAAATTTCTTCATATTTTTCAAAATTATCAGTTGTAATTCGTTCTATAACAAACTCAGGCAACCGCAACTGCATATTTTCGTATAAATTCATTCATTTACACCATTTTCAATTATTTATTCAACTTGCTTTTTGCAGTCTTAATCGAAGCAATTAACAAGATACGAATAGTCGAACAAGTTTTATCAATAGATTTGTATGTTGCTTCGTCAATATAATCAGTTTTCAAAAGCATTTCAAGCCATTTGCCGGTTTCATTTGCTTCTTTTAAGGCGATTTCCAATTTAGCAATGAAATCAGCACGGCTATGACCGTATTTACTTTCTGCAATATTGGCACAAACACTTGTAGCACTTCTGCCAATTTGATTTGAAATAACGGTTTCGTGTTTTGCCCTTAGTTCTTTTGTGAGTTTCAAGACATCGACTGATAATTGCATAGATAAATCTGAAAGTTTATCCTCTTTCATTGCTATCACCTCTTTTATAATACAAATTATACCATATATTTGTACGAAGTGCAACATCTCACGCGTAGCGTGTATTTGCGACAAAGTCGCAACAACGTTTACACCGCAAGGTGTAACATCGTTGATGTAAAGCATCACATCATTTATGGCTGTACCCATAACATCGTTTTGTGTCCGCTAAAGCGTAATGATGTTTTCGCCAAGCGAAAAATGATGTTGCGAGTAAACTCGCAAACGATGTTGTGTCCTGCGGACACAAACACAAAAAATAAAGGAACTGTTTTGACAGTTCCTTTATTTTTTGGCTCCCCCTGTTGGACTCGAACCAACGACAACGCGGTTAACAGCCGCGCGCTCTACCGACTGAGCTAAGGAGGAATATAAAATTTTGAAGTGTGGTACGTGCAATTATATAAATTGCACATAACCACAAATCTTATGTTGGCACCGCCCTATTTTCCCGGGCCGCTTCCAGCCAAGTATTTTCGGCACTGGTGAGCTTAACTTCTGTGTTCGGAATGGGAACAGGTGGACCCTCACCGCCAATGGCACCAACTAATTATATTATACACCAATTTTTATTGGTTTACAATATCAAAATAAAAATTTTTTAATCGTACCCTAAAAACTGAATAAAGAAGAAAGGGGAAAGAAGAGGAAAGAAAGGTAAAAACCATAAATTTAGGTTAAGCCCTCGGTCTATTAGTACTGCCTAGCTAAACATATCGCTATGCTTACACACGCAGCCTATCA
>JAZNIW010000046.1:0-6900 GCA_045577695.1 Acutalibacteraceae bacterium
CGTTTGTAAAAAATTCCCTCGGGTTATGCCCCCCTTGCGGTGCCCGAAAAAATTTGGCTCGAAACGCCATTTTTTCGACCGCTGCGCTTCGTTTTGCTCCCTTTTTCCGCCACCGGCGGGGGTCGCAACCTCACCCGGCACGTGGTTTTGGAGACCACTGCTCTACCAACTGAGCTATACCCCTATATATATTCATTTTTTCCGTTTGTAAAAAATTCCCTCGGGTTATGCCCCCCTTGCGGTGCCCGAAAAAATTTGGCTCGAAACGCCATTTTTTCGACCGCTGCGCTTCGTTTTGCTCCCTTTTTCCGCCACCGGCGGCGGTCGCAACCTCACCCGGCACGTGGTTTTGGAGACCACTGCTCTACCAACTGAGCTATACCCCTATATATTCGCTTTTGTTTGGAAATGAACCAATCAAACAAACAGTCAAAATTTTCACCGCTTGCAAGAGGGTTTGCTTTAAATTGAATGCCGATCCTATCGGATGGTGGGCCATCAGGGACTCGAACCCCGGACCGACCGGTTATGAGCCGGTTGCTCTAACCAACTGAGCTAATGGCCCAAATGATTGCTTGCGGCGGTTAACAAAAAACCGCCGCAAGAATTATTATACATAATCTTTTGCGCTTTGTCAACCTTTTTTTCAAAAGGGTGCAAAAGGAGAATTTTACTTATCGATGCGACCATAAAGCGGTAGCGCATCCGCATCTTTTACCGGTGTGCGATTGGGATCAACTTGCGGTTTATAAGCCTCTTTGCGCGGACCTCGACCACGACCACCATCGCGACTATAACCACCACGTCCGCCGCGTCCAGAGCGATAATCGTTGCGTGGACGGGGCTCCTTTCCTTCGGGGGCGATGACAACACGACGAGCATTCCCTTCACCAAATGAGGTGGAGGTAACTCCCTCAATGCCTTGTACGGTGGTGTGAATAATGCGGCGCTCATACGGATTCATCGGTTCCAAAGTGCGGCATTTGCCACTGCGAATGGATTGCTCGGACATTCTTTTGGCCAATGCAATTAAAGTTTGCTCGCGTTTTTGACGGAAATCACCGGTATTCAAGACAATACGATAGTAACCGCTGATGCCGGCATTGGCCGCCAAAGATACTAAATATTGCAATGCGTCTAAGGTTTCCCCACGGTGACCGATAACAACACCAAGCCCCTCACCGGTTAAGGTGATTTGTGAGCCACCTTCGATTTCGCCAACGGTGATTTGAATGTTCTCACAACCGAGTTTTTCCAAAATGGTGCGCAGATACGCCACCCCTTTGCCGGCGGGCGAATCGGCAGGGACTTCACCGGCCGGAACCTCATTGGATGGGGCCTTGGCCGGCGCTTCGGACGAAACCTTTTTCTCGGCCTTGCGAGGTTCGGTTTTTGCCGGTTTTTTCACCTTTTTGGGTTTTTGGGGAGTCAGGTCGGGTACTTCTACCATCACCTTTACTTGGGCACTGCTGCCGCCGAATAAACCGAGTGTTTTCTTCTTGGGAAGAGAAATAATTTCGAACTGAAAATCATCATCAAACGATACATTCAGTTCGGCCATTGCTTTTTCCTTGGCCTCTTCCACGGTATCGGCTATGCCGATTGCTTCCTTCATCAATGTTTTTTCCTCCAATATTTACAGCGAATCCTCGCTTTTATTCCGACTGGGTGCCTTCGACCTTGCTTTTTATGGCTAATTCTTCTTTAAAGCGCTTGTAGAGTTCTTTGGTTTGCTCGGCCGCAATCATTTTATTGGGCCCGTAAAGGGTTTGAATCACCGGTTGAATAAGCCCCGAAATCAAGGAGGAGCAAGCCCAGTAGAAACCGGCGGCAGAGGTGACGGTAAAACCGATAATAAGTGAAATAATCGGCATTGTCAGCATCATACCGGCCATATTGGGCGCACCGGGATTGGTTTTCTTCTGCATTTTCAGCGAAATCAAACTGGAAAGCATAGCGGCGGCAAAAGCCAAAATTGGGATGAGCCAGTTGAGTTCAAATTTGTTGACGATGTCAATATCAAAACGGGGAGTCGAGGTTAGGTTGATGCCCAAGAAGTGAAAATCAAATTGTTCTAACTTAGCAGCAATATCCTCAAAACCAATAAGTTTTCCATTTTGAATGTTTTCGATAATGCTTACCTGCGTTTGGTACTGATTGGTAACATTGACCCCGATCTCTTTCAGGGCAGCCGAAGCTTTTTCGATAACTTCGGGCGAAATGCCTACAATATATTTCAAGGGACTTAATACTACCTGATAAATACCAATCATAATAGGGAAACGAATGAACATCGGTAGGCAACCACCCGACATCGAAACGTTTTCTTTTTGATACAGTTTTTGCAATTCGGCGCTGTAACGTTGTTGGTCGTTGCCATATTTCTTTTTCAGCGCTTCCATTTTGGGACGAATCCGCATTTGTCCCACCGAGGCTTTTTGGGTTTTAATGTTTAGTGGAATCAGCAACAGATTGATCACCAAGGTGAACAGAAAAACGGAAGCGGCAAAGTTACCGCCGCACAATAGTGCCAATTGCTCTAAAATCCAACCAAGGGGTTTCAAGAGAAAATCAAACATACTTTTTCATCTCCGTTAAGGCGCCAATCGAACCATCGGCGCGCATACATTCCTAAATTATTTCTTTTTTGGGGGGCACAGGGTCATAACCGCCTTTGCACAAGGGATGGCAACGAAGCAATCGTCGCACGGTAAGCCAGCCACCCTTCCACGCACCATGCACTTCCACGGCCTCTTTCGCATAGGCCGAACAGGTAGGGATAAATCGACAACATCCCGAGTAGGCGGGGGAAATATGCGTTTGGTAAAACTCAATCATACGAAGGAGAATTTTTTTCATTGGCTTTTAAAATCCCTTCTTGTGTAAAACCTTTTTTCAAGAAATTCAGCACATTGGTGCTTTTGACATTGGCGGTACGCACACGAGCCACAAAAACAAAATCGTACCCGCCGGATATCTGCGGCAAGAGTTCACGGAAGGCGGCAATAATCACTCGTTTGGCACGGTTGCGCGCGACAGCCGAACCGATTTTTTTGCCGGCTGTAATACCAATGCGACAATATCCCCTACGGTTCTTTTGATAATAAACCACTACCGAGGGGAAAACCAAACTTTTTCCGCGATAATAAAGTCGCCGAAAGTCCTTGTTAAGTTTTAGGGTTTCGTATACTTTCACAAAAATCCTTCCGCTTCTCGTCAATAGTCTGCTTTCAAAAAAAGGGAGCGACGAAACAGAAAGGCCACTTCAGACAAGTGGCCTTTGGTTTTGTAAGACAAGAATGTAAATTAATAGGAGAGTTGCTTTCTGCCTTTAGCTCTGCGGCGGGCAAGAACCTTGCGGCCGTTTCTATCCGACATTCTTTTCATAAAGCCATGCTCTTTTTTGCGATGCAACTTTTTAGGTTGATACGTTCTTTTCATCCGTGGAACCTCCTTTACTTTCTTAACCAAGCGGTGATGTAGCGAAACCGCTCATTCCAAATAAGGCTTATCAACTGAATGGCCTATCAATTTATGATTATACCTTACCGGACCACTTTCTGTCAATATTTTTTTTAATTTTTTTCGAATGTTGTTTCTTTTTACTGAATTATGCGTTAGGAATTCGGCTTTTTTGCATTGCCTCGTTTATTCCCCAAGCATTTCGGCAAAGCGTTTATCGGTTTTGGCTCGTGCCATAATATTCACAAAAGCCGTTTTTAAAAAATTATAATCGTCCAAATATTCCAAGGCGGTCGCTTCCCGCGTGGGGTAACCCCGTACAGCGCCGCAAAGAACCACACCAACGATGATGTTTTGCACCTGACGATCACCTTCTTCATACATATCGCCCAGCATAGCAAACACCTTTTTTAAGGATTTTTTGTTCTTTTCATCTAACAACTCGCCGAGTTTTTTGGCCAAGGTAGTTTTAAAAAACTCAATGGCTAAAAAACTTCCGTAATACGAAACGTGTTCTTTATAGGTTTCTTTCAAGGCGGGGAAAACTGCCAAGGTTTTTACCGCCAATGCTTCGACATTCGGAGTGGCGCCGCTTTCTTTACGCGGCAATGCAACTTCCCCGTTACGGTTGGTTCGCAGATTGCGAATGCCCATATAGGTTTTTAAAGAATCCAAAAAGTCTAATCCGGCCGATTCGGCATCCCGCAGGTTTTCGGGTTCTTCAAACAGCCAAGAGGAGGCACTTTTGAATTCTCCTACTTCACCTGATTCGGCAACTTCGGCGACTTCAAATTGCAACATCTTATTTGCCTCATCGTGCGAAACACGAAAAGCAAAGCGGTTGTTTTGAAATTGGTCACCCGTTTCGTTGCTTTCAAATCCGTTGGAAGAAATGATTCCCTGCAACGGTTCCAAAATTTTGGCTAACACTTCGGTGGTCATATTTTATCACACTTTCTCGTTTTCATCATATCGCTTAGCCAAAGTATTCAAACTTGAATCCGATTTTACTTTGGCTATGGTAATGGAATCCAACCTCGGTATTGCACGAACAGGCAGTGCCGATTGTTGGTCTTTACCTTTATAACTTGTTTATTATACCACAGTTTTTCGATTTTGTCATCCTTTTTTTAAAGGAAAAGGGTTGGGCTTAAGTGGGATGGTGCTTCGCCGTCCATCGAATGAAAAGGGCGAAGCAAATTTCTATGTTTTGCCGGTGTTTAACTCGTTATATCGTTTGAATCTCTGCTCCATGAAACGAGAGGAAGGAAAGAGCAGGCAACGCTTGTTGCAAACGCTCGCAAAACGGTTCAATGACAGTGTCTTCGGTGTGGAAATGGCCCGCATCAAACAAAGAAAATCCCATTCGGTCGGCCATAATCATAGTTTTATGTTTAACATCGGCCGTAACCAAAGCGTCAGCCTCTTTTATGGCAAGGGGCAACAGACCACCGCCCGAACCGCCGCAAACGGCCACCGTTTGAATGGGCTTACCGCCGTTGGTATAACGCACGACACCGCCGAGCCTTTCTTTGATTTCTTTCGCCAGCGCCTCAGCCGATTGGGGGTGTGCCAACCTTCCTTTTTGAAAGCAAAAGCCATCCTCATCAACGATGGATTGCAAATCGGTCAGTCCCAGCGCCTTCGCCAAGCAATGGTTGACCCCCTCTTCGGCACTGTCCAAATTGGTGTGGGCCGAAATCACAGCAATGCCTTGCTGAATGCAGCGAAAAACGACGGGTTGTTCCTCTGCGGTCACTCGTTTTAGGGGGTCAAAAATTACGGGGTGGTGGGTAATAATGAGTTCGGCGCCCAGCGTTATCGCCCGTGTGACAACGGCGGGAGTTGCGTCGAGCGCGACCACAACCTTGGTGACCTTGGCCATATGGTCCCCGACCAAAAGGCCAACATTGTCATATCCCATCGCAAGCGAAAGAGGGGCTATGGCTTGCACCGCCTCTAACACTTGTTGTACATTCATACCAAACACGTATAATTAAACCATCTCGAAAGGGGTGGTTTAATTATGTCTCCTTTCTTAAAATTATTGGTTATATTTGCAGGAGTAGCTACCTGCGATATAATTAAGACAAGCACTGTGGATTTGTATCTATATCATTACGGCTTAGACTGGTTAGAGGTGACTCAAACCACAGTGGTTTGTCTGAAATGGTAATCAGTTAATTAACGCTTCGACGTTTTTATTTGCGTGAATACAAGGACAAGCCGTCTGTGGAAAACAGCAGTGCAGAAAAGTAAAGGAGGAAACCATGTATTACATTGGAATCGACATTTCTAAATTCAAACACGATTGTGCTGTAATTGACGACGTTGGTGATGTTGTCACGCCCTCGTGGTCATTTGCAAATGACCACGAGGGCTTTTTGCAGTTCAAAGCATTATTAGACTCTCTTGGCACAGAAACAAGAATAGGGCTTGAATCTACCGGTCATTACGGTACAAACCTTAAACTCTTTCTTGAATCATGTAGCACCACGTTCATGGAGTTTAATCCGCTGTTAATCAATCGCTTCATTAAGAGTAAATCTCTTAGAAAAACCAAAACCGATTCGATTGACTGCGAGATGATTGCCCGTTATCTGATGACGGTAGAGTACAAGCCCTATCCACCATCATTTTACCACACAGAGAAACTAAAGTCACTAACAAGATTTCGAGATAGCCTTGTTCGGCAACGAAGCCGACAACTTGTAGAGCTAACAAATATCTTAGACAAGGTTTTCCCTGAATTCAAACCGTTTTTTAAGGGTAGATTCTCTACCACAGCGTTACATATCCTCTCAAATTATTCATCACCCGAAAAGATTGCGAATATGAATTCTAAATCTTATGAAACGCTTAGAAAATTGTCTCGTGGAAGATTTTCTCTTGCCGATTTCACAACCCTGAAACACCTTGCTCGGAACACTGTAGGTCATCCCGATGATTTCTTGCTGAATGAAATGGCTATGGTCATAGATATTTTCAGTCAGTTAGATTCTAAAGTAGGTGAAACTGAAACGCTCATCGAGGAATGTGTCTTAGAGATAAATCCGCCTATGTTAACTATTCCCGGCATCGGTGCCCTTTCTGCTGCAGTTATTCTTGCTGAATTCGGCGACTTTTCCAAATACGAAACTTCTGCGCAACTTCTTTCGTTTGCAGGCATGGAACCTGGATATTTTCAATCCGGCACCGCCGAATCTAACGGCAAAATGGTCAAACATGGTTCGTCCTATTTGCGATATGCTCTTATGAATTGTGCTCGTACTGTTGTGAATTACGAGCCTATATTTGCAGAATATTACGCAAAGAAACGTGCCCAAGGCAAAACACACCGTGTTGCTCTTTCACATACTGCAAAGAAACTTGTGCGTGTCCTTTTTACCTTGCAAACAAAAAATCTTGTTTATGATCCTGATGCTATAAGATAATTTC
>JAZNIW010000047.1:0-42889 GCA_045577695.1 Acutalibacteraceae bacterium
GGTAATGTGGTAATGTAATGAGCGCCGAATTTGTTATGTTGTTCGTCGCCTACGGCTCCTCGCAACATAACAAATTCGCTTCAAATTAAACTTCATCTTATTTTTTTGAGAAAAGTGTTACCAATCATTGATTTATCTACAACAGGGGGCGGCTTTTTCTTTTTCTTCCCCTTGCAAAGAAAAAGATAATGTGGTAAAATATAAAAATATTAAAGTCTTAAAGCAAAAGGGGGTACGCGTTTATGATACTAGCCATTGATATCGGAAACACCAACATTACCCTCGGCGGTTATGCAAACGGAGATATTCAATTCATCTCACGCCTTTCGACCGATTCCCGTCGCACGGCCGACCAGTACGCGGTGGAACTGTATGATATGGTTCGCCTTTGTGGTTATTCTGTTACCGACACCGAGGGGTGTATTATTAGTTCGGTGGTGCCTGCCGTTGGCAGTGCCATTGCACGTGCCGTAAAAAAACTCACCGGTCTTATTCCCATTGAGGTCGGACCCGGTATAAAAACCGGTGTACACATTAAAATCGACAACCCCGGCCAACTTGGTGCAGATTTAGCAGCCGGAGCCGCCGGTGCCTTGGGAAAATATTCGATGCCATGCATCATTATTGATATGGGTACCGCCACTACCCTCAGCGTATTGGATAAAGAGGGTGCCTTTGTCGGTGGCGTCATTGCAGCCGGCGTAGGCCTAACCTTAGACGCCTTAACCAGCAACACCACCCTATTACCCTCGATTTCCCTCAAAGCCCCCCCAAAAACCATCGGCAAAAACACCGTAGCCTGTATGCAATCGGGGCTCATCTATGGCACCGCCGCTATGTTAGACGGGCTCATTGCACGTATGGAAGCCGAACTGGGAGAATCCTGCACCGTGGTCGCCACCGGCGGCCGCGCCGAACAAATTGTTCCCCACTGTCAAAAAGAAATGATTTTAGACGATAATCTATTGATTAACGGACTCATTCAAATTTATTATAAAAACGTTTGATAAAAATCTCTCATTCGTATATTTCCGTTTTTACGGTGATATAAATTTTCAACGAGTTGTATCCGTTTTGTCGGAACAGCATCAGGAGGAATGATTTATGAAAAACAAACAAAAATCGATGAGCGTCGCTGTACTTGGCCTTTTTACGGCCATAGTAGTGGTTCTGCAACTATTGAGTTACGCCATCAAAATCGGGAATTTTAACCTTTCGTTAGTTCTTATTCCCATCGTACTGGCTGCCGTGTTGTACGGGCCGAAACAAAGCACCTTTTTGGGTCTGGTATTCGGAGTTATTGTAACGGTTGCCAGCATAGCCGGACTCGATGCGGGTGGATTTATTTTATTTCAAGCCAACCCCATCCTTACCACCCTTATCTGCCTGATAAAAGGCGGCGCAGCCGGCTTGTTAGCAGGCTTAGTTGCCTCTCTTTTAAAGAAAAAAAGCATTTATTTAGCCATCTTGGCAGCTGCTATCATCACACCGCTTATTAACACCGGCTTGTTTATTACCGGTATGGTATTATTCTTCCGCGATATTTTGGCGAATTGGGCCGGTGGCAGTGACATCGTCACTTACATATTGGTGGGCTTAGTGGGCATAAATTTTGTTATTGAGTTGTCCTTGAATTTACTTCTCTCACCCGCCGTTCTTCGGGTGACGACAGCCCTAAAAAAACTCACCAAAAAAGACTGATTTCAAAAAATGCGCAAAAGTATCTATTGTTTTCCACAAAGGAGAGGTTTTGTTTGTATTTTTATCTGTCAAAAGCGATAAAAATAAAAAAATTAACAAAAAACCTTTTCATTTTTTAAAAAAAGTGATATAATAGATTGCTGACGTAAATTTAGCATAAGTAAATGGACGTAAAATTATTAGGAGGTTATTTTCTAATGAGCAAAAAATTTGTTTATCTGTTCAAAGAAGGCGACGCTTCTATGCGTGAACTGCTGGGTGGCAAAGGCGCCAACTTGGCTGAGATGACCAAAATCGGCCTTCCCGTTCCGCAAGGTTTCACCGTAACCACCGAAGCTTGCACCCAATATTATGAAGATGGGCGCAAAATCAACGATGATATCCAAGCCGAAATTATGGAATACATCGACAAAATGGAAGAAATTACCGGCAAGAAATTCGGCGATAAAGAAAATCCCCTGCTCGTTTCGGTTCGTTCCGGTGCCCGTGCTTCTATGCCCGGTATGATGGACACCATTTTAAACCTCGGCCTCAACGAAGAAGTTGTAGAAACTATGGCCGCCAAATCCGGCAATGCGCGTTGGGCTTATGACTGCTATCGCCGTTTCATTCAAATGTACTCCGATGTTGTTATGGAAGTCGGCAAAAAGTACTTTGAAGAACTGATTGATAAAATGAAGGAAGAAAAAGGTGTAACGCAGGACGTTGACCTGACCGCCGACGATTTGAAGGTTTTGGCCCAACAATTCAAAGCCGAATACAAGGCCAAAATCGGCAAAGACTTCCCCACCGACCCCAAAGAACAACTTATGGGCGCTATCGAAGCTGTATTCCGTTCTTGGGATAACCCGCGTGCCAACGTTTACCGTCGCGACAACGATATTCCTTATTCTTGGGGTACCGCTGTTAACGTGCAAATGATGGCCTTTGGTAATATGGGTGACAACTGCGGTACCGGCGTTGCCTTTACCCGTGACCCTGCTACCGGCGAGCCCGGCTTAATGGGTGAGTTCTTAACCAATGCCCAAGGTGAGGACGTTGTTGCCGGCGTTCGTACTCCTATGCCGATTGCTGAAATGGCGGAAAAATTCCCCGCTGCTTTTGAAGAATTCAATAAAGTTTGCGCCATTTTGGAAGACCATTACAGAGATATGCAGGATATGGAATTCACCGTAGAAGACGGTAAACTCTATATGCTTCAAACCCGTAACGGTAAAAGAACCGCCAAAGCTGCCCTCAAAATTGCTTGCGATTTAGTAGCCGAAGGTATGATCGACGAGAAGAAAGCCGTTGCTATGATTGACCCCCGCAACCTCGATACCCTGCTTCACCCGCAATTTGATGCGGCCGCTTTGAAACAAGCTGTTCCGGTCGGCAAAGGTTTGGGTGCCTCCCCCGGTGCCGCTTGCGGTAAAGTTGTTTTCACTGCTGAGGATGCCGAATCTTGGAACAACCGCGGCGAAAAGGTAGTTCTCGTTCGTTTGGAAACCTCTCCCGAAGATATTACCGGTATGAAGGCTTCCCAAGGTATCTTGACCGTTCGCGGCGGTATGACCTCTCACGCAGCCGTTGTTGCCCGTGGTATGGGTACTTGCTGTGTATCGGGTTGCGGCGAAATCATTATGGATGAAGCCAACAAGAAATTCACATTGGCCGGCAAAACCTATAACGAAGGCGATTATATTTCCATTGACGGTTCAACCGGTAACATCTACGACGGCATCATTCCCACTGTAGATGCTGAGATCGTCGGCGAGTTCAAGACCATTATGGATTGGGCCGACAAATTCCGCACCTTGAAAGTTCGCACCAATGCCGACACCCCTGCCGATGCAAAAAAAGCACGTGAATTGGGTGCCGAAGGTATCGGTCTGTGCCGTACCGAGCATATGTTCTTTGAAGCCGACCGTATTGCAGCTTTCCGCGAAATGATTTGTTCGGACACCGTGGAAGCCCGCGAGGCCGCTTTGGAGAAAATCCTCCCCTATCAACAGGGCGACTTTGAAAAGCTCTACGAAGCCTTGGAAGGCAACCCCGTTTGCATCCGCTTCTTAGACCCGCCCCTCCACGAGTTTGTTCCCACCGAAGAAGCTGACATCGCTGCTTTGGCTGCTTCTCAAGGAAAAACCGTTGAGGATATCAAGAACATCATCACCGGCTTGCACGAATTCAACCCCATGATGGGTCACCGTGGTTGTCGTCTGGCCGTTACCTATCCGGAAATTGCCAAGATGCAAACCAAAGCCGTGATTCGCGCCGCTATTAACGTGAAAAAGAATCATGCTGATTGGAACATCATTCCCGAAATTATGATTCCTTTGACCGGTGAAGTAAAAGAAATGAAGTTCGTTAAGGATATCGTTGTGGCTACTGCCGATGCTGAGATTGCCGCTGCCGGCGTAGAACTCAAATACGAAGTAGGTACTATGATGGAAATTCCGCGTGCCTGTTTGACCGCAGACGAAATCGCCAAAGAAGCCGAATTCTTCTGCTTCGGTACCAACGATTTGACCCAGATGACCTTCGGTTTCAGCCGTGACGATGCCGGTAAATTCCTTACCGCTTACTATGACAGTAAAATCTACGAAAATGATCCCTTCGCCAAACTTGACCAAAACGGCGTTGGTCAACTGATGAAAATGGCAGTTGCCAAGGGTAAGACCACTCGTTCTAACATTCACTGCGGTATCTGTGGTGAGCACGGCGGTGACCCCGTATCGGTAGAATTCTGCCACACCATTGGTTTGGATTATGTTTCCTGCTCGCCCTTCCGCGTACCTGTAGCCCGCTTGGCCGCAGCACAGGCTGCTATAAAGTCTGGCAAGTAATTCCGGCTTACTTTAACTTTGCAGAATTTACGCTCACTGAAAAGGATGCTAAGGAGTATAAATACTCCAAATCAACCAAACAACGTGTGCATAAATGGAAAGATATTAAAGTAAAACTCTATATCTAAAACAAACTCCGCTTACTGATTAGCCTCAGTAAGCGGAGTTTTTGTTTGTTTTGTTAGAGCCTTAGACTCTTTAATTCTTTGCAACAAGTTCTATTGCATCTGCAGGCGTTGTAAATACATCAATAGTATCACCATCAGAATCGAAAAACTCTACTTCAAAATAAGTTCCATCATATTCTAAAACAATAGTGCCTTCTGTTCCGGTTGATAAACCGTTAAAATCTTTGACTAATTTTACTACATCTAATTCTTTCATTACTTACTTTCCTTTTTTGTCAGGATAAACAGTAACTATTTTGTGCGTGATTCTACCGTTATCTTTTTGAATAACAACAACCACATTGGCACTAACAGATTTACCATCTTTTCCTGTTATTTTAGTATTGTAGGTGTGTTTTATTCCAAAAGGAGTGGTCTCGCTTTTTGTAGGAGTTTTCCCTATCAACGAGGCAACAACATTTTTATGAAAAGTTTTAGAATCACTCTGCGAGTAGCCCAAAACATCTTTCATAAATTTCGCTTTGCTTCCGCCTTTTGGATGGTTGGTATTTAATAAATACCCTTCCGTTTTCTTTCTGCTATAACGCACATCTTTAGGAGAATTAACAGGCGCGTTATTTTGTTTTGACCCTTGTGTGTCACCGAACCCCCCGTGAAAACCCGCTCCCATTAAGCACCCACCGCCTTTCGGCTTTGCATAAAGTCGCTATCAAATTGCAATATTTCAATTCCCATTTTTTCATATTGTGAAAAAATTTCGATTGGTGCCGCGCCATAAACAACTATGGTGGTCGGTTCTAACGCTTCTATCACATACTCTAAACCGTTTTTTAAATAATTGCGTTCGTTAAGTAATTTTATGCAACCATGAGTACCGACAGCTATTACCCCAAGTTTGCTAATGCCGGCACAAGCAACATCAAAAGTACGCTCATCCCCAAATCGAATGTTAGGGATAACTGGTATGCCGTTTTCTTGCAACCAATGTCCAATCGCACGACTTCGATAAATATTCCAATGTTGCATAACCAAAGGCATATCTCGGTACACACTAAAATCAGGAGTTATAACACCTTTAAATTTTTTTAGGATTGGAAGATAAGTATTGGGTTTATTCCATAACCTTTCAAAAGCTACATCATCCTCAAAAAAGTGCACCCAAGCATCGTAGTCGTTGCTTCTTATAGCTTTCGTAAAAGCTATAAGTTTATTTGGTTTACTCGTTTCCTTTTTTATACAAGGAATTTCAAGTGAACCATCGTAAGTGGCATTTTTGACTAAAAACGCACGAAAAACATCTTTGCACCCATTACGAGTACAGTTTTTAACAGCCATAATTTTTTCCTCCAGTAAAAAAACTAATTTTTTTGTTGTTATTTTTGCAACAGAAAAGTTGACATTTTTTCAAAAATGTCTTGCGTTTTTCTCCGAAAGATGCTATTATGTACTTACAGATGTACGAATGGCAACATTCGGAGAGAAGCACGGTATTGATTGCGGGAACAATCTTTACAGTGCTTTTTCTTTTTGTTTTCACTTCAAGCAATAAACATCGCCACCTTTTTTAATTTATATATAGTGAATTAAGAATCAAATTCGCCTTCACGATATAGCTTTTCAATATTATGATTTTTTCTAATGTCCTTTTTGCTGCGGTCGCTTAAATTTCTTACACCAGACTTATCAAGAATAAAAGCGCAGTCAGGACGAGTTTCATCAGTATTTAATAATGTAACGTTATGAGTAGTTACCATAGATTGCATATCTTTGAAGCTGTTAATTATTTTAAGAATTTTTTGCGAAACATTATGATGGTAATATGCGTCAAACTCGTCTATTACCAAAAATGTTAAGTTTTCAAATTCTAATAACCAGCAGAAGAACAGCATTAAAGTACGAGTTCCCGAAGAGGCTATCTCGTTCAAAGCTATTGCAGAATTATTTTCAAATTTCGCACCGATAACAGTATGTCCACTACTTAATGTTAATGGCACTAAGGTGTAATTGAGTTCCATATCTCTTATGAAATTTTGAAACTCTTCAAGCTTATTGTTTCTTAATATAATATCGTCTAACTTTTCGCCACCAAGCTTATAACCTATATATTGGTTAGCCTCTCTTAAAGAACGGAAGTAAAGCATACCGCTTATAAAATCCATCAATTGATTGATAATGGAATTATCATCAAGAATAGTATTATTATAAATGTATTTTACAACTGAAAGCTTGTTGGGTAAGCCCTTAGTTCTCAAATTTTTGGCACCGGCAATATTTATAAAGTTTTCTTCTTCGTTAATAAAATCGTGGTGTAAAACCTTTTTTTCATTAACATAGAGTTCTTCTATTACCATTTCGCGCTTGTTGGTTTTGGCATACACGTATGCAACTTTTTTATTTCCAAAAAGGAAATCATACCTAAAGGTCATAACGGGAGTGTCATTACCAATATAAGTAAGCATATGTGGTGGTGTAGAATCTTTTTCGGCATCAAGAAGATGCGTAGTAATATCAACTACTGCCGCACACAAGCTTGATTTTCCAGAGGCGTTTTTGCCAAAAACTATTGAGTTTTTAGCAGTCTTACTTTTCACTAATTCTTTTGAATAAGAGTAGTCTCTCGTTGTGGATAAATCCCAAACCATAGGCTCATTAAAACCTTTATAATTAGCTACTTCGAAACGTGTAAGCATAACAATCCCTCCTAATATATGGTAATTATAACACCAAACGTTGTATATGTCAAGCGTTTTACGCACAAAATGTGCGTAAAACTTATAAAATGTTATTTAAAGCATAATTTTTTACTATTATCAAGGATAAATTGTCCTCAAAATTGATTCTTCCGATTTAGATTTCGCACATTCGCAATAATAAACCTCCTTTGCTACAA
Organism: Acutalibacteraceae bacterium; assembly: GCA_045577695.1. GTDB lineage: Bacteria > Bacillota > Clostridia > Oscillospirales > Acutalibacteraceae > UMGS1279. The sequence continues at coordinate 7,548 of JAZNIW010000047.1, forward strand.
TAATGGCAAAGGAGGTAATTTTATGGAACAATATATCTATGACGAAACCAACGGTTTATGGTATGAACGCAACGGTGACTACTATATCCCTTGCCTAAAACTCCCCGAAATAAATATAGGTATATGGGGCGAACGCTATCTCACCTACATCCGCGAACACAAAAAACTCCTATATACCAAACTAATGATAAACGGCACCCTCTACACCCACCTCGCCGAAATCAATAAACAGGCAGAAGAAATGTTTTCTGAGCTGGTAAAGCAAATGAAAACCCGCGAGGGCATCACCGAACAACTAAAAGCAGAAAACCAACTCGAATGGGTCCGCCAAATGAACAACATCCGTAGTAGAGCCACAGAAATTGTAAATAATGATATAATCTATAACTAACCGAGAACGGCGGCAGGGAGATTAAATTCTCTCTGTCGCCGTTTTGGTTTTTTCATTTAGTACATCATTTGCTTATTTAGAAACTGTTTTTTTGTTTATATATTCAATTACTATATTACGAATTTCATCTGATGTATCTTTTGCTAATTTTTTCTCTCGATTATTTAATGATACACGATCAAATAACATAGCAGTAATTTCTTGCAACATTTGCACATCGGAAAGTGCAGTTGCTTTTTCTTCGTTACTGTCTATTATTGCGGCATTTAAAACACAACCACGATAGCAGTGTCCTTCTAATATACCATTTGAGTCTAATGCAATCATACTTCTTGATAACGCCGACAGCGCTCTTGTTGGTATGACCTCAGTATCTGAAAGTAAGCATATATTGATATGTTTTTCATCAATTAGATCATTAACTTGAAACACCCTTCCCTTTCGGGAGGCATTCCTACGGGAATTTGCCTCATCAGCTGCTTGGATTATTAATTCCCTTATATCGTTAGTTATACTCAGGTTTGTATCACTCATACTTACAGAAAGATTGTATTTAAACATAACTACCTCCTAAAGTGCTTTTTAATAATAATACCACAGTTATTATCAAAATGCAATAGAAACCAAAATATTCTTATTTCTCTTGACAAAGTGCGGGTTTGCAAGTATAATAAGTAAAAACCAATGTGTTTATATTTTGGTTTTAAATGCAACGAAGTGAGGTGAAAAATAATGTCTTGGGAAGATGCTGTAGAAATATTATATCCTAATCTCTCAACAGAAGAACTCGAAGAAGAGTTGATGGACAGGATACCCGATTGAAGTTAGCAGGGGGGGATACCTCTCCCCTGCGTAACCATAGAAATATAATAAAATACAAGGAGAAAATAAAATGAAAATCATTGAAACGTCTTTAAACCTTCGGATCGAACGAGGTAAAAGTAAAGAAGATTACTTAATTTCAGAAGATATTGCCAAAAGGCAATTATCTTTTTCGGACACGGATGTATACACCAATGTTGAATTTATGGATTGCAATAATACGGCATATTTAAAAGTGTTTGAGGATTCGGGATACAACAGTTATACATCTCTAGATGAAAAAGGTAGAGGAATTCTTTGTGAAATAAAAAAAGAATATACGGTTAGCAAAATTGGTGAAATGGCTGAACCGCATATGTTACACTTACGTGTAGAAAAAGGGAACGAATATATTGACTTAATTACAGTACGGCTTTTAGTTGCGGGTGGTAATGATGCGGATTTTAAAGATAGAAATAGACAGTGGAATGAAGTGTTAAGTTATATTGAGGAACTGTCAGATAAATCACATCTTGTTCTAACAGGCGATTTTAATCACGGAGTAATAAGTGATGACATTAACGGATATCGCAATAGGCCAAGACAATATTTTAACTATCAAATGGTTGTAAAAGACCTTAAAAACAAGAACATTATTTTATATCCAATGGAAGGCTATAGTTATCGTGGTTATATGAAAATAGATCATATTGCTACAGGCGAAAAAATATTAGTAGAAAATGCTAGGTATAATGATATTTTTAACAATACAGAAATAATAGGAATTCCCGATCACAGTTGTATTATTGCCAATATAAAATGTGCTTAAAGGGGATGAGTTATGAACAGGATTCAGGCAATGACTGCAATTAACGATATTTTAAAACACAAATTTAAATATCTATATAAACAGCAAAAGTTAAATATACGGACATTGCATTTATCGTTCCTTATGGACTCAAAAACACATAATGTCCAAATGACTTTTGATTTTCAAGAAAAATGGTTAGACATATTGTGTTTTGTTTCACCAACTGTTCATATCAAGGATACTAATGTGTATTTTGATGTGTTACAGATCGTAAATTATCTAAATTGGAATATAAAATCATTAGGAAGATTTTATTTGGATACATATGGAGATTTTGCATACAGTTTGCGATTGGATTATTCGCTGCTTGAACGAGCAGAGGATATATGCATTAAGGAAATAGAAGCAGTTGTTGATTACTATGCAGATATTTTTGTATTAGTTTTGAACATTCTTCAAGGGAAAACAACATTTGAATATGCCAAAAATTTTATAGACAATATGTGGGGAGGATTAGAGTAAAATGCCGGTAGATTTCAAAGAAACAAAGACGTCATCACTTGACAAGAACGATGGTGAGTTTGCAGATCAAAAACTATTACACATATGTGAAGTATGTGGTAAACAGGAACTACTAACACCCAATGAAGGGTTTGAACAAGGTTGGGACTACGCTCCATATATGTACCCTTTTAAAGTTATTTCGCCCAGAACTTGCGGAAACTGTGGAATTGACGAAACAGTATGGTTTGAAATTGCCGTAAAACACAGAACTTTTGAAAGCCTCAGCGAAAAGCAAAAACAAACTGTAAAGAGAATCTACTGTGAACCGGAAAGCTTATTGTAAACGAAACTAAATAAAATAAAATCTCGGCTAAAAATACATTTAATTGTAATTTTAGCCGAGATTTATTATTTCTCTAAAATAGCCATTCTGTTTTCAATTAAGTTTTCAAGAGCTTCTTTCATATCGTCTGGCATATAAGATTCTCTGCACATATCGATATACTTATCTTTTAGCTTAACGGTTTTTTCAATCATTTTATCTGCGGTTTTTTCTGCAATTCCAATTGTTTCAGCAAACTTAATAAAATCTTTTTTACGGATATTTTGCTTTTTGCCATTGATAGTTAAAGCCAACTGTTCTTTATCGGCAGGAATAACCACATTAGTAGAAAGCAAATCGTAAGCTGCAGACAAAACATATTTATTGCTACCTTCGGCCGTTTCAATAAGTGAAAAGTTTTTGAGATGCATATCTGAATTGCCAACCGCAAATGAAAAAACAATACGAATAAACAATTCAGTGTTATCTAAGCCTTTTGATTCCGAATGTTCGGATATGATTTTTCCGCAGCGTTCGTACGAGCCGCGATATTTGTCTTCGGTAAGTCTTCCGTCAAGCTGACAAAAATCTTCCATGGCAAGCATTTGCCCATTCGCGCGGTCGATGCGTTTTGTTATATAGGCATAGGCATTATCCTGAGAGGGCAAACGAAGCAAAGCAAAAGGAACGGTTTTAATACCACTCACTTGCGCCATTTGCATAATAAGATATTCCATTTCAGGCAATGCCACATATTCGTCTGTTTGAGGTTTAAGAATGTAACCTGTAGGATAATTAACAAGGGTTAGACGAGGTGAATCTTCTTTAGAGAGGTGTAAAGATAACTTTTTTTGCACACCGGGAACCGTAAAACCTTTGTTTGTATTATCTATAGCAATTTGGTTCAAAACTTCTTTTGAAACGTCAATATCAGGGAACTTGGTAGTTCCAAAAAAGGATTTTATGCATAATGAGTGCCATCCATACTCATTTTCGGTGCGGAGTGTTTTTCCGCAGCATAAACAACGGCTCATTCCTTCGCCCCCTTTATTTGAACGTTACCGATAGGGTCTTTGCAAGCAACAAGTAACAATCCAAAACGGTCTTTGCGGTCGATCTTCCAATTATGACTAACTATATCGAGTAGCCAGCCTTCAGGAATAAGACCATCAAAAAACGCAAAAAGCGTTTTAGAAGTGTATTCCTCCGATTGTATAGGCAGAGTTAAGCTTACAGGAGAAGGATTTTCGCCTTTAAGATAATCGTCATCATAAACAAACGAATATCCCGAATCAGTTTCTTTCAAAGTTCCTGCAAAAGCGTCCCGCACATATACATACGCTGTTCTGTATGCTTCCATTAGTCATCCTTCCTTCCGGGAACTGCTTTCATGCCAAACATTGAAAGAGCTTGATTCACTTTATCCATACGGACCGTTTCTTTGCCTTGTTCAAGTTCACGAACAAAACGAAGACCAAGTCCCGAACGAAGTGCGAAGTCCTCTTGAGTGAGTCCTGCCTCTTTTCTTTTTTGTTTGATAAATTCAGCAATTGTATTCATAACCGCATTATACACCCTATCGGGTATAATGTCAATAGTTTCACACTATAATTATACCCGATAGGGATTAAAATATTCGCAAACCATCAAAATACACCCGAAAGGGTATAAAAATATTTAAATTTCGATAAAAATGCGTAAAACCTAGCCTTCGCTAGTTCAACTCTGGGTGGTGGAGTCAACATTATACATATTTAAATAAACTGTAGAAATACGCAAAATTTTTAAATGAGCAGAATCATTTCTCTATTTTCGCCGTTGTAAAGTCCGTTTTATAGGACACCTAATGTATTAAAATTTAAACGAAGCGTATATTTCTACTTGAATTCTCCAAATATGGGATGTAATTCTCAACCATTAAAGGATAGCATTAACCTACCATCAAAAAAGGAGGTACTGATATGAATCAGTATAAAACAGGAAATTTTATTTCACAAAAAAGACGAGAGCAAAATTTAACACAGGAACAATTGGCTGAACAACTTAATGTTTCTAACAAAACAATTTCAAAATGGGAAACTGGTAGGTGTATGCCCGACTATTCTATTGTTCAAAATTTATGTCAGAAATTAAAAATCACCGTTGCGGAACTAATGGATGGTGAAGAGAATGACAAAAGTATTCGCACTTATGACGATGACCAAGTAATAGAAATGCTGCGTAGAATTCAAGAACTTGAAAAAAATAAAGCTCGAGAAAACAATATATCAAATGGGTTACTTTTGCTAATAATTTTGCTTGCAATTATTGTATCTTTACAATTTTTATCAGAAGGTTTTATTGGTTATGTTTTTCATATTTATTTGATATTTGCTTTAATAAGTCACCTTATAGGTGTATTTAAACCAATAATTAAAGAAAAATTAAATAAAAACAAGGATTAAAAATTTCAAATAAAGTATTTAAAATCTGTAGGTAAAAGTACGTTTTATGGGACATCAACCCTGTTAGAATTAAGATGATAAATAAACCGAAATTTATTTCAAAAGGAGAATTTGAATGCCAAATATGAATGATTTCCACGCTTTTAAAAGTACAAGTGGTGGTGATGGCGGCAGTTCTAACGGCGGTGGCGGCAAATGGGATTTCGGCTGCGGCTGGGTTGTTATTGTCATTGTCGCTTATATGCTATTACATTTTATTTTCAGTGGTGCTAGTTGGGATGCAATAGATACACTTTTGGGGCTTGGCTTCCTTGCGTTTTTGTTTGCTAAGTCATTATTTAGATAAGAGCAATTAAAGCATTTTCGTAAGTTTAAGAAAATTTTTGGTTGCGAATTGACGATTGCTGTCAACCGGCGCTATTATGATTTTCAGAAAGAATAAATGTTTTGTTTGGAGGAAGCAATTGTGAATGGCTTAAAATACATAAGAATTAGATGCAATCTATCCCTTAATGATATGGCATCACTTTTAGGGGTTAACCCTTTTTAATCTCAACCCGCCAAAAAAGGACAAACTTTTTTAGCGTGAGAAAAAAGAAAAACAAGAAAATAATGCGAAAAAAGGCCTTGTATACTTTCAGGTATACAAGGCCTTTTTTTAGGCTTTTTTATGTATGGCAATGGTAGCAGTAATATGCGAAAGCGGATGATAAACAAATTGCCTAAAACCCAGTGTTTGGATTGCCATAAAGCGAAACTTTTTCAGATGAACAATTGAAACATATTAAGTTTATTTTGTATCGCTTCGGTTACCTCTTGGAACGTGTGGTAAAGCGCTTGCTTTCGCTCAACCGTAGCAATCTCTGTCATACAGGTTTGCAGGCTTTTCAGTCGCCGTTTTACAAAGAAAAGAGCCGGTTTATCGGGATGTTCTAACAATTTACCGATAAAGGGATACGTGATATCGGTTTGATCCACCGTTACACCGTAACGCACCCGCATAATAGTATAGACCCGCCCTTTAGAAAAAACGGCACGCTCACTTTCGATGCCAAAACCTTCTTCCGCCAGCGCGTGACGCAAGCGATCATCACAGGACATCGGTTGCAAAACGATCGAAACATCCGACGAACGAACCCACAGAGCGTCCGAGAGAATGTCAGCAATCGTTTCGCCCCCCATACCGCAAATGGTGATGGCGGTGCATTCCTTAGGAGCCAAACCCGCAAGCCCGTTTGCCAAGCGAAGTTCAATCGATTCGGATAAACCAAAGCGAAGAATATTTTTTTTTGCCACCGAAAGCGGCCCCTCGGCAATATCGCATGCAATAACCCGCGAGGCAATTCCTTCCCGTACCAGGTAAATAGGAAGAAAGGCGTGGTCGGTACCAATGTCCGCCACGACCTTTCCTTGTTCAACCAATTGCGCGACTGCCAAAAGCCGCTCATTCAAAAGGGACATTATTTTTGTCCGAAGTAGGCCTGTAATTTAGCTACCAATTCATCGGCATCGGTACCGTGCACGGCACAAGCATCCGCAATGCTCTCCCCGCGGGAGGCCGGACAGCCAAGGCAATGCATACCAATTTCAAAAAAGAATTGAGCCGTATCCACATCGGCATCGAGAATATCGCCAATAATAGAATCTTTTGTGATTTCCATAATCTTTCCTCCGTTTTTATTTAATAATCAACGATTCACCGGTCATTTCGGCCGGTTTTTCCAGCCCTAAAATAGTTAAGACCGAAGGGGCAATATCAGCCAGTCGGCCACCCTCACGCAAGGTGCAAGGATGACCCACCACACAAAACGGAACCGGATTTGTGGTGTGAGGGGTGAAACTTTCGCCCTTCTCATTAAACATATAGTCAGCGTTTCCGTGATCAGCCGTAATAATCACGGCGCCTTCTTTTTCTAATGTTGCGCTCACCACTTTGCCCACACAGGAATCAACCGCTTCCACCGCTTTAACGGCAGCATCAAAGATACCCGTATGGCCCACCATATCACAGTTGGCAAAATTTAAAATGATAACATCGTAAGCGCCCGAACGAATCTTGTCGCAAACGGCATCGCAAACCGGATAAGCGCTCATTTCGGGTTGCAAATCAAAAGTAGGAACCTCAGGCGACTGAACCAGCAAGCGATCTTCCCCGTCAAAGGTCTTCTCCTCGCCCCCGTTAAAGAAGAATGTTACATGAGCATATTTCTGAGTTTCGGCAATGCGAAGCTGGGTCAAACCTTCGGCGGCCAAATACTCACCCAAAGTCATTTTGAGTTCTTCTGGCGGAAAAGCAGCCGTTACGTTCGGCATCGTTTCATCATACTGAGTCATGCACACATAGGTAAGGGGGAAAAATCCTTTCTTGCGTTCAAACCCATCGAAATCAGGGTCAACAAAGGCGCGGGTATACTGTCTGGCGCGGTCAGGACGGAAGTTAAAAGATACTACACTATCGTCCGGCCGGATAATCCCCTCCGGATTCACAACAGTAGGTAAAATAAACTCATCGGTAACATCCATTTCATAGGATTCCCGCATAGTGGATAAAATATCCGTCGTTTGAACGCCCTCACCATATACCATAGCGGCATAGGCCTTTTCCACGCGATCCCAAGCAAAATCGCGATCCATTGCGTAATAACGACCCATTACCGTAGCGATTTTCCCCACACCAATTTCACGCATTTTGGTCTGCAATTCCTCAACAAAACCAATGCCCGAGGTGGTCGAAACGTCGCGCCCGTCGGTAATGCAATGCACATATACCCTGGTAAGTCCGTTTTTCTTAGCCAATTTTAAAAGGCCGTAAAGATGGTCGATATGGCTGTGTACACCGCCGTCCGACAAAAGGCCAACCAGATGCAGTGCCGAATCCTTTTGTTTGCAGTTTTCCACTGCTGCTTTCAGCGATTCAATGCAGAAAAAATCGCCATCTTCGATTGATTTTGAAATTTTTACCAACATTTGGTAAACTACGCGGCCGGCACCAATATTAGTGTGCCCAACCTCACTGTTACCCATCTGCCCATCCGGCAGACCAACATCCAGTCCCGAAGCACCAATAGTGGTGAACGCATTTTCTTTAAAAAGCTTGGAAAGATTGGGAGTGTTTGCGGCCTGAATGGCATTGCCGGCCGCCTCCTCGCGGATTCCAAACCCATCCATAATACATAAAACAACCGGTTTTTTCATTACAATTTCCTTACTTTTTTATTATTTGCTGGCGGCTTTTACAATCGCGGCGAAATCAGCAGCTTTCAGAGAAGCACCGCCAATCAAACCACCATCTACGTTGATTTTAGCAACCAATTCATCTGCGTTTTTGGCGTTCATCGAACCACCATATTGAACGGTAACGGTTTCGGCTACATCGGCGCCGTAAACCTCGGCAATAGCGGCACGGACATAGCCGTTTCCTTCATCAGCTTGCTCGGCCGTGGCGGTCACGCCGGTACCGATGGCCCAAACCGGTTCATACGCTACAATGATGTTTTTGAGCTGTTCTTTCGAAACATTCGTCAAAGCCATTTTGGTTTGATATTTCAGCAAGGTTTCGGTATAACCAAGTTCCCTTTGTTCCAAGGTTTCTCCAACACAAACAATGGCGGTCAAACCGGCATTAACGGCGGCCAAAGTACGAAGATTAACAGTTTGGTCGGTTTCACCAAAATACTGTCTGCGTTCGCTGTGGCCTACCACAACATATTCCACACCCGAAGCGGTAAGCATTTTGGCTGAAATTTCGCCGGTATAAGCACCGGAATCCTTAAAATGAACGTTTTCAGCACCAATTTTAATATTAGAACCCTTGGCGGCTTCTACCGCAGCGGCGATATCAACAAACGGTACGCACAAAACAACGTCACAGTCGGCATCCTTCACCAGAGGTTTCATTTCGTTGATAAGGGCCGTGGTTTCGGCCGGTGTGTTATTCATTTTCCAGTTGCCGGCAATAACGGCAGAGCGGGTTGCTTTATTCATTTTTTGTTCCTCCAAGAAAATTGATAATGGTTTGATAATAGCCCAACAGCCGCCACAAAGGTGACGGCCGATAAGGGACAGTGATTTATTTATCGTTCAAGGCAGCAATGCCGGGGAGTTCTTTTCCCTCTAAGAATTCCAAAGAAGCGCCGCCACCGGTCGAGATGTGGGACATTTTATCAGCGAAGCCAAGTTTAGTAACGGCCGCTACGCTGTCACCACCACCGATAACCGAAATGGCGCCCGAATTGGCTACTGCCGTAGCAACGGCAATGGTGCCGCTGGCAAAGGCTTCCCATTCCGAAACGCCCATCGGGCCGTTCCAAATCACAGTGCCGGCACCAACCAAAGCATCGGCAAAGAGTTTTTCGGTCTTCGGACCGATATCCAGACCCATCCAACCATCGGGAATGAGGCTGGATTCGCAAACCATATTTTCGGTATCGGGTTTATATTCCTTACCAATGCGATTATCCACCGGAATAAGGAATTTTACTCCTTTCGCTTCGGCTTTTTTCATCATTTCACCGGCTTGCTCCACGTTCTCGGCATCCAACAAGGAATCACCGATGTTGTAGCCCAAAGATTTCATAAAGGTGTAAGCCATACCGCCGCCGATAATCAAGGTGTCTACCTTATCAATCAAGTTGGTGATAACACCAATTTTATCCGAAACCTTGGCGCCACCCAAAATGGCAACCAAAGGACGTTTCGGGGCTTCCAAAGCGCCACCGATAAACTCAATTTCCTTATTGATAAGATAACCGCCAACTGCCGGGATATAATCGGCTACACCGGTGGTCGAAGCGTGGGCACGGTGGGCCGACCCAAACGCATCGTTGACGAAAATGTCGGCCAAATCTGCAAATTTCTTAGAAAGTTCGGGGTCGTTTTTGGTTTCGCCTTTTTCATAGCGAACGTTTTCCAGCAATAAAACTTCGCCCTCTTGCAGGTCGGCGGCCAAAGCGTTGGCTGATTCACCGACAACATCGTCAGCCATTTTCACCGTAAGCCCCAACAATTCCGAGAGGCGAGTAGCCACCGGCTTTAACGAGAATTCCGGCACGACTTCACCCTTCGGACGGCCAAGATGAGAGCAAAGAATTACCTTGGCACCGTTTTTAAGAAGATACTGAATGGTCGGAAGGGACGCAACGATACGTTTATCGTTGGTGATTTTTCCTTCGTTTAGCGGAACGTTGAAGTCGCAACGAACAAGAACTTTCTTGCCCTTTACTTCAATGTCCTCAATTGTTTTTTTGTTGAGTGCTGCCATAAAAAAACATCCTTTCATCTCTATGATAAGTTTGTTACCATATTAACAATCTATATTCTACCAAAAACAAACACATTTTGCAATAGAATTATTACCAAATAAATGCCAACCGATACACTTTTTTTATCGCTTTTAGACGGAGAAGGTCACTCCCAGCGATAGCGGTGTAATTCCCCCCGGTTTTGCAGAGCGGGAAATCCCCATTGTCGCAACACTTCATAGGTCGAAAGGGCCACCGTATTGGACAAATTCAAACTTCTTGCTTGGCCCACCATCGGTACACGAACCGCACGGTCGGGATATTGCAATAACAATTCTTCCGGCAATCCGGCTGTTTCTTTTCCGAAAAGAAGATAACTGTTATCGGGATAAGAAACATCGGAATAAACGGTACGACCTTTGGTGGTGAAAAAGTAAAATTCACCGCCGGTATTCTTTTCAAAAAAGTCGTTCAAATCGGAATAAAAGGTGATGTCTAACAAATGCCAATAATCCAAACCGGCCCGCTTTAATTTTTTATCGTCTAACTTAAAACCCATCGGCTCTACAATATGCAAACGGGCACCGGTTGCCGCGCAGGTGCGGGCGATATTGCCGGTGTTTTGCGGAATTTCAGGCTCTACCAAAACAATGTTTAAAACGCTCATTTACACCCTGCTTTCCAACAAAATTGCTTTTCCTTCCAGTGTAAGGGTGCCGCGACCGGCCGGCACAAAGGCGGCCTGCCCTTTTTCCAAACAAACTCCATCTACCAACACGCTGCCTTCCAAACAAAGCAAGGCGGCAAAAGAAGTATCATCCACCGTAATTTGATTTGTTTTGGTAGTATCCAAACGGGTAACTTTAAAATACGGACAATCGGCCAACACGCCTTGTTCGGTGGGGGGCGATACCGATGGCGGAGTTAATTCGGTTACGGCAATGGCTTGCTCGATATGTAAAGGGCGAGGCCTACCATCCGCGCCGAGTCGTCCGTAATCGGATACGCGATAGGTGGTATTGGAATTTTGTTGGATTTCGGCGATGAAGATACCTTTACGAATGGCGTGAATCGTGCCGGCCGGAATAAAAAAGACATCTCCTTTTTTTACCGGAACGGAGTTTAAAATATCGGTTAAGGTATTCTCGTTTATGCGGGTACGAAATTCTTCTTTCGTAATATTCTTTTGAAATCCGTAATACAGCGAAGCCCCCTCTTCACAGTCAACAATGTACCACATTTCGGTCTTGCCGTATTCCCCTGCTTCCCGCAGAGCGTAGGTATCGTCCGGATGAACCTGTACCGATAAATCATCCTTAGCATCTATTAGTTTGACCAAAATCGGGAAATACGAAAATTTTTCGCCGTTTTTTCCCAAGCATTTCGGGCCGAAGATCTCGACGGCCTCGGCCAAGGTTTTGCCGGTCAATTCCCCGTTCATCACAATGTTGGGGCCGTCTTTATGGGTGGAAAGCACCCACGCCTCAGCCACTTTGGAAAGGGTAGTTACCATTTGATATTCGGTTTTCAATCGAGTACCGCCCCAAAGGTAATCCTTGAGTGCAGGTTTTAATTTTAAGGTATACATATTCTTCTCCTACTTTTCTTCTATGGTATGTTGATAGCGGCTGGCTTGGGTTGAGAATAGATTGTAGTAAACCCCTTTTTGTGCCATCAAATCGAAATGATTTCCCACCTCTGCCAAGGCGTTGTTATCTAATACAAATATCACATCGGCGCTGGTGGCGCTGGAAAGACGGTGCGAAACAAAAATGGTGGTTTTATCCTTTCGCAAACGGTCAAATTGGTCGTAGACCTCCTGTTCGGCAATGGCATCGAGCGAAGCCGTCGGCTCATCCAAAATCAAAATATCCGCATCGCCGTAAAAAGCGCGGGCGATAGAGAGTTTTTGCCACTGACCAATGGAAAGTTCGATGCCATCTTCTTCAAAATAGCGCATCAGCGGCGTATGATATTCCTGCGGCAAACGGGCGATAAAATCAGCAGCATTGCTCTGCCGCGCGGCCGTTTGAATGCGGGTTTGGTCGGGCTTGGCGCCCACCTCACCAAAAGCGATATTCTCCTCCACCGTTACAGCATATTTTCCAAAATCTTGGAAGATAATGCCGAAAAGGCCGTATAGCTCCTCGAGGTCGTATTCCTTTAGATTATGCCCATCGAGCAAAATCTCTCCCTCGGTAGGGTCGTACAATCGGGTTAACAATTTAATCAAAGTGGTTTTTCCAGCGCCGTTTACGCCCACCAAAGCCACAGTTTGTCCCGGTTCAATCACGGCGTTGATATGACGCAATACAAATCGTTCGGTTCCCGGATAACGGAAAGAAACATCTTTGAGTTCCAACCGATGAGGTTGGTGACGCTTGGGCACCAATGGTTTTTCCAAAAGGGGGACAATGCTCGCCTCTTCCTTCATAAAGGTAATAAGATTATCGATGAATAAGGTGCCTTCATAAATGGTAGAGGTAGCCGAAATTAAGGTGGTGACACCACCGGAAATGGAGTTGAGTGCGCCCGTGTAAAGAGAGTAGTCCCCCACCTGTAACCGACCTTTCCAAACACCGGTTGCCACATACAAAAACAACAAACAACTCACCAAAGAGTGCAAAAGAGAAACCGCGGTGTTCCATAGGCCTTCTTTGACATAAAGGCGGCGCAACCCCTGAAAATAATTTTGAAAAACAAGGCGGTAGCGTTTACGGAAGGTATCGGCCAAACCAAAAATGCGAATTTCTTTGACCATATCTTTATTGGTCATCAGGTCAGAGTAGTAGTTGAGTTGTCGGCGGTCTTTGGAGCGATGCCGCACATACTGAAAACTTTTTTTTCGGTAAGCGTAGGTAATGATAGCCGATGGCAAAGACATAATTAAAATCACAATAGGAGCAATGGGACTAATCGCAGATAAAATCGCCACAAAAGAAATCATCCCCAGCAAGGTACTGATGGTGGTAAAAGTAGCGTGGATAATTTGAATGGGACGCATTCCAGCCTCACGCTGGGCATTTTCCAAACGCTCATAAAAATTGGGATTATCAAAACTTTGCAAATCCACGGTTTTTGCTTTTTCCATCATCATCTCACGCACATGATTGCTAACCATTTCGCCCGAAATGCGGATGACTACGCTGTTTAAATGCCCCAACAAATTTTTGAGAAAGATGGTGATAAATTCCACCAATAACAAACCCAAAATGCCGCGAAAAGCAATGGGAGCACCGTCCCTGGCTGCCACAAAGGCTTCGGCCAGTAAATTTAAAAGCAAGGCGCCCACCCACGCCGTTACCACCGGTAATAATCCGTTTAAAACAGCAATGACGGTGAGTAGAATCAAAATCCACGGAGCAGTATTCCAAACCAATCCGAAAATATAAAACAGCCTTTTAAAAAACTGATAAAATACCCGTTTTAGGTAGCCGGGTACCTCCCGCAAATGTCTGGGGAGCGGTTCTTTGTTTTTTTCACCGGCGCGATTGACAGGGCCGAAACGAGGTCCACCCGGTCCCATTGTACCCCCTCCTTCTTTACACAATAAAAATACAACATCATTATACTAGAAAAGTATAAAATTTACAATAGGTAGTGTTGAAAAAATAGCAACAAAATGGTATAATATAAAACATTCTAAGAGTATTTCGGTTAAAAAGGAGAAACCCGTTATGAAAAAGAACCAAAAATCCGAAAAAGCCATTTTGCTTCGTATGTTGCGTGAAAAACAGGCAAACCACAATATTCACTACGCCACAACCGATGGCTCTGTGTATCGATTCTTTTCCTTTTTCTTTTGGGTTTCGCTGATCGTTTGCACGGGCATTCATTTGCTTTTTTTACTGTCTCAATCGGGCTATCTACAAGCCACATTGGCAAACGCAGAAGCCCTGAGCGACCTGCAACGAGAAGAAATCACCGGTGTGAAAAACGGAATGATTTCGGTAGGCGTTTTGGGGGCCTTATTGCTTGGTTCGGCCGTATTCAAACGGTTAGAACAGCCCTTATTTCAAATCATTTTCACCCTATTGCCCACAGCCGGACTTATAGCTAACTTTGCCACTCGTCTTTCCGAAGCCATTCAGGGCGGCGACTACAATTCCCTTTTTTGGAAGCATCTTTTTCCCCTTAATTTATTAAGCCTTTGTAGTTTGGTTTGTGGTATTGTTCAAATGCGGCAACAAAAGAAAGATAAAAAAGGAATGCAGGAAATCAGCGAAAAAATCTATCAGCGCTATTCCTCCTTAGCCCAAGATATTTCCAACGAAGAATGGCTTCAACTCTTAACCGAATGGGAACCGCAGGAGCCGAAATCCAAAAAACGTTCGGTCAAAGTGCGCCGAAAAAAGCAGCAAAAAACCGCCGTTAATCATCCCGAAAAAGAGGTGTAAGTGCCATGCCACTGGACGGTTCTTTTATCGCATGCCTTTGTCAAGAGCTGCAACAAATGGTAGATTGTCATATCGATAAAATTCATATCCCCACTAAAAACGAATTTGTCTTTTCGGTGCGGGGGCGCGGTTTTTCCAAAAAGCTTTTGATCTCATTGGCCCCCGACGGGCCGCGCGTCTGCTTCACCAATGCCGTTTTTGAAAATCCTGCCAATCCCCCAATGATTTGTATGTTGCTACGCAAACACCTAGCTTCCGGCCGCATTCTGGCAGTCGAAGGATTCGGTGCTGAGCGTGTTTTGCGGATGCGCATTTTGTCCACCAACGAAATGGGTGATCGTGTACCCGTTTCTCTCATTATGGAGTTTTTTGGCCCCAAAACCAACCTGATTTTAACCGACGAAAACGACCGCATATACGACGCTGCTCGCCGCAGCAATATGGAAGCGGGCGACCGTTTACTGCAACCGGGGGCCCACTACTCCCTCCCTACCAATCAACAAAAAACCGACCTTTTACTGGGGGATTTATCCAAGGCTGTTACCGCGATAACAGACCAACCCGACCGCCGTTTAGCCGATGCTCTACTGGACAAAATCGCCGGCATTTCTCCCCTGCTTTGCCGAGAAGCAGCTTTCGTTTTGCAGGGGGATTGCGAGGCGCCGGTTTGTCGTGTGAAGGCTGCGGATCTGCTCGCCTATTTAAAAGAACTGAAACAAAAGGTATTATGCGGTGGTTCCCCCACCCTTTTATTAAAAAAAGATAATACCCCTTTTGATTTTACTTTTTTTGAAATCACCCAGTACGGAACGGAGATTCTTTGCCAACCCGTTACCTCTTTTTCGGAACTGTTAGAAACCTTTTACGGAGAGCGAGACCGAAAACGCCGATTGGATCACCTGCGCACCGATTTGATAAAGCGCATCAAAAACGCCATCGCCCGTAATGCCCGCAAAATGGAACTTCGTAAAGCCGAACAAAAAAAATCAGCCAACCGCGAACACCTACGCATTTATGGCGAACTTCTTAAGGCAAATTTGTACCGTTTGGAAAAAGGTGCCCACAAAGCGGTGGTGGAAAATTACTACGACCCAACCGGTAAGAAGGTTGAAATTCCGCTCAACACCGCCCTTTCACCTGCTGCCAATGCTGCCAAATATTTTAAAGATTATAAAAAGGCCTGCAACGCCGAACAGACCCTAGGCGCCTTCATCAAAGAATGCGAAACCGAGGGAGAGTATTTAGAATCGGTCTTGTTTTCTTTGCAGACGGCCGACAATACAGCCGAACTGGAACAAATCCGCGCCGAGCTGATTACCGGTGGTTATATTTCTTGGAAACAAAAGAAAACAAAAGCGAAAATAAATGCAAAACCTCTTCGATTTTCCAAAAACGGATTCATCATTTTAGTCGGGCGCAATAATCTGCAAAACGATGAACTCACCACCAAAACAGCCGCAAAAAACGATATATGGTTTCACACCAAAGCTATTCACGGTTCACACGTGATTTTGAAAACCGAAGGAAAAATTCCCGATGACGAAACTCTTTCTTACGCTGCTCATTTGGCCTCCTACTATTCCAAAGCGAAAAACTCCCATCAAGTGGCGGTGGATTACACCCCGGTTAAATTCGTAAAAAAGCCATCGGGTGCCAAACCGGGCATGGTGATTTACTCCACCAACAAAACCATTTATGCCAATCCCAATGAAATATGCAAAAAGGATGACACAAACTTCCTACCAAATTGACTTCATCGGATACATCTTTTTGCAAAAAAATAATAAGCGCTTCCGTTCCTTTGCCATAACACAAATCATCCCCTTAAAGCAGCCCCTCAAAATAACAATAATTTCAATACTACAAAGTTGCAAAAATGCCTCTTTCGATTTTTTAAAATAAATCTTGTGTTGGTTTTGATTGTTTGTTATAATAAAGTGTAAAGATCATATAACAAAAGGTGGTTCCCTATGAATTTTAAAACAATGTTACAAGGTTTTTCTTGCTCCTGCGGCAAAACGCACACCTGCGAGATTGACACCGTTATTATTGAAAAAGGCGCACTGCGTCATCTGAGAGAAGTTGTTGCTGACTATCGCTCAATTTTGGTAGTGGCCGATGCCAATACCTTTTCCACCTGCGGCGAAACCGTTTTAAAAGAACTCGGCGAACAGGCTGAAGATACGGTCATTTTCTCCGGTCAGACAGTGTTAGTGCCTAACGAAGCCGCTGTGGAAGAAGTCTTTCGACACATCACCGACCGCACCGACTGTCTGTTGGGCATTGGCGCAGGCGTTATTCAAGATTTGTGCAAATACACATCCTTTACCAAAAACTTGCCTTATATGATTGTCGCCACCGCCCCCTCGATGGACGGTTATGCCTCCAACGGTGCCGCGATGATTATGGAAAATCGTAAAATCACCTATAACGCCCGCGTGCCCAAAGCTATTTTAGGCGATGTGGACATTCTAAAAGATGCCCCGATGGAATTGATTCAAGCCGGCTATGGCGATATTTTGGGAAAATATTCCTGCTTGAACGACTGGAAGCTCAGTCACGCCGTCAACAATGAATATTTTTGTGATACCGTTTACGGCCTTACTATGGATATGTTGCTTCGCGTGAAAGATTTGCCCGAACAACTACTCTCCCGCGATGAATCAGCCATTCAAACCTTGATGGAAGCCTTAATCGGCGCGGGGATTGCTATGGCCTATGTCGGCAATTCGCGGCCGGCCTCCGGTAGTGAACACCATCTTTCCCACTTTTTTGAAATTGTCGGTCTATTGGAAGAAAAGCCCTATTTCCCTCACGGCATTGATGTGGCTTATTCGGCCGTTTGCACACAAAAACTCCGTGAAGAATTGCTCACCATTTCCAAGCCCGGTCGCACCCTTCCCATTGCTTGGCCGGAATATCAAAAACGTATTCGCGCCATTTACCACGCAGCTGCCGACGGAGTCATTGCCTTGCAAGAAAAGATGGGCTGGTACAAAGTGGATCGTTATCCCACCTATCTGGAAAAATGGGAGGAAATTTGCACCATCCTACGCGAAGTGCCAAGCAGCCAAAAACTATCTCAATACCTTTCCCGTATGGGGTTAGATGACGCCGCCTTTATCGAAGAATACGGTGAAGAAAAAATCCAAAACTCCATATGGTTTGCCAAGGATTTAAAAGACCGTTATTCGGTGTTGTGGCTATATTTTGACCTGCAATACGCCGCAAAAGATGCCGCCGCGAAGCTAAAAAACAAGAAACTTTTCCTCTTGGATATGGATGGCACGGTTTATTTGGACGAAGCACTTTTTGCGGGTGTGACCGACTTTTTAAAAACGATTGAATCGTCCGGTGCAAACTATCTGTTTTTAACCAACAATTCTTCCCGCAATATTGAAGAATACGTACAAAAGGTCAATCGACTCGGCATTCCGGCTACAGCCAAGAACTTTTTAACCTCGACCGATGCCACCGCCCTATATCTTGCTTCGAAAAAATATCATAAAATTTACGCTTTTGGTACCAAAACCTTTGCCGCCCAGTTGGCGGCATCGGGTTTACCCATTACCACCGAGCGAGAAGAAGACATCGACTGCCTATGTATGGGTTTTGATACGGAACTGACCTTTCAAAAATTAGAAGATGCTTGTATTTTGCTTGGCAAAGGAGTCGATTATATCGCTACGAATCCCGATTGGGTCTGCCCCACGTGGTACGGCTCGGTACCGGACTGCGGTTCGATTGCCCAAATTTTAGAAACTGCCACCGGTCGCAAGCCTCTCTTTATCGGCAAACCACAGCCCACGATGGCAAAATTAGCTATGGAGAAAATGGGAGTTACGCCCCCCCAAACGGTGATGATTGGCGACCGCCTTTACACCGATATTGCCTCGGGTGTTAACGCCGATATTGACACCTTATTTGTCCTAAGCGGGGAAGGTATCTATGACGATATTGCATCGGTTGGCATTACCCCCACCTATGTATTCGAAGACATTCAACATTTGGTCGCCGAATGGAATAAAAAATAATTTTTAAAAATTTTTTAGATTCTTAACCCTTTCAAATGATACATACAACGAAAAAAGGCCTCTTGAGGTAGCCTAAAAAACTACCTAAAGAGGCCTTTTTTGTTGTCCACTTTTTAATAGACTTGTACTACAGCTGTAGATTTATGTCTTTGATATTTAAATTTTCCTTCACCAAATCGTGGTTTGATATTTCCCAGCAAAAATTCAATACAATATTCTCTGTCGGTCTGAAATTTACGGAAAATATACTTTTTAATTTCTTCTCTTTTTTCGTCTGTCTTCCTACTTTCACGTATAATGAAAAACCTTTTATTATGAAAACGGCAATGCAAACAACACCGTATTGTCCGGTCTAAATTAAAATATTCTTTTATAAACTGTTTAGGCATACTCGAGAGAAAAGTGCAAAAAATAAATATACAAGGAGGCTTAAAAAATGAAAAAGATGATTTGCTTACTCATAACAGCAATGTTTTTTCTATCTGCGCTTACCGGTTGTGGAAAAGAAAAGCAAACAGTCGCAACAGACGGCTCAACATCTATGAACAAGGTAATCGGCGCTTTGGGAGAAGCCTTCCAGATTGATACCGGCATTACCGTAACCTACAACGCTACCGGATCGGGCGCAGGCATTCAAGCCGTCGAGGCCGGCAGATGCGATATCGGTCTTTCCAGCCGTCACCTCAAGCCGCAAGAGAAGGCAAAAGGACTGAAAGTAACCGACCTTGCCTATGACGGTATCGCAATGATTGTAAATCCCGACAACCCCATTTCTAATCTTGATGTAGAAACCATCACAAAAATCTACACCGGCCAAATCGAAAATTGGAAAGAAGTTGGCGGTAACGATGCCAAAATCGTACTCATCGGTCGTGAAGCCGGCAGCGGGACAAGAGATGGTTTTGAGTCGATAACCAATACCGAAAATAAATGCAAATACCGCCAGGAATTAACCTCTTCGGGCGATGTTATCACCACCGTCGCCAGCAACCCCGGTGCAATTGGTTATGCTTCCCTTGCTTCTATAAAAAATACCGTAAAAGTGCTCAAAGTGAACGGTGTTGCACCAAGCGAAAAAACCATTCAGGACGGCAGCTATGTGGTACAGCGACCTTTTATTCTCGTAACCAAGAAAGGTGCTGCACTTTCCGAAAATGCTCAAAAATTCTTGGATTATATCACATCGGTTGCAGCAAACAAAATCATCCGCGGTGCAGGAGTCGTCCCCGCGAATAAATCGCTTTAATCGATGGTACAAATCCGCCGCCACTCATTTCCATTGAGGTTGATTATGAAGAAAAACAGATTGTTTGAGAATATCGTACACGCAACATTCCTCATACTTGGTTTAATTACTGTCGGCTGTGTTCTGCTTATTACAGTATATCTGATTCTTTCAGGGATTCCCGCTATCCGGAAAATTGGTATTATCAATTTTCTTTTCGGCAAAGAGTGGGCATCCACCGCCGCCGAGCCGAAATACGGAATCCTTCCGTTTATACTGACAAGCGTGTACGGTACGGCAGGCGCCATACTGCTCGGCGTTCCTATTGGATTTTTCACCGCAGTCTTTCTTTCAAAGGTTGCTCATAACAAGATAAGAGCCGTTATAGAAGCCGCTGTCAATTTACTCGCAGGTATCCCATCGGTTGTGTACGGTCTTGTGGGTATGCTTGTGCTCGTGCCGACGATTCGAAAGATTTTTAATCTGCCGGACGGAGCAAGTCTGCTTGCCGCCATTATCGTGCTTGCAATTATGATACTGCCAAACATCATAAAAGTATCTATCACGTCACTCGATGCCGTACCGAAAGAATACGAGGACGCTTCCCTCGCACTCGGCGCAACACCGACCGAAACCTTTTTTAAGGTCTCCGTGCCTGCTGCTAAAAGCGGTATTGCCTCCGCAATTGTACTCGGTATCGGACGAGCCATCGGCGAAGCTATGGCGGTAATGATGGTTGCGGGTAACGTGCAAATATGCCCTCTTTGTTTGAGAGCGTCCGCTTCCTCACCACGGCTGTTGCAAGCGAAATGGCATATTCAAGTCCCGGAAGTCTACAAAGGAACGCTCTGTTCTCCATTGCCCTTGTACTGTTTTTGTTTATTATGCTGATTAACGCTACGCTTAACTTGCTTCTCAAGCGGGATAAGGAGAAATAAAATGAATAAATTAAGAAAACTATATATTGCTTTGATGCGTGGCGTAATGATTGTTTGTACTGCACTTACGACGGCACTTGTGATCTTCCTGCTTGGATATGTTCTGGTAAACGGTATCCCGAATATCACGTGGGAACTGCTCTCCACTAAGCCGAGCTACTTAACCGAGAGAATCGGTATTCTACCCGATATTCTGAACACGGTTTACATTGTAGTTGCCACACTCCTTGTTGTTCTTCCCGTTGGTGTTGGTGCAGCAATCTATCTTACGGAATACGCGAAAAACAAAAAATTGGTTGCTACAATTGAATATGCCACAGAAACACTTTCGGGTATTCCATCTATCATATACGGACTTGTGGGTATGTTGCTCTTTTCCAACAACTTCGGAACAAGCCTGTTTGCAGGTGCGCTAACTCTTGTTATAATGAATCTTCCTACCGTAATGCGCACCACCGGAGAAAGCCTTAAAACCGTTCCTCAGAGCTATCGCGAGGGCTCTTTTGGATTGGGCGCCGGTAAATGGCGTGTCATTCGCACCGTTGTCCTCCCCGGATGTGTGGATGGCATTATTACCGGCTGTATCCTCTCTGTCGGTCGTATCCTCGGCGAGTCGGCGGCCCTTCTCTTTACCGCAGGTTTTGCACATGCCCTCAACGGCATTTTTACCGGACTGACTTCCCCCGGCGCAACCCTAACGGTAGCGCTTTATGTGTATGCAAAAGAAGAAGGCGAATTTGGTGTAGCCTTCGCTATTGCCGCAATTTTAATGATACTGACTTTACTGATAAACTTATCTGCCGCGTTAGTGGGAAAACACTTTGCGAAAAGGAGAACCGTATGAGTGACATAATAACGGCTAAAAACTTGAACCTTTGGTACGGTGAAAGCCAAGCCTTAAAAAACATCAATATATCTATTCCCGAAAAGAGCATCACGTCGCTGATTGGCCCTTCAGGATGCGGTAAATCCACCTTTCTGAAAACTCTTAACCGTATGAATGATCTTATTCGAATTGTGAAAATCACGGGGGAAGTTTGTTACAACGGTCACAATATTTTTGATAAGGATGTGGATATCAATGAACTTCGCCGTGATGTCGGTATGGTGTTCCAAAAACCAAACCCCTTTCCTATGAGCATTTATGACAATATTGCCTATGGCCCCCGTACTC
Source organism: Acutalibacteraceae bacterium (assembly GCA_045577695.1). Classification (GTDB taxonomy): domain Bacteria; phylum Bacillota; class Clostridia; order Oscillospirales; family Acutalibacteraceae; genus UMGS1279. The sequence goes on from JAZNIW010000047.1 coordinate 29,829, forward strand.
ACGGTATCCGAGGCAAAGAAAATTTGGATGGAATTGTAGAGCAAGCGCTTCGGGATGCGGCTATCTGGGACGAAGTAAAAAATAGACTGAAAAAGAATGCTCTCGGTCTTTCGGGGGGACAGCAACAACGTCTTTGCATTGCCCGCGCCCTTGCCGTGCAACCGAAAGTTTTACTAATGGATGAACCAACTTCGGCGCTGGATCCTATCTCTACCTCCCGCATTGAAGAACTTGCGTCGCAATTACGGCAAAAATATACTATCATAATCGTAACCCATAATATGCAGCAAGCCGTTCGTATTTCGGATAATACAGCATTTTTCCTTCTGGGAGAGTTAGTGGAATTTGGTGAAACTGAAAAATTGTTCTCGCAGCCCGTCGACAAGCGTACCGAAGATTACATTACAGGAAGGTTTGGTTAATTATGAGAAGCAGATTCGATGAGCAGCTTAGCCTGCTGAATAAGAAAATGATTGAAATGGGCGCAGAATGTGAAAGTATTATCGCCCTATCCGCAAAGGCACTCTTGGAAGGCAACGCCGCCAACGCACGCAAAGCAAAGGAGCAAGGTAATACAATCGACCAAATGGAGCGTGAAATCGAAGCGTTTTGTTTAAAGCTGTTGCTTCAGCAACAGCCCGTAGCCAAAGACCTTCGTATTATTTCCGCCGCCCTTAAAATGATTACCGATATGGAAAGGATCGGTGATCAAGCGGAGGATATTGCTGAGATTATCCCTTTTTTGGATGGTAGGACCGGTAAGGAATGCCTTGATATTCGTCTTATGGCCGAATCCACCATTAAAATGGTGACCGACAGCATTGACGCTTATGTAAAACAAGACCTTGAGCTTGCCAAATCGGTATCCGATTATGATGATGTTGTAGACAACGCTTTTGTCCGTGTAAAACAAGCACTAATTTCGATGATTTCCAAAAACACCGCTGATGGCGAGTATGCAATGGATCTTCTTATGATAGCAAAATATCTCGAACGCATTGGAGATCATGCCGTAAACATTGCAGAGTGGGTTGAGTTCTCGGTGATCGGCGTTCATCTTTAAAGGAACCCTCTGTGTTTGATATGCGCCATTCCAAAACGCGGCAAAAAATATAAATACTAATTGAATTTACGCCTAACCCAAAACGACGTCACAGAGAGTAATTTCTCTAACGTCGCTTTTTCTTTCCTGACATTCATTGACAAAACACATACTTCGTGATATGATGTATTACGTGAAAGGAGGTATAATATGGATGTTCAGTTAAAGCGAGGTCTTTTGGATGTATGCGTATTAGCAGCGATTAAAAGCGAAGATTCATACGGCTATAAAATTATAAAAGATATGCATCCGTATATTGAACTTTCCGAATCCACCCTATATACCATTCTAAAGCGCTTGGAAACAGCAAAGTTGCTAACGGTTCGCACCGTTGAGCACGGCGGCAGGCTTCGGAAGTATTACCATATTACCAACGAAGGCATAAAACGTATTGAAAATTTTAAGGTTGAATGGAAGGAAATTTTATCTATATATCAATTCGTAACCAAGGAGGATAACGCATATGAGTAAACATAAATTTCTTGCGCAATTACGCAAAGGCTTATCCGGACTGCCGCAAGATGATATTGAGGAAGGCTTGACGTTTTACAGCGAAATTATGGATGATCAAATGGAAGAAGGTCTTTCGGAGGAAGAAGCGGTTGCGGCAGTAGGCTCTGTTGATGAGATCGTGGCGCAGATAATAGCAGATACACCTCTTACGAAAATCGCAAAGGAAAGAATCCAATCCAAAAGGCGGCGAAACGTAGGCGAAATCGTGCTTTTAGTCCTAGGCTCTCCAATATGGATTTCGTTAGGAATTGCCGCAATTGCCGTAATTCTATCGCTTTACATATCCTCGTGGGCTGTCTTTGTTGCGTTCGCCGCTTGTTTTATTGGCGGTATACCGGCATGTGTCTTTTTTGCCGTAGGCGGCAACAATGCTTTGAGTCTTGCTACGCTTGCCGCAAGTATCGTTTGTGCGGGGGTTTCTATCTTTATGTTCTATGGATGTAAAGCAGCAACAAATGGCATCATAATACTCACAAAGAAAACGGCAAAATGGATTAAGAGCTGCTTTATCAAAAAGGAGGTAGTGGGATGAAAATGAGAACAAAAGTGTGGCTTATTACAGCAGCCTCTCTTGTGTTGATTGGGGGCATCCTCTTTGCGGGTATAATGTCAACGCTTCGATGGGATTTTATGAAACTTTCAACGGCCAAATACATTACAAATACTTATGAAATCAGCGAAGCTTTTGACGGCGTATCTATGAATACAGATACCGCAGATATTTTATTTACGGTATCCAATGATAACAAATGCAAAGTGGAGTGTTATGAGGAGGAAAATGCAAAGCATTTCGTCACTGTTAAAGAAGGAAAACTTGCTGTGACGTTGGTTGAAAAAAGATCTATATATGACTATATCCGATCTATTGGCCTAAATTTTGGCTCACCCAAAATAACGGTTTATCTTCCAAAAGCAAAATACACCTCACTTCTCATCCGTGAGAATGCCGGAGATATTGAAATGCCGAAAGATTTCGCATTCAAGAATGTGGATATCTCTTTAACTACAGGGAATGTGAATTTTTTCGCATCCGCTTTCGATTCGATGAAAATAAAGACAAGTACCGGTGATATTCGAGTTGAAAACGCATCCGCAGGCGCGCTTGACCTTTCCGTTTCAACGGGCGAGATTTTCGTTTCTGATGTTGTGTGTGAAAATAATGTTAATATCAACCTTTCCACCGGAAAGACGAATCTGACCGATATTCAGTGCAAAAACGTTATATCAAGTGGAAACACGGGAGATATATCCTTAAAAAATGTGATTGCCACAGAAAAATTCTCGATTGAAAGAAGCACGGGAGATGTGAGGTTCGACGGTTCGGATGCCGCCGAGATTTTCGTAAAAACAGATACGGGTGATGTGAAAGGTAGGTTACTTACCGAAAAAGTATTTATAACCGAAACTTCTACCGGTAGAATTGCTGTGCCCAAAACAACAGCAGGCGGCAAGTGTGATATCACAACCTCAACCGGTAATGTAAAAATCGATGTGAGCCCTTGAAATTCTCCTTGCAGGAAAAGAAACCATTATAAGATATTAATAGTAATAGATAAACAACTATGAAGCGAGAGGCGCTAAAAAGACAAAAAATGAAACGTTTTATGAGAATGAACAGCAGTTCACGAAGGTATAAAATCTCTCATAAAACTTGTGCTTCAAAAAAGTCTTTTGTGTGCAAAACGACAAAATCGAATTTTTTTGTCGTTTGGGGTTGAAAAAAAGAAGGATGTAATGTATACTACAAAGGTAAGTATGAGGGTTCTCTATTTTACCAATAAGTTCTTCTATGCATTCCCATTACCCCACTTTGGCGGAATAACCCCATATTTTGGTAAAAAGCAATTTCCATACTGCCAAAAGACAATGTACGAGCTCTGCGCCGTTTTCATTTATCTTTTGCCGCAGTCAATCCCACTCTCCTCAAAATGGAAAGGAATCGTCACTATGGAAAAAGAACAACTCCGCAACGACCTTATTCAAAGTGCCATTCATGTGGTTGCCCAATATGGGCTTGACAAAACAACCACTAAGCGTTTGGCAGGTGAACTTGGCATTAACGAAGTGTATATCTACCGAGCTTTCAAAGATAAAGATGCTTTGCTTACCGAAGCCTTCATTGCAGTCGACAATGAATTCAGCAACTTTTTGTTATCGGCTTTACCCGTGATGGAACAAACAGAAATCCCCATTTCCTACCGTTGTTTTCTGCTGTTTTCAAAGGTGTGGCAATTTATTTTATCCGATAAAGAGAAATGCCTGTTCTTCATTCTTTTTTATTATTCTCGCTACTTTAACCGGCTGGACATCCGCAAACGAAACGAGCGCTATCGCAAAGTCATTGCCGCAATGGCCCCTGCTTTTACCGAGGGAACTGATGTCTGGGGAGTTTTGAATCATATTTTTGACACCTTGTTCAGTTCGGCATTGAAAGTCATTCGCGGGGAAATCACCGAGAGTGAAACCACCCCAAACGAAATCTTTCAGCGCATTTATCTTTCCGTTAGTTCCCATTTAACTTGGACGCAAAAACAAACAAATCGCTAAATTATTAATCTTGCGTTCCATCGCCCCTTATTACCGATAACGAATAACCTCGTAGTTATCGTTTTGTTTTGTACCGTTCCTCCCGCTTTTGTCTTGACGGGAGGAACAACCAAAGGGCACAAAGGAAAAAGCCTTTGTGCCCTTTGGTTGTAGACCTTTGCACAGCACACAGCGTTTTCCTCTGCTCCCCTTACATTCGTCTGTGAAAGTTGCATAACTAAAACCTTTACAGATTGGATGAAAAAACTCCTATGAATCAATTCGAAAAAATTCTCTTTGTATTGCTCGTTGCCCTTTTTTTGATCCCCTTTTTGATCGCTCTTACATTGAATATTTACGATTTTCAACGAGAACTGAGATTCATTAATATGGAAATTCATCGTTCTTGCGGCTTTGAACAAAAACAATGGAAGAAAAGGCGTCGCCGCCTTTTCTTATCCCTACTCCCCTTTGTAAAATACTAATATACCGCACAAAAAAGTACCGAAAACGATTGAACAAGTCCGACAAAAACAGACAATAAAAAATGTCCTTATGGTAGAATAAAAGAAAATACAACTGCGGGCCCGTTACAAGGAGGGTGCCGCAGTTGTATTTATCTGTGGCGTGTGATATTGCTTCGCAATGATATACGGATAAGCCAAGTTTTAAGGCCAATATACTATCACAAAAGACGCAGTTTTTTCTATCCCTTTGCCTTGCAGCTTAATCTGCCAAGAAAGATAATTTGTATTTTCGGCAAGTAAAGTTATAGGCATCTTAAAATATGCAGCCAACTATGACACTTTTGCCCTTACGCAGAGTGTCATTTTTACATAAAAATAGAGAGAAAACTTCTTTACGAAGGTTTCTCTCAAGGGATGTTTTCCAGTGTCTACAAATAATGGAGCTGCTAAACCGGATACCCCAAAGGCATTTTATGTATTTTCGGAAATGGTATGCAATAGGGCGATACACCCTTTTTGAATCTGGTTAAAAACGGCATCAAAACGGCCACTGTACCACGGGTCCTCAATATCGCCGGGGGTATCGGTAAAATCCATCAAACGGTGCACTTTACCTTCTAAATCATCCCCAATAATGCGAAACAAACGGGGAAGATTGTATTCTTCCATCACCACCAGATAATCAAAGGCGTCGTAATCCTCTTTCGTAACCCGCCGCGCTCGATGACCGGCATAGGGAATGCCGTGGCGCTTTAAGGCAGAGGCCGCCAAAGGGTAAATGGGATTACCGATTTCTTCGGCTGAAACGGCTTTGGATTCAACCAAAATATCGGTTCGATTCCCGAGGAGGGATTTGAAAATAAACTCTGCCATCGGCGATCGACAAATATTCCCGTGGCATAAAAATAAAATTCGTTTCATAACGCTCTCACCACCTAGTTCTGTTTTTGTACCATTTTATACTCATCGTAGAATTTAAAATACGGACAGTTGAAACTTGAGGAGCGCATATAGGAGATGAGCTCATCTTCATCTAAATTTATATCACAGACATAGCAACCATATTCCTCGTCGTAGATATAATAGGCGCACATTTCACAGTTGGTAAGATTGGGTTTTGTTTTTTTCTCCATACCGTTATCCTTCGATTTTTAGTTCTTGCAGAGCGCGGTACTGATAGTCGGCATTGTGGCAAAGTTGCGGCATATCCAACGCAGCTACCGCCCCACGCACCGCCGTATGAAGTGGATCGGGAGCCATATGCACCTTGGTGCCAAGGCAATTTTCCAGCAAGGTATCAAACCCGCTGAGCAAAGCACCACCCCCGGTTAAATGAATCCCCTCTTCCATTATATCGGCAACCAAATCGGGAGGCGTTTTTTCCATCACGCGACGAATGCCGCTAATGATGGTATAACATTTATCGAAAATTGCATCGTACACTTCACCGGATGTGATTTCAAAACGAGTAGGCAAGCCGGTTTGCAAATGCCGACCTTTGGCCGTTACGGCAACCTCTAAGGTGTGTTCAATAGCGGTACCGACCCGCATTTTAATCTGCTCGGCCGTGGCAAGACCAATAAGGATATTATATTTGCGGCGCACATATTTCATAATGTTGTCATCAAAATCGCGCGAGGCAATCGGAATGGAATCACAAACGGCGATGCCGTCCATCGAAAGAGTAGCAACGTCAGTAGTGCCGGCCCCCATATCAATAACCATACGCCCTTTCGGCTGGGATAAATCCAACCCTAAACCGGCCGCGACAGCCAAAGGTGCTTCGATGGTTTGGGCGTTACGCCCGCCCGATGCTTCGACGACATCGGCCACTGAGTGGTGTTGCATTGCCGTTACGCCGCTGGGCATCACCACCATAACCTTTGGTTTGATAATACGGTTACCGAAAGCTGAGGTCATATATTCTTTGAGCATACTTTCAGCGACATCATAGTCGGCAATTACGCTGCGCTGAATTGGAAAAACGCAGGTTAAGCTATCCGGTGTACGCCCAATGGTAGAAAAAGCTTTTTCTCCGTAATAAATCGGCTCCCACGTGTCGGTATCTACCGTGACAACACTGGGGAGTTCCAATACAATTTTATCGCCCGAGGCCAGAACTGTTTTGCTGGTTCCAATATCAATTGCAATGTTGGTTGCCATATGCATCCTACTCTCTTTTTGACTTCTTTTTTATTGTACTACAATGGGAGCAATATTTCAATCTTGTTCTTTCTTTTTTGTTGAATGGAGAAAAGTAATCAACGCAGATACCGCATAAACCTCTTTGGCGCCAGCCAGTTTGAGCAGTCGTGCGCAAGCGCTTAGCGTAGCGCCGGTGGTCACGATATCATCCACCAATAAAACCGTTTTATCCTTCAACTGCACCCGACGGCAAAGTCGATATTTTTCTCGCACATTATCAAAGCGTTGTTCCACCCCATTGGCCTCGTGTTGCTTAGCGCTTTTTCGTGGTTGGCACAGGGTAGACCGAAAGGGAATGGAGAGTGCTTTTCCCAAGGAACGTGCCAATCGAGCGGTGTGGTCATATCCGCGCTCCAAACGCGTAGAATAATGTGTGGGAACGGCTGTAATATAATCAATTTCGGCCACATCGTAAAACCGATTCACCACTGCTGCCATTTCGTTTGCAAAATAATTGGCTGATACGGCAAGACCGCCAAATTTATAGCGGTAAAAGGCTTGCTTTACCGACCCCTCATTTTCAAAAGGGGCGTGCAATTCATCGAAGTAATAAAAATACCATTTACATCGACAATTGTTTTTTGGCAGTCCGCACTTACGACAGGTTTGTTCCTCAATGGCAAGAAAGGGTGAACATTCTTTACAAAAATTTCCTTCCGGCAGAATGCGGTCGCACGAAAGACACCGATTTGGGTAGAGCGAATTAAGTATTTGTTCCGTTAGACGAATCAATGAAAATATCCTCCAACCTTTTTTTAAGCGCAGTATACCTCAAATTTTTGCGGTTATTTTCAACCATAGCCCCAAATAATCGACGATTTCCAACGATCACCAAAAGCTGCTTCGCACGGGTGACGGCGGTGTATAACAGATTGCGGTAAAGTAATTTTTTTGGGGTATCAAAAAGGGGAAGAATCACACACTCAAATTCACTTCCTTGACTTTTGTGTATCGTCATAGCATAAGCCAATTCTAATTCCCCGATGTTTTCGCTAAAATAGGTCGCCACCTTATCCTCAAAGCGAACCGTTAAAATACCGTTTTTTCGGTCGATGGTTTCCAGCACCCCAATGTCGCCGTTATATATGCCGGCGCCACTTTCGCCCCCATCACTTGTCCAAAGGATATCGTAGTTGTTTTTTATCTGCATCACCTTGTCGCCGACCCGCAATTCAAACCCTTTAAAGACAATTTTTTGCGCTTCTTTTTTCGTGGGATTCAGGCGTTCTTGCAGACGATTGTTCAAATTCATACTACCCAAATCAAACAATTTGGAAGGGCAGAGTACCTGGATATCGGTTTGAGGGTCAAATCCGTAGGCCTTGGGCAGTCGGTTGGCACAAAGGTCAACTACCTTTTCTACTGCCGAAGCCGGATCGGAATCGTTCAAAAAAAAGAAATCCCCCGTTTTATCCGAAAGGTCAGGCAATTCGCCCGCCATAATACGGTGGGCATTGGCTACGATTTGACTTTCCATTGCCTGCCGAAAAACCTTGGTAAGGGCCACCGAAGGCACCACGCCACAGGCCAAAATATCGGCCAAAACATTACCGGCACCAACGCTGGGCAACTGATCGGCATCCCCGACCAAAATCAAGCGGCAACCCAGCCGTACGGCCCGCAGCAAACTTTCAAAAAGAAGAATGTCCACCATCGACATTTCATCCACCACCAGCACATCGCAGGAGAGGGGGTTTTTTTCGTTTCTGGCAAAACTTTGTCGGTCCTCATCATTCCACTCCACCTCCAACAAGCGATGGATGGTTTTGGCCTCACATCCGGTGAGTTCACTCATTCGCTTTGCCGCACGGCCGGTGGGTGCGGCCAACGCAATTTCCAAATCTTTGGATTTTAAAATTTGAATCATTGCATTGAGGGTGGTAGTTTTTCCGGTGCCGGGGCCGCCGGTCAAAACCATAACACTATTGTGCAATGCCATACGAATGGCTTCACGCTGCTTAGGCTCATACTGCATATGGGTTTGCAGTTCGATTTGGTCAATTTCCAAATTGGCCATTTGTTCCAAGGGAGGTGCATACCGCAATAACACCGACAAGCGGGCGGCAACAAAATCCTCTGCCGCGTGATAGGGAGGCAAGGCAATAAAATCCTCCCCCCTTTGTACCATCAAACGCAGCTGCAATACCTCTAACATTTTGTTGCAAACATCCTCTACCTCATCCACCGTGCAGGCTAACAGCCGCGCGGCCGTTTCGGTTAACTTAGAACGAGGAAGACAGGTGTGCCCATTGGAAAGATTGTGTTTTAAGACATATTCCAATCCGGCCGCAATGCGACAATCGCTATCCTTTGGGATTTGAAAAGAAATGGCGATTTCCTCTGCCTTTTCAAAGGTAAAACCAATGGATTCACCACAAAGGACGTAAGGATTTTGTCGAATAATTTCGGTGGCTCTTGACCCCAATGCTTGAAAGACCCGAATGGCGCCCTCCGGGGAAATGTGAAAGGGATCTAAGAAAAGCATAACTTCTCTCACACCGAACTGCTTTTGATATTCTTTGCCAATTTTTATGGCCTTATCCAACGAAATGCCGCGAATTTCCGAAAGGCGGTCGGACTCGGTTTCCATCACATCCAAAGAGCGGTCACCAAACCGTTCCACAATACTGCGCGCCGTCGCGGGTCCAACCCCGCGAATAACCCCCGAAGAGAGATACCGTAAAATCGAAACGCTATCGGAGGGGGTCTGTTTTTCAAAGTGGTCTACCCGAAATTGCGGCCCGTAGGTCGGATGTTGGTCATAACGACCAAACACCCGAACGGTGTCCCCCACAGCTAAAAAGGGCATACTGCCGACAATGGTATGTTCTCCTTCATCATTTTTTAAGGTAGCAACGGTATATCCGTTGCTTTGATTGGCATAAACAATATGTTCTACGCTACCGCACAATTCTTGTTGTGCCAGACGTTCGTTTTCCAAATACGGCATCATATCCCCCTTTCTTTTATTATTCTTGAAACACATTACCATCGACCAAAACAACCTGTGGCAACGCTTTTATCACTTGCCTTATCTCTTCTTTTTCCGATACCGCCAGTCGGTCGGTTACGGCGACAATTCCGCTAATCGACTCCTCTCTTTCCCACGAGAGATACTCCATAGCGCTGCGTATTTGCGAAACGGCAATGCCGGACTGCAAAAAAACAACCAACATCCGCGGCGGGTCTTCTTTTGGCCGTAGAACAAACAACCACAACTGCCGCAATAATTCCGTAATTCCTATCAGCGATGTCAAAACCAAAAAACAAACCGATATAACCATCCACATGATTGTTTCACCTCACTCCCATTCTATGTAAAAATGAGGGTGACGTGCAATCAGCCTGCGCCAAGCGGGCAGGCTGATTAAAAATGTTTTATTTTACAATAATCGTAGCGTTATAGGTGCCAACCTGCCAAACCTTTTTCGAAGTATTGCATTTTATACGCGCTGCTACCGTATGCTCACCGGCCTGCAACCCATCGGTATTTACCTCCACATATAAATTAGAGGAAGAAATGTTATTGAGCACCGAGCGCGGGCCGACCATCTTAACATTACGCACCGAACGGGAAAGTTTTGCCGAACCACCGGCATTGATGATTTTCAAACGGGAAACGGTATAGGTGCGAACCACATAATCCTTCATACCGGTAATGGTTAGCGTTACCGATTCCAGATTATCCACACTCTTAACCCCATCCGGCAGAAGAATCGGTACCGTAAAGGTTTGCCCATTTTTCTGAATGGTGTCAAAATCGATTTCACCAAGCGAAATGTACTTAAGTTTTCCCACCTCTTGCGGCGGTCCGATAATATCGATTTTGTTTTCGCTCAGGGAATACCCAATATCCTTCTTCCGGAAGACCTCCGGCACGTTGATAAAGGTGGTCCGCAAGGGAACGGTTTTCATTTTAGAAATCGGTACCGAGATGCGAAGGTCAGGAGCCGAAACGCCGTCGGCCGCTGTAATGACATAATGTTCCAAGGGAAGGCGATTTCCATCTATATCAAAAATTTGAAGGGTGGAATCAAAGGTGGTGGTTTCCTCTAATACCTTATTCACATCGGCCACCGCAACGATTTTGTCAATACGTTCCATACGGGTGCGCGAACCTTTCAGGGTTAAAATGGCGTTGTTGCTATCGCTCACCACGGGATTTTCAGCCACCAACCCCTCGACTGCTGAAGCGCCGATGGCTTGCGCTTGCACCGTAAACTGTTTGGTATCGATATAATCAAAGGTCACCGTGATGTTGGCGGGCGAAATAGAGGAAATTTCAAACTCATTATTCAAACTGCCGGCTTGCTTATTGGCACGAAGTTCTAACTGATAATCGCCGGCGGCGGTCACACTGGAAATAGAGGCCGTCAAAGAAACATCCGCAGGGGTCAACTTGCTAACAACATAGGCAGGACCGGTTACCGTAACGGCAGCTTGATAATCGTTGACATCACCGATGACATCCATCCCCAACTCGCTTACCACCGAATTTTCAATGGGAATGGAAATCGGAACACCCGAAAGGGTATTTTCCGCGCTTGGAGATACAGTAACGGTAATCACCATCCAAAAAACAAAAGAAAGCACTAACGAAAGAAACACCAAAAACTTATTGTTATTAAAAAGTGTTTTGAGGGAAATTCTCTTTTGCTCTGTCATGGTTATTTTTCCCCCTTCCGATGCGATTCATTTTTCTCTTTTATTTGTGATTTTGTGAGAAAAAATTTCCCCGTTTGTTTTACTTTTTCCCACAAGCGATAGAGATATCCACCACTGGATTTATCCAATTCCTCCAACAACAAGGCACTTAATTCGGTACGAAGGGTGATGGTATCGAAACCGCGCTTGAGTTCACCGTTTACCGCCACAGAAATGGTGCCGGTCTCCTCTGAAACGACCACCACAACTGCATCCGAATTTTCACTCATTCCAATAGCAGCGCGGTGCCGCGTACCCAGCGAAGAAGGAATATCTGCCTTTTGGGACAAGGGCAAAATGCAACCGGCGGCATGAATGCGACCGGAACGAAATACCATCGCCCCATCGTGCAAGGGAGATTTCGGATAAAAAATGTTGCATATTAAAGATGTGGATACATTGGCCTCGACTGATGTCCCGGTCGCAATGATTTCTCCCAGTTGGGTGGTGCGCTCAAACACCATCAAAGCACCGCATTTTTGCTCTTGCATCGTACCGGCGGCACGGCTGGCCGCTTCGATCATATGCATGGTTGCCTTTTGCGCGGAATCGACCGCACCGGTGCGCCCTAAAACACCAAAACGACTGGTTCCCATTTGTTCCAAAGCGCGGCGCAGTTCCGGTTGGAAAATAATCACCGCCGCTATCAATGCTGAATCAATGATTTTTACCATCAACCAGTTCACCATAATTAAATTCAGCCAACGTGCCACCAGGGCCACAAACAGCACAAATAAAATGCCCTTAATCAACTGACCGGCACGGGTTTGACGGAAAAATCCAATGCATTTATAAATAATAAAAGCGATCACCAAAATATCCAGCACGTCATTCAAACGAATGCCGGCAATGACATACACCAACAAATTCCAAAAAGAATAAATTGCTTCCCAAATGGCTTGCATCCATCTCACGCACCCTTCTCATTCCGTTTCTATTTATACATCTTCATTTTACCATTTTTCAGCCACGGAATCAATACCCAAATCCAACCTTTTTTACAAAATGAAAAGCCAAAAAAGTCCCGTGAGAGACCGTTTATAAAGAAGTTGTCCCTTTAACTTTTATCGCAATAAAACAAAAGATACTTTACACAAGAATTATGTAAAGTATCACAGTGAGTTACTTGCTTTGAAAGATCCCCTATCGCAAAGCAAAAATAATAATATTTGACCTTTGGAGCAAATGGTATTAAACCCGAAGGTTTTCGTGTTATATCATTCGCTCTTAACCGGCCAAAGTCAATTTAAATGAAATAGAATCCAAATACAATCGCGAAACCATACAACTCGCCGCAAGACGAATAAAACTAAGGCGCACCTCCTTAGCCAAAGCATTCAAACTTGAATCAGGTTTTGAAAGACATATTTTTCACTATACATTGTTAAAATCCTCGTAAATCCGAAAGGATTTACTGCGGTTTTGTCGCGTATACCGAAAAATAATGTTGCTTGCAAAACTCTTGCGACCTTAAATGAGTTATTTTTTGTGTAGATTTTGGTGAAACGGAGTTCATAAGGCTTTCGCCTATGAATGACGGCGAG
>JAZNIW010000048.1:0-42314 GCA_045577695.1 Acutalibacteraceae bacterium
TAAATTATATCGTGATTTACAATTTCCGTGGCTCTACTATCGATAATAATTGCACACGAAATAATAATGATAATAAAAATAATAACAGACAATGAAAACCACTGCCTGCTACTATAGATTTATTGTATTAAATTGGTATTATTCCCACTCGCAACCACAAAACCGACCTTGAACGATTTTGTTTTAGCGTAGTGGCACAAATTGATTTGCTTTGTCTTAGATTATCCTATTTACATAGGTAGTCCTAACTTTTGCTATCATTTTGCTATCACGGTTTGCTATCACTTTTTTAGCATCCGTGTTAGTGTATTTATTATACTTTCTTTTGTTCTGTTTTTCAAGGCACTCTTATAAAACACTGATTACATTTTTGCTATTTCTGCTTCTATCTGCTTTATATGACTCACAAAACAACTATAATCAGTCCTATTTTTAACTATTTCCTCCAAAGAGGAATTTACTAAATTCCCCGAAGATTTCAAGCAAATCATCTCGAACATATCATCAAACAAAAGTTTATTTATGCCTTCTATTAACTCATCGGATAAGACTGGCAAGTACCTGTTCAAACCCTCTGTTAAAGCATATTTGACTTTTTGACAATTAATGTTGATAGCATCATTTATTTTGCTCTCTGGAGTGTCTCCTTTATAAATTGCATCCATTCTTGTAAGCAATATTTTACATTCCTTAAGTAAGTAATCCTTCAAGAAACGTTTTGCATATTTAGTAAGAATCTCCGTCCTTTTTCTGTTTGGAATATAGACTTGCACTATATAAAATATTACTGCTGCTATTACCGATATTGATACGTTAAAGAAAAAATCTCCCCAAGGTTGTAAAGCAGACGAAACATTCAAATTTGCGCAAGATTTAAAAACAACACAAACACAACAATAAACCGTCGCTAATAATCCAATTACTGCGATCATTATGTTTTTCTTGACAAAATCAATTATAATGCTCATTAAATCACCTAACTGTTCATTCACTAATTACTCATCTATATATTCAACATCAATCGTCATATTATCTCCATGACCATATGCATTTCCATATATAGTAATCCATTCTCCTTCAATTAGCTCTTCTCGACTACTGTTATTCCAAATTTGAATAGTCTCGCCGTTTTCAGTAATAATGTAGTACTCAGAATTTCGTATGTGGCTTTTTACTTGTGCATAGACCTTCACATCGATAGAACCAACATAATTCAAATCATCTACGTATACGATTTCAGTACAGGATGATTTATAATCCTCGACTTGTTGTAGCTGTAATGAAATGGCAGTATCTATCAATTCCTTAGAATCCTTATAATCGCCCAACTGCTCAAACAAAATAATTGCTTCTTCATACTCTCCTTCTGCAAGCAAATTGTTGGCATTTATATATGTCTGCTCTTGGCGTTTGGCTTGAGTTTCAGCATTTGCATAACCTTCGAAGTCCACACATTCCAAAAGCAGCTCGGCTTCTGGCTCAAAGAAACGTTCATCATACGCAAAGTATTGAATCTCAAAAACAAGATCTTCACAAACAACATAATGCTCAATCACAGAATAAACTTCACCATTGATTACTTTGCTTAATTCACGTCTAACATACGCTTCTTCACAGCCAGCAACCGTCGTGGACGAATAATCATTATCTCTCGTCCAGTAATCATCGCCTTCTTTTTCAACTTGTTCAACAGTACCCATACACTTTATATACCATTGCAGAAGAGAATCCTCCTCTGGATATTCTGCACTTCTAATGTAAGGGTCACTATAATCTTCATCAATATACCAATGCTTGGGGACATTGCTAACGAGACCATTAACTTCAAAAGACTTTAAATCAGTTTTCTTTACCAAAGAATCATAATAGGTATTCTTCTGGTCGTCTGATAATTTAGAGGCAACGATTGCTTCTACTGCTTTATCATAGCTGCCGCTGCTAATGAGGTTTTCTACTTCATCGATTACATCTTCTTCCGAAACATCTATGCTATCTATAAGTTTTTGAACATTATTAGAGAGCTTGTCAGAATTGATTTCGCCTTCCCACTTATTAAAACTGTAATTATCACCTGTTTCGACAAAAGAATATCTGTAATCATCACAATAGATATCTACGATTTTTCCGTTGTGATATTGCCAACAAACAATATATCCATCGAACTCGTCCCATTCATCAGCAACGTGGAACTCATAGCAGTAAAGGGCTTCCTCATATTCCGATATATCTGCACAGTAATCCTCAATGCGATAATCTTCAAATTTTCTGAAATTTGCCTTGTTCTTTAGCTCTCCGGAATAACTATTTACTGCGGTATCGTCAATAGCATATGACCAAGAGGACATCTTCGTGGTTCCGTCTTCACCAATGGAAAGCCACCAGTTAAATTCATCTCTTTCTTCGCCATCGTCGTTGATGACACGATACACACAGAACTCGCCAGCCATGTTTTGATACGCTTTGGCATTATTGGCTTTTGTGATGACAAATGAGATAATAGCAATAACAATTGCAACTGCAACCGCTATCAAGCAAATAATTTTTATTTTCTTATTTCTTTTAGTAGTACGCCTTGCCTTTTCTGCTTCTTCCTCTTTTCTCCTTGCTTCCTCTCGCTGTTGATCGTGGATCTTTTCCACCCGTTCTTGTCGGATAGTTTCAAGGATAGAGAACAATCTGTTTTTTAGAAAAGCATCGTATTCCTGCTTGCTGCTCATTTCCGGTCTGTTCTGCAAAAGGTTCAACAATCTATCAAACAGATCGGTATGACCATACTCAGAAGTAAGCTTGTCCCAAAGAACAGCAGGGGCAAGTGGATCAACAAGCCAATCAGCTTTCTGCTTTGAAATGCTATCGCCCGCAAGAATATCTCTATCTTCAACCTTGTTCATTATGTTGTAGCATGGCGCAGTATTAGAAAGTGCAGCTATTGTCTGGGAATACCCATCAACAATAGAATCAGCCATATAAGATGTAATCTCACGCAGTGATTTGCCAGAATACAAGGACAGCAACTCTGCATTTTTGAAATTCAATCGTTTCTTTTCAGAATTAGGGGTGCCACCTAAATTTTCCTCCAAGAAGGATATTATTGTGCTTCCGTGCTTGAACAGCTTGGCAGTTTGAAAAGATTTATAATCTAAGAGGTCATATTTCATTGCCTGCATATAAACAGCAATATTGTACGGGCAAGCCTCAAAGGCTTTAAGAAGTACCGCTTCCTTGTTTTGAGATAATCCCAGATTCTTAAGCAAATCATTAGAGCGATCAATATGAATATAGTTCAGAACATCCTTGTCCAACTTTCCATACTGAATCAAATCTGAAATAAAGGTATCCAACAGTTCATAAGAAAACACGGTAATAGCCGCTTCCATGTGTGGGATATATGTATTTGCAATATACCGTTGTTCATCTGCGTTTTTTCTGTTCTCAAGGCGAGACCTCAAATCCGCCATGTCTTTCTGATATTCCTTGGCGGCTGTCTTTTCCTGTTCGTTTACCTTGGATGCTTCCATGGCGGCATAAATTGCGTGGTTCACAAAGCTACCAGACCAAATTGAAAAGCCCAAACCGGTTACACTTGCATCTTTCTTATGGAGAGCATCTTCATAGCCTTCAAGCCAATCAGTCATTTGCTGTTTGAGCGCTCTTCTTGCTTCATCCAGTGCAGCGGCATTAACTTTAGAAATCAACTTGTAGCCTTCATTTTTGCGGAGATAATCATTGATTGTCCTGTCATAAATGCCGTGTTCAGTAAGTAATGCAATAAATTTTCCGACCTGCTGCTCAATATCCGGTGCCATAACTTTATCGTCGAGGCAAGCAACATTTCCTTGGTCAAGTTCGTTTCTTAGTTTGCGCACAAAAGCACTTGTCAACTGTTTTTGTACACTATCTGTAAAGCTCAATAAATCAATATAGGTTAAAACATCCTCTGGAAAAGAATACTCTTTGCCTATAAATTTTACTGTCAACATACTCATTTTATCTTCACCTTTTCGTCATCCAAAACCGTATTATTTTCATTTTTGGGAAATAGACTATTTGTTCAATAGCCAATCTGCCACATCCACAATCTTAACGCCCTCATATTGATATTCGGGGTTTCTTGTTCGTGCGATTACCATTTTGGGATAGGCATCTTTAATTTTAAGCAGCGGATCTACTTCTCGCTTAAAGGTATCGGGATGGGTAATATTATCCGAAACCTGAATATAGATTTTTTCGTTTCTTTTAAGAGCAACAAAGTCGATCTCTTTTTTATACAAGACACCTACATAAACTTCGTAACCACGTCTGAGCAATTCCATTGCAACAATATTTTCAATCACTCTGCCGTTATCTAAGTTTTTCGTGCCGAGCTTGGCATAACGGAAAGTATGGTCACTTAAATAATACTTATCGTTAGAAGCAAGATACTTTTTGCCTTTAATATCGTATCTACGGAATTTATAAAAGGCAAAGGCATTACACAGATAACTCAGATAATTACCAACCGTCTTATGATTGATTTTATCCTTATTTGATGTGAGTGTGTCGGTAATGTTTCTTGCAGAGGTTAAGTTGGATACATTATCCATTAAGAATTGGGAAATTCTATCCATTAAAGCAGGGTTTTTAATTTTATATTTTTGTCGTATATCTCTTAAAATTAAAGTATCAAATACGGTTTCAATATAGTCATATTTATCTTCCTGCTCCTTATACAGATAAGAACCGGACATACCACCCTCAAGCATATAGTTATCAAAAGCAGTATATTTGTCTGTAAGTCCGAAGTAATGCACATATTCAGCAAATGAGAATGGATATACTTTGATTTCAAATGTTCTTCCGGTAAATAATGTTGCCAAGTCCGAGCTGAGCAGGAAAGCATTAGAACCCGTGATATAAATATCGTACATCTCAGTTGCGTGAAGATTGTTTATACACAACTCAAAGTTATCACACATTTGAATCTCGTCAATTAAAACAAAATTCTCCTTGCCATCCGCATAATTGCTTTCAATATATTTGTTAAGAGCCTTGTATTCTTTAAGGTTATCATATTTAGACAAATTAAAATTGATATGGATAATATTGGCATCGTCAATATTCTTTTGCACGTAGGCTTTAAAAGCCTCCAACAATTTTGATTTGCCGGAACGACGTACACCTGTCAGAACTTTAATATCGGGAGTTCCAATAACATTGATCATTTTATCTAAGTATTGTTTTCTTTCAATCAGTTTCATAGAAAATCACCTCGCAAAGTTATTATACCACATTCACTTCCCAAAATCAACAGTTTTTCTGTTTCGGGAAATGGTTTACAGGAATGTATTCCACAAAAAATATTGACGGCAAGGATTTCTCCCTGCCGCCTTGCTTTGGTTAGTTATAAATTATATCGTGATTTACGATTTCCGTGGCTCTACTATCGATAATAATTGCACACGAAATAATAATGATAATAAAAATAATAACAGACAATGAAAACCACTGCCTGCTACTATAGATTTATTGTATTAAATTGGTATTATTCCCACTCGATGGTTCCAATCGGCTTGGGAGTGAGGTCAAGGAGGACACGGTTGATACCTTCTACCTCGTGGGTGATGCGATTGGTGATGCGGTGCAGAATCTCGTAGGGGATTTCTTCTATGGTAGCCGACATAGCGTCGGTGGTGTTGACGGCGCGGATGATGGCCGGCCAACCCTCGTAACGCTTATCTTCCTTAACGCCAACACTCTTCATATCCGGCACGGCAATGAAATATTGCCATACTTTTTCGGCAAGACCATTTTTATCAAATTCTTCGCGGAGAATGGCATCGGCCTCGCGCAGGGCATGCAAGCGGTCGCGGGTGATGGCACCAAGACAACGTACGCCAAGGCCGGGACCGGGAAATGGTTGACGGTAAACCATTTCGTGAGGTAGGCCGAGCGCCTCGCCAACAACGCGAACTTCATCCTTGTAAAGTAATTTGACAGGTTCTACCAACTCAAACTGCATATCTTCAGGCAGACCACCCACATTGTGGTGAGCTTTGACCCCGTCTGACTCTAAAATATCAGGGTAAATGGTGCCTTGCGCCAAGAAAGAGATGCCCTCTAATTTTGAGGCTTCTTCATCAAACACCTTGATGAACTCACTGCCGATGATTTTGCGCTTTTTCTCGGGTTCGGTAACCCCGGCTAAAAGGTTTAAAAAGCGGTCGGTGGCATTCACATAGACCAAGTTGCAATCCATTTCTTTGCCAAATACTTCCGTTACTTGTTCGCTTTCGCCCTTGCGCATCAATCCGTGGTTTACGTGTACACAGGTGAGTTGTTTGCCGATGGCCTTAATCAGTAAAGCAGCGACAACCGAGGAGTCTACCCCACCGGAGAGTGCCAGCAAGACTTTTTTATCGCCGACCTGCGCGCGCACGGCGGCAACCTGCTCGGCAATGAAAGCATCTGCCAGTTCTTTGGTGGTAATGCGAGCCATTGTTTCCGGACGTTTATTCGTATCCATATTTTTCAACCTCCGTGATCTTAATCGTTGACGTAGTTGTCAAAATAGCCTTGCACCAAAACAACCGGAGTGCCTTTGTCACCCGAGCCGCTGGTCAAATCGCAAAGAGAGCCGATTAAATCGGTCAACTGACGTGGCGTGGTGCCTTGTGCCGCCATATTGCCAACTAAACTGCTGCCGTCTTTTTCGGCAATACTTTTGGATATGGCTTTTTTTAGTTCCTCACCGGAAAGGTCTTTGTAATCGTTATCGGCTAAATATTTGAGCTTTAGTTCGTTGGGTGTGCCAACCAATCCGTCGGTAAAAGCAGGGGAAACAACCGGGTCGGCCAATTCCCAAATTTTTCCTTTAGGGTCTTTAAATGCACCGTCACCGTAAACCATTACTTCAACATGTTTGCCGGTGGCTGCTAAGATGCGTTGTTGAATATCTAAAACCAGAGGTTTTGCATCGCGGGGGAAGAGCTTCACTTTTTCTTCGGTTGATTTATTGGAACCCAGCAGACCGTAATTTTCGTTAAAGCCGCTGCCGTTTACCGAAGTGCTTAAAATGTCATCCAGACCGCAAACCACCTTGGCACCAGCTTCTTTCAAGAGGCGTTTGGTACGGGCACGGGTATGGATATCGCAGGTGAGAACGCAATCGGTATAATCCAAAATGGCCTTGGCTTGATTGGCGAAAATAATCTCCACCTCGGCACCCATTTCACGAATGAGGTTGCCGTAATATTCTACATAATCAACACCGGTAAATTCCAATTTCTGAACGCCGAAAACTTCGCGATATCGCTCTAAGGAGAGGACGTCGGAATAGGGATTGATGCCGGCAGCATCAATCAAATCGTAGGTGGCCAACGAGTTACCAACTTCGTCGGAAGGGTAGCTGAGCATTAAAACGATTTTTTTGACGCCTTTGGCAATGCCGCGCAGGCAAACGGCAAAACGATTGCGGGAGAGAATGGGGAAGATAACACCAATGGTTTCACCGCCCAATTTGGCCTTAACATCGGCGGCGATATCGTCTATATGGGCATAGTTTCCTTGGGCGCGTGCTACGATGGATTCGGTCAAAGAAATTACATCACGGTCGCGTAAGGAAAACCCTTCGGATGCAGCGGCTTCCAGTACACTTTCGGAAACCATAGCAGCTAAATTATCACCTTCGCGGATGATGGGACAACGGATACCTCTGGAAACGGTACCAACTCTGCGTTCATTTTGACTCATACTTGAAACATCCCCTTTTTAAAAATACCTTTATATTACAGCTACTTTTGCAAAAAACATCGGCCTTTACAAAAATGGCAAACGGATAACGGTGGATGCAACCACGTCGCTATCATATAATAACTTATTATAAAACAAAACCAATGGAAAAGCAATATATTTACATAGAAAAATACTGTACTTCCCCCTAAAAAAATTCGTAAAAAATGACGAGAATGTATCCTTTGATTCCCTTCCGATTATTGTATACAACCAAAAAGAAAATTTCCCTTAAATGCTATGCAAAAAAGAGAAACGGCGCAACCATAAAAAGGTTGCACCGTTTGGTACGAAAATAAACTTAATCTTTCAGCGAAACACCTTTGGCATCCGTCGAGATGCTGCCGGTTAAAATCTGAATCCCTTCGATTAAGCCCCAAATTTCCGAAACGATGGCGAGGGTGAAACAGCTAAGTACGGTGATAAGAAGTTGTGCTAAGGCTTTGCCGGTATAGCCGAGATAGAAGTTATGTACGCCGAAAACACCTAAGAAAATGCCAAGAAGACCGGCGGCGATTTTGGACTTTTGCTCGCCCACTGCTACCGGAGTTTGCAGAGCAACACCGCACTGTACACAAACATTTGCGCCCGGCGTAGTGGTGGCGCCACAGTTTTGGCAGAAACTGGCTCCTTGGCCGGCAGCTACCCCGCATTTAACACAGACAACGGCTTGGTCGTGCATTTCATTTCCACAATTTTTGCAATACATAGTTGTTTCCTCCAATAGATTTATGTTTTTTATAGAGAAGGTTTGACTAAATTAGTATCAGTCGAATCCCCCATAAGACGAATAAAGAAACCGCAAGACTGCCAAGCAACCAAGTATCTGCCTTTTCGCCGAAAACTCGCCCCTCTTTCCAGAGATAGAAGAGCAAAAGCGGTATGGTCCAAAAAAGAGGATGATAGGAAAAGGCGGCGGTTATATCCAAACGCAACATCGCGCGCCAAGCACGGGTCATTCCGCAACCGGGGCACGGGATGCCAACCCACTGTCGAAAGGGGCACGGGATATTCCATATGTCGACCGCTAACAGAACAACAAGGAGAAGAAAAACCAAACTTCCCCTTAGCCAAAAGCGAGTTAATTTTTTCATAAAGCCATTATAGCATATCTCACCAAAGTTTGCAATAAAAAAGTAAAAAGAAAAATTTGCTTCACTGATTTTTCCCTTTTGTGTGCGACGGGGAGTTTTATTCGTAGTCTTCTGCCAGTGTAATGGCTTCGGTTAAACTTTCGGCCGGTATTCCTTCTTTCAAACGGGTGATATCTCGCTCGGGCAACGAATCCACCCAAACGTCCAAAAGGAGTTCGGGTTCCGACCGACCGTTTTGAAATACGGCCAGTTTTCCATTGTGCACGGTCAGTAAATATCCGCTTTGTGTGGCGACCGGTTCACTTTGCGGAGTTGTTGCGGCAGGGGGACGGGCGAACAGCAATAGAGATCCCACGGTCGCCAAGGCGGCCACACACAAAACAAGTAGTTTCGGCTTCATACTTATCTTCCTTTTTGGAAAACTTTTTTCTTTTGGGTTAGTATGGCTTTTTTTATCCAAAACATACCAAGTAAAGGGGGAAAAAGAAAAAAATTAAATGGTTAAAAAATTGTAACTCGATTTTTTGTAACAAGTATGATACAATACAATAAATATAATGGCATTTTTACGGAAATCGTTGCTATTTTCTGTGTGTTGAAGGAGTGTGACAGAATGAAAGACGAATACCAAAGCCCGTTTATGGAGGGGGATGACCTTTCTTCCTCTTCTTTCTCTTCGGAAGAGTTGTTCAGCAACTCGGAAAACCAATTGGATTTCAATAGTTTTGCCGATAAAAACCGCAATCGTTCTACCGAAGCGGGCAAAACCGGTCGCAAAAAATATGGGAAACAACCCAAAGAAAAAAAGACCAAGAGCCGTTTTTTGAAAGCGCTTCTTTCGGTTTTTTTAGTGTGCACCATTACCTTTTGCTTGGTTATCGGTACCTTTATGATTTATGTTTTCGGTTTTGTCGACGATGATATTCAAGAAAATTTGAATAATTTGAAACTGAATTCCACTACCGTTATCTACGTCAAAAACGCAAAAACCGGAAAATATCAGGAATACCAACGCTTGCACGGTTCGGAAAACCGCATTTGGGTTTCGTACGACGAAGAACGCGCTATGGCAGACGATCCCGAATATAAAGGAATTCCGCGCCAATTATGTGAGGCATTTATCGCCATTGAAGATAAGCGGTTTGAATCGCACGATGGAGTGGACTGGAAACGTACCTTTGCTGCCTTTGTCAATATGTTTGTGGATTTATATTCCTCCAACCAAGGCGGTTCGACCATTACACAACAATTGGTGAAAAACTTAACGCAAGACAATCGCCAATCCCCAATGCGTAAAATTCGCGAAATTATGCGGGCGCGAAAAATTGAAAGCACCTATGGTAAAGACACCATTTTGGAATGTTATCTTAACACCGTCAGTTTTGCCAACGGTATTGGCGGGGTAGAGGTAGCTGCCAACTATTATTTCAAAAAAAATGTACACGAGCTAACTTTGGCCGAATGCGCCAGTTTGGCCGCCATTGTTAAGGAACCGGAGCGATATCGCCCCGATAAAAATCCCATCAACAATGCCGAACGCCGCCGTACGGTGTTGTATGAAATGAAAGAACAAGGCTATATCACTCAAGAAGAATATGAAAAAGCGGCGGCCCAAGAGGTAAAAATTGTAGCCGATAAATCCAACATTAAAGAAGTGGAAGTCAATAGCTATTTTGTCGATGCCTTGATTGATAATGTAGTGGATGCCTTGGTTGAAAAATACAATTTTGACAAATCCTATGCCGAACAGAATTTCTATAACGGCGGATACAAAATTTACGCCACTTTGGATACCGAAATACAGAAAATTATTGATGATGTATATACCAAACCCTCGAATTTTGTTAAGCGCAACGGAGTGACCGCCCAGTCTTCCTTTACGATTATGGATTATGCGGGACACGTGGTTGGTATCAGCGGCGGCGTAGGGGAAAAGAAGACCAATCGCGGCCTCAATCGTGCCACCGATTCGCCCCGGTCGCCCGGTTCTTCCATTAAGCCGATTGCTACTTATTCATTGGCACTTGACAATAATATGATTTCGTATTCCAGTATTTTTAAAGACCGACCCATTACCTTATCGAACGGGAAAAAATGGCCGCCGAACGCCAATGGCTCCTACGGCGGTTCGGTGACGGCCGCCAAGGCGTTGGAGGTTTCGAAAAATACCGTTCCGGCGCAACTGGTGGAAAAATTGGGAATGGAAAATGTTTACAATCACTTAGTCAAGGATATGGGAATCACCACCTTGACCAAAAATGCGAATGCAGACTTGACCTATTCGGCCTTGGCATTGGGTAGTTGTTATAAAGGTATTACCTCGTTGGAATCTTGCGCTGCCTTTGCCACCTTTGGCAACAAGGGAAAATATTACAAACCCTCTTTCTTTACCAAGGTGACCGACCAACAAGGCAATTTGGTGCTGGACGGCAATCCTGCGCCAAAAATCGCTATGGCGGAGGATACCGCTGTGATTATGAATCATATGTTGCGCAATGTTATTGACGGTAGCAGTGGTACCGGTCGCAGTGTACGTTCTTATGTTCGTTCGATGCCCCTGTTTGGGAAAACGGGCACCACCAACGACAGCCACAACCTATGGTTTGCCGGCGGTTCACCCTATTACGCTGCCTCTTGTTGGTATGGGTATGATACACCGGCCAGTGTGTATCCTAATAATTCTGCCCGTAAAATTTGGGGTACCATTATGGGCAAGGTGCATAAGAATTTAGAGAAAAAAGAATTCGCCGAAAGCTCCTATGTCACTTGTCGTCGGTATTGTCTCTCGTCGGGTATGGTGGCAACCGAGCGTTGTTCCTCTACCGCGATTGGTTGGTTTAAAACCAGTCAGTTAATTCCTTGCTCTACCCACGGTGGCACCGTACGGGATGAGGTAAACACGTCGAGCAAGGCGACCGCGACCTCCTCAAAAGCAACCTCGGCGAGCGGCTCCTCCTCGAAAAAGACAACGGCCACTTCTTCGCAAAAACCGACGAGCGATGCGGCCTCCTCATCCAAACCGGTTGAAACCAGTTCGGATTCGACTACTACCGTACCGCCCGTTACGTCAAAACCCGAAAGCTCCATAACAAATGAATAAACCAATCGGCGGAGAAATTTCTCCGCCGATTTTTTCGAAAAGATATAAAGAATAGAAAGGAAGGTTTGCGTGAGTCGTTTTTCCTATTTTAAAAAAGGAACTCAAGACGGATTTCCCATTTTTTTGGGATATTTGGCCGTTTCCTTTACCTTTGGGATTACCGCCAAAAATATTGGGTTAACCTCTTTGCAAGCCGTGTTGATTTCCCTGACTAATTTAACCTCTGCCGGCCAATTCGCCGCCTTGGATATCATTGCCACCGGTGCGACGTATTGGGAAATGGCGGCCACCCAATTCATCATCAATCTGCGGTATTGTTTGATGTCCTCGGCTCTTTCGCAAAAAATTTCGGAAAAAGCACCTTTTTTCCATCGCTTTTTGGTCTCCTTTGGTGTAACCGATGAAATTTTTGGCGTTTCGATTAGCCGTATCGGAAAAATCAGTCCCTTTTATAGTTACGGTTTGATGGCTGCCGCAATTCCCGGATGGACTCTTGGTACCTTTTTAGGGGTAGTTTCAGGCGGTTTATTGCCGCCTCGTGTGGTACGGGCACTCAGTGTAGCCCTCTATGGAATGTTTATTGCCATTATTGTGCCGCCCGCTCGCCAAAATCGCGTGATTTTCGGGGTGGTTGCGGTTTCAATGGGGATGAGTTTGGCTTTTGCTAAGTTGCCTTTTCTTTCCCAAATTTCTTCGGGATTCCGCGTTATCTTACTTACCTTGTTCATCGCCGGTGTTGCCGCTTGGCTTTTTCCCGTACAAGCAACCGGTGATAAAGCAGACCAAAAGGAGGGGGAGATATGAGCTCAAACATTTTTCTTTATCTTTTTGTGATGGCATCGGTGACCTATCTTATTCGAATGATACCGCTTACCTTTATTCGGCGGGAATTTACCCATCCGTTTTTAAAATCGTTTTTATTTTATGTCCCTTACGTAAGTTTGGCTGTGATGACCTTTCCGGCTATTTTGGAAGCAACGGGAAGCATTTGGTCAGCTTTAGCCGGATTTATCACCGCCCTTGTATTGGCCTATTTCGGGCAAAGTTTGTTTTTGGTTTCGATTGCCGCGTGTGTGGTGGTTTTTGTTTCCGAACTTTTTTTGTGTTAAAATGGGATGAAAACAGCACCGAATCTTGGAAGGTTCGGTGCTGTTTTTGTTTTTTTATTTACTTCGAATATGCATACAACGCATGGCGTTTAAGGTGGCAATGATGGTAACGCCCACATCGGCGAAAATGGCCAGCCACATTGGTTCATATCCCAAGGCAATCAGCACAAGGGCAAGAACTTTAACGACAATAAAAAAGAGGATGTTTTGACGAACGTTGCGCAGAGTTTTTTTGCCAATGCGACGGATTAGAGACAACTTGGAGAGGTCATCATCCATAATCACAATGTCGGCAGCTTCGATGGCGGCATCACTGCCCATTGCACCCATTGAAATGCCAATATCGCTTCGCATCAAGGCCGGTGCATCGTTAATGCCGTCACCCACGAAACCAATGATTTCTTTTTTGCCTTTTTTAGAAATGCTTTCTTCCACAAAGGCCAACTTATCGGCGGGGAGCAGTTCGGCGTGCACCTCGTCCACCCCGATTTGTTCACCTACCATATTGGCAGTTTTTTGGTTATCGCCGGTTAGTATAACGGTACGAATTCCATCGCGTCGCAGATTCGCTACCGTTTGTTTGGCGTCGGCTTTGATTTCATCGGAAATCACGATATGCCCCATATATTCGCCATTCATTGCCAAATGAACGGTGCTGCCAATATGAGGATGCAGGCGGCATTTGGAACAGGCGTGAATGTCAATTTTTCCCAGCTTCATTAGGGCTTCGTTTCCCACCAAAATGGTTTTACCGTCAATGGTTGCGCGCAATCCTGAGCCCGGAAACTCGGTCACATTTTCCACCTTGGCATCGGGAATGCGTCCGTAAGTTGCAATCAAGGAGTGGGAGACCGGGTGATTACTGTACCCTTCGGCGGCTGCCGCCAAACGCAGAAGTTCGGCTTCGGTGATGGTTTCGGGGTGGATGGCGGTAACCTGAAAACTACCCTTGGTAAGGGTGCCGGTTTTGTCAAACATACAAACTTTTAACATGGCCAAGTGTTCTAAATAAGAGGCCCCTTTTATTAAAATTCCGCGGCGTGAGGCACAACCCATACCGCCGAAAAAGGAAAGCGGCACCGAAATTAACAGGGCGCAAGGACAAGAACTGACCAAAAAGGCCAGCCCCCGCTCAACCCATTCGCTGAATTGTCCGGCCCCGCATAGGGGAGGAAGCAGTACAATTAAAACGGCGGCGGCTACGATAACAGGAGTGTAGATCGTGCCGAAACGATTGATATAACTTTCGGTTTTGGCTTTTTTGGCGGCCGAATTTTCCATTAAATCTAAAATTTTCCCCACAGTAGAATCGGCATATTCGGTTTCGGTAACAATGCGTAAAACCGATTCTTGATTAACTGCGCCACTTACCACACGATCGCCGACCGCCACAGCAAGCGGATGGCTTTCGCCGGTTAGGGCCGCGGTGTTTAACCGACTGTTCCCCTCGATAATTTTGCCGTCCAGCGGGATGCGTTCGCCCGCCTTAACGATGATGGTTTCACCGATTTTGACTTCTTCCGGTTCTACGGTTTGCAGGGTACCATCTCGCTCTACGTGGGCAAATTTTGGCATAATGTTCATCAGCTCTTCAATCGAGCGACGGGATCGTTCGGTGGCAAAACTTTCAAACAATAGTCCTACTTGATATAAAATCAATACAACAATCGCCTCTTGGTATTCTGCCAACATAAGGGCGCCAATGGTGGCAATGGCCATTAGAAAATTTTCGTCCAGCATACGTCCGGCGAAAATATTTCGCACCGCCTTATAGAGCACTGATTTTCCGATGATGAGATAGGGAACCAAATAACAACCAAGTTCGACCATTTTGTGATAGCTTCCGAACGTGGCAGAAAAATCTATCCTTTTCGTGAGTACCTTACACCCCACAAACAAAAAGGTGGAAAGTAGAATAATAAGCAGGGATTTTCTTTGTTTTTTTGTCATAGGATTTCTCTCCGTTATTCTGTGATGTCGCAGTCGGGCTCAATTTTTTTGACTTCCTTTTTTACTTGTTTGAGCACTTCGTCAAACGAAAAGCCTTCTTTCACTTCCAGCAACAACCGTTTGGTTAAAAAGCTTACAGTGGCAACTTCTACCCCTTCCAGCTTGTTGATGTTTCGTTCCATTTTTGCGGCACAGTTAGCACAATCGATTTCACTCATTTTTAATTTTTTCAACATAACCGTCATTCTCCTTCAAAAATATGTTCGAATCCCTTTTGTAAAATGCTTTCTACGTGGTCATCGGCCAGGGAATAAAAAACAGTTTTCCCCGCACGGCGACATTTGACTAGTTTAAAGGATTTTAATACTTTTAACTGATGCGAAATGGCCGACTGTGACATACCAAGCAATAGAGAAATATCGCAAACACAAAGTTCTCTCTTCGCCAAAATCGAAAGAATTTTCAGTCGTGTGGTATCACCAAACAACTTAAATAAATCAGCCAAATCAAACAATATTTCATCGGGGGGGAGGGCGTTTTTCACTTCTTGCACACTGAGGGGGTGGATGTGCATATAATCACAATAAATTTCGGCCAAACAATTCACCAACCTTTCATATGTTCAACTGTTAATATGATATCAAAAACAAGTTTTTCTGTCAAGCATTTCTGTAAAATTTTATTTTTCGGTTGGTTTTTGGGTGTTTATTCTATTTACAAGCGACGAGAATTGTGTTAAAATATAAAAGGTATATTTTTCTTTTGGAGGAAATGAAATATGAAAGCAGTCCTAACGGTGGTTGGCAAAGATTCGGTTGGCATTTTAGCAAAGGTTTCGGCCGGTTGTGCTGCGTACAATGTCAATATTACTGAGGTATCTCAATCGGTTTTGTCCCATATGTTTTGTATGATTATGATTTGTGATATCGGTACACTCAAAGGCGATTTTGGCCTCTTTTCGGATGCTATGAAACAATTGGGTGAAGAGATGGGAATGTCCATTCATGTAATGCACGAAGACATTTTCAATTCGATGCACAGCATTTAAGGGAGAGACGATATGTATACCACGCATGATATTTTAGAAACCATTCAAATGATTGAAGAAGAGCATTTGGATATTCGTACCGTGACGATGGGAATTTCCTTGCTTGACTGTATCGACCAAGATATTGATAAGGCTTGCGATAAAATTTACCGTAAAATCACCACTTCGGCGGCCGATTTGATTTCGGTTTGCGAAAAAATTGAAACCAAGTACGGTATTCCGATTATTAACAAACGCATTTCGGTTACCCCTATTTCTATGCTTGCGGCAGCTTGCCAAACGTCAAATATCGTGAAGTTTGCGCTGACTCTAGAAAAAGCCGCCTTGGCCCTGGGGGTCAACTTCATCGGCGGTTATTCGGCCTTGGTTGGCAAGGGATTTTCAGCCGGTGACTATGCTTTAATCGAAAGCATCCCCGAAGCGCTCAGCGTAACCGACCACGTCTGCTCTTCGGTTAATATTGGTTCTACCAAAGTGGGCCTGAATATGGATGCCGTTCGAATGATGGGTAAAATTGTCCGTCAAACGGCCGAAAAAACGGCAGACCGCAATTGTATAGGTGCCGCCAAATTGGTGGTCTTTTGCAATGCGCCGGAGGATAACCCTTTTATGGCCGGTGCCTTCCACGGGGTGGGTGAGCCGGACTGTGTCATTAACGTTGGTGTTTCGGGTCCCGGTGTCGTGCGTGCCGCCGTGGCAAAAGCAGAAGATATGGATTTAAGCGGTGTGGCCGAATTGGTAAAACGAACCGCCTTTAAAATTACCCGTGTGGGGCAATTGGTGGCGCGAGAAGCAGCGAAAGAGCTGGGTGTTCCGTTTGGTATTGTTGACCTTTCTTTGGCACCGACACCGGCCATAGGCGATTCGGTTGCCCATATTTTAGAGGAAATGGGACTAGAATCTTGTGGAGCTTGCGGTACTACCGCCGCCCTTGCGTTGCTAAATGATGCCGTGAAAAAAGGCGGTGTAATGGCCTCCTCTCACGTGGGCGGTCTGTCGGGCGCTTTTATTCCGGTGACCGAAGATGCCGGTATGATTGATGCGGCTCGAAACGGATTTTTAACCATTGAAAAATTAGAAGCGATGACGGCTGTTTGTTCGGTGGGGCTCGATATGATTAATATTCCGGGGGATACGCCGGCCGAGGTCATTTCTGCCATCATCGCCGACGAAGCCGCCATTGGTATGATTAACTCCAAGACCACAGCGGTACGTGTGATTCCCGCCATTGGTAAATCGGTGGGAGAGGAGTTGGAATTCGGCGGTTTGCTGGGAAGCGGGCCGGTGATGAAGGTCAACACTGCTTCTCCGCTGAAATTCATTTCTCGAGGCGGACGGATTCCCGCCCCCATTCAAAGTTTAAAAAACTAATATCATAAAACTGTTTTGAAAGGTAGATTTTTTGTAAAGATTAAGCCTTAACGGTTGCACGGTTACCTTTAAATGAGGAAACAGTGGGGGATTTATTCTTTAATTAATTCCCTTCACGAAAAAGAGGCAATGATGTGTAAAATAAAATTGATTGTTTGCGAAATTTTCCGAGGAAAATAAAAAAGCAAGGACGTATGGAGGCACCCTCCGTAAGTGCCGCAGTTATATTGCCTAACGGCGAGTTATATTGCTACGCAGTTATATTTGGACTTTGTCCAAGTGATATTGCCTTCGGCAGTTTTAGGGCAAATAAAATATAATTGTAAGATTTGTCGCACCGTATCACTCCTTTTGAGACAGGTAGAAGGGTTTTCGGTTTTCGAGCAAGCGGAAGTGGATATGCAAGTTTCCTGCTTGTTATGGCATAATACGAAATGAAACGGATGTGTAGAAATTCGACATTCTACACATCCGTTTTGCTTTCCTTTCGAGTACCCTTCATTACGTAGCGCTCCCTTTGGTTTGTTTTTTGCAGCCTCTTTTTTCGTTAAATGCACATCATTCCCCGCTAGGGCTTCTATGTTTGAAGGCTTTTATGAACTTGGAATTTAAATATTGCTTATGACTAAAAAGTTTTTCTATCGTCTGAAGCACTGCGTTTCTCTTTCTATTTAATTTTTACCCGTTTACGGCGGCGGCGTTTTCGGTGCCGGTTGAGCCAAAAACAGTACCCGATAAACATTAGTATTAAGCCAACGAAAATCAGCAAGACAATGTGAGTGGTGCGGTGGGAGAAAAATTCCACGACGCCTTTGACAAAGGCCATCATACCGCTTCGTTCCACGGCGGAGGTGGCAACCACAGGTACGGTTTCAATCACTTCACCGGCGTAGCGAATGGTGGCGGTACCCAGTTCTTGTCCTACAGCGATGGGGGCTTCGGCGGGGGAGTTGTGCAAATCTATCTCGACCTGAATGGTCGAGTCATCGGCGTTTTTGGGAATGACGGTATTAACCGGTTCTTTGAGAGCCAAGGTGACGTGGTCGGTGTCCATCGAAAGGGTGACGGGACATTCACCAACCGGTGTGTTGGTGTCGTAAATTTGGCGATATTCAAAATCGTTAAAGACCCATTCGTAGAGTTGTTTGGTTTCGCCGAATTCGTATCGTACTTTTTGGCCGGCGGCGTTTTTTACGGGGCACTTCATTATTACACAAATGTAAGAGGCTCCGTTTTTTTCAGCTACCGTAACAAGACAACGGCCGGCATCGTCGGTGTAACCGGTTTTTCCACCCGACACCGGTGCATAGTAACTGTTGGGCATCATGGAGTTAGGGTCTTGAATAAAAACGGTTGTCGCTAACAGACGGGTACGCTGTGTTTTGTTGGTGGCCGGTAAGGGGTGGCGACGGGTGCCGAAAATCTCCCGAAAGGTGGGGTTTTGCAGGGCGTATTTGGTCAGCAGAAACATATCTTTCGGGGTGGTGTAGTGATTTTCGTCGTGCAACCCGTGGGCGTTGACATAATGGGTTCCGGTCATTCCCAGCGAGGCGGCTTTTTGATTCATTAACTGTGCAAATCCGTCCAGTGAACCACCGAATTCTTTGGCTAAGACATTGGCGGCATCATTGGCGGAATGAACCATTAAGATATACAGATATTCCAACACTGAGAATTGCTCGCCATCTACCAGACCAAGCACCGAAGAATCGGTGCCGAGCAGAATATCCAACTCTTGTTTGCGGGCGGTGATCATACGGTTTAAATCGTCGCAGGAATCCAGCACTACCACCGCCGTCATAATTTTTGTTAAACTGGCGGGGTAAAAGCGCTGGTCGGCGTTTTTTTCGTAAATAGGGGTGCCGTTGTCCCCGCTGGCGAGATAGCACCCCTCGGCCGTGATGGAAAAAGTGGAGGGCTTAAAGGCTGCGGCGGGGGTGAGCAGAAGACTTAAAACAAAAAAAACAGAAAGAATCACACAAAAGAATTTTTTGGGCATAGATTTTTCTCCCATAATATAGTATAATGAAAATGCATCAGAACAAAGCTGATATTATTATATATGATTTCGCCCGTTTTTGAAAGGGGGGAATGCATAATTTTTTATTTTTTTTCGGGAGGGGTAACAATGGTTTATATCACCGGTGATATGCACGGCGATGAATCCCGTTTGTATGACAAAGAATGGCGAAAATTGAAAAAGGACGATGTGTTGATTGTTTGTGGGGATTTTGGCTTTGTGTGGGATGATAGCCCGCGGGAGCGAAGCACTTTGAAATATTTGGGGAGTCGGAAGTTTACGGTTTGCTTTTTAGACGGCTCGCATGAAAATTTTGAACGGATTCGTTCTTGTCGCCAAACTGTTTGGAAGGGTGGTCGCGTGCACCGCATTTGCGGCAATCTGTTTCATTTAATGCGGGGCGAGATTTTTGAAATTGAGGGACACCGTATTTTCACCTTCGGCGGCGGCGAAAGTTTGGATAAGGAAATTCGCGTAGAGCAACAACATTGGTGGAAGGCCGAATTGCCTTCGCCGGCTGAGATGGCGCACGGGGCCGAAAATTTGGACGAATGCGGTGGCCGGGTGGACTACATATTAACCCATGAGCCCCCTTCATTGGTGAAAAGCGCAATGTTGCTTCGCAGCGGCAATGCTGACCACGTAAACAAACTCAACGGCTATTTGGATGAGATTGGAAAATACTGTTCTTATAAACAGTGGTATTTCGGTTCGTTGCACGAGGACCGCCGTATTACTCCACGCCATACATGTGTATTTAATCAAATTCTTCCTATTACGCAGTATTGTTATGAGTCAAAAGGGCCGGAACAGTTGCAATTGCTTTTTGAGGAAGCAGAGCCGATTGCGGTGGCTGCACAACAACCGCAAAAATCGAAAAAAGTCTAATGGAAATCTTTGGGCGAGCATATTGCCCAAAGGAGTAAAGGATATTTTTTCGTTTTTTTAAAAATTTACTATTGCAATTTCAATTCCTTTGTGGTATCATTCTAATGTTAATCAATTCGAAAAGGGGTGACAGTATGAAACAGGGTATTCATCCGAAGTATGAAACCACCACCGTTAAATGTGCTTGTGGTGCGGCATTTGAAACTCGATCGACCAAGGAAAATATCCGTCTGGATATTTGTTCGAAATGTCATCCGTTCTTTACCGGTAAGCAAAAACTGGTAGATACCGGTGGCCGTGTTGATCGCTTCAAAAAGCGCTTCAATATGGAAAGCAAGTAAATTTCCGTCTTGGAGAAAAATCAAGCGCTTATCCGCTGTGGGTAGGCGTTTTCTTTTTTGAAAAATGAAAAAGGCCATCACCGATGTTTCTCGGCGATGGCCTTTTTTCATTGCTTAGGAGATTTTGTTAGCAGCAGCAGTCATTTGAGCGGTCGTTGCCGCAGCCGCAACCACCCGAGTTGCCGCAGCAAACCAAAATCAAAATAAGAATGATGACCCAAGAACAGTTGCTACCACCGAAGAAGTTGTTACACATAACATCTTGACCTCCCTTCAAAATCTTGCCAAAAGAAATGGTCGACAAGAGAAAATTCCCCCGAAAAAACGGTCCATTTCTGCCTTGTCGCAAGAAAGGAAAATCAAAGGCAATCTGCCGTTGACTCCTCCCTCGGCAAACCGAATGGGGATTCGGATTACCTACATTCCATCCTATGTCGCTCCCCTTTTTTTGGTGCGATGAATTGGAAAAAATTTTTTTACAAAATAAAACTTGACTTTTTCTGACTTTCGTATATAATAAAGATAAAGAAAGGTCAGTTAAGGTCAAGTTTGGAGATGTTGAGAATGAAAATGAGCGACCTAATTACCGCTCGCATATTGCAAATGCTGGAGCAATCCGAATACAATACCGCCGAAATTCAGCGCAATGAATTGGCTGCATTGATGGGGTGCGTTCCCAGCCAAATTAATTACGTACTTTCCTCTCGTTTTACGCCTGAGCACGGGTATGTTATTGAAAGTCAGCGCGGTGGCGGTGGCTATATTCGTATCACCCGCGTGCGGTTGGATCGCTCCTCGGCCTTAATGCATATCATCAATTCCATCGGGGATGGGTTGGATGCGGCCTCAGCTCGCATTTTGATTGAAAACAGTCAGCAGGCCGAATTGATAGAACCGGCGGCGGCGGGTCTGATGAAAGCGGCCATTTCTTCTCCGGTGATGCGGCAGATTTCTTTGCCTATGCAGGATGGATTTCGTGCCGCAGTCATCAAACAAATGCTGCTGCAATTGATATAAGAATGTTAGGAGGAAAAAATGATGATGTGCGAACAGTGTGGAAAAAATCCTGCCACCACCCATATTAAAACCGTTTTAAACGGAGTGGTACAAGAACAGCATTTATGTGCTTACTGTGCCGCCGGTGAAGGTGTGCAGAGCTTTGGTCAATTGAGCCTGCCGAACCTATTGACCTCAATGTTTACCGATGTTTTGTCCAGCGGTCGGGGTGGAGCACGCCGCTGTCCTTGTTGTGGGGCCTCGTTTGCTGATATTGCCGAAAGCGGCCGTGTTGGGTGCGGTGAATGCTATTCCACCTTTCGCGAGCAACTTCTTCCCTCGCTCCATCGGTTGCACGGTAAGGCGTTGCACATCGGGGCGACTCCGAAAGAGGAGGCACCGAAACCAACCAAAGAAGACCGTTTAGCTGCTTTGCGCGTCGCCTTGGCCGACGCGGTAAAGGCTGAAGAATTTGAAAAAGCCGCAGCCTTACGCGACGAAATTCGCGCCTTGGAAAGCGAGGAGAAATAAAATGAGTCATTGGTATGAAACCGTCGATAAAAAACTGGATACTGTGGTTAGCGCGCGAGTGCGTTTGGCTCGTAATGTGACCGGGCTACCCTTTCCCAAACGAATGAGCGACGAGCAAAAAGAAACCTTTCTTTCGGGTATGAAAGA
Organism: Acutalibacteraceae bacterium; assembly: GCA_045577695.1. GTDB lineage: Bacteria > Bacillota > Clostridia > Oscillospirales > Acutalibacteraceae > UMGS1279. The sequence goes on from JAZNIW010000048.1 coordinate 22,363, forward strand.
GCGAACGAACGGCGTATCATTAGAAAGGGTAGGCCGTTTGCAATATATTGATATGCTTACGGTGCCGGAAGAGGAATTGGTGGCAATGGTTGAGCGGCACACTATCAGTCCTGCCTTTGCTAAGGCGACCGGCCCGCGTGGGTTAGTGTTGAGTGAGGATGAAACGGTTAGCGTGATGTTGTTGGAGGAAGACCATATTCGTCTGCAGGTGTTACGGGGTGGAGCCGCTCTTTCAAAAGCGTATGAGATGGCAGTAGAGGTAGAACAATGCTTAACCGAGGGACTTTGTTTGGCTTTTGATGAGCAGTTGGGCTATTTAACCGCTTGCCCCACCAATTTAGGCACAGGCCTTCGTGCTTCGTATATGTTGCATTTGCCGGCGTTGGAGAGCTGTGGTGAAATTTCCCAGCTGGTTGATTCCGTTTCAAAAATCGGTTTGACTATGCGGGGAATGTATGGCGAGGGAAGTCGTTCGCACGCCTCATTATACCAACTTTCCAACCAAGTGACGCTGGGTCTTTCGGAGCAGACGGCAAAGGAGAATTTAACGGCCATTACCAAACAAATTGAAAAAAAGGAACAAGCCGCACGCAAGGCATTGGAACCAACTGCACTGGAAGATACTGTCTACCGTGCCCTTGGAACCCTGCGGTATGCCCGCCGCCTTTCCAGCGGAGAAATGATGGATTTGCTTTCTTCGATTAAACTGGGGTGTTCTATGGGCATACTGAAAGAGATACCATCCGCCTTACCAATGACTCTATTGGTACAAGGGCAACCGGCTTCCTTACAGAAAATCTTCGGACGGATGACGCCGGCTGATCGCGACATTTGTCGCGCGAACTTTATACGCGAAAGGATGAATATGGTATAATGCGCTATCATTTTAACGGGTTTACCGCCAAAGGAAACGAAGCTTTGAATCAAGCCATCACGGCGGCTGAAAGGTTTGGGCATACCTATGTCGGAAGTGAGCATTTATTGTTAGGGATTTTAATGACCGGAAGCGGTGCCGCCTTTTCTCTACTTTGTGAAAATGGTGTTACACTTTCGGATGTGGAAAAACTGGTCATCGATACGGTTGGACGTGGGGTGCCGACATCACTTTCTCCGGAACATTTAACCCCGCGGGCGAAGCGGGTGGTAGAAAACGCCATTGCCGGCACCCGCCAAATGGGCAGCCCTTACGTGGGTACCGAGCATTTGCTTATTGGAATTTTGGGTGAGGGAGACAACTACGCCATTCGCTTTTTGAGCGAACTGGGGGTGGATATTGCTACCTTGACCACCCAAGTGTTGGAGGTGGTCGGTTTGGCTGAGGAACTCCCCAAAAGTAATCCGACCAACAAGGCCAAACGCACGGGCGGCAAGACCGGTAAAAGCGGCACCGCCACCTTAGATAAACACGGCCACGATTTGACGGAAGATGCGAAAAACGGTCGATTGGACCCCGTAATCGGTCGTGCGGAAGAAATTGAACGCGTGATACAAATTCTCTGCCGCCGCACCAAAAACAATCCCTGCCTAATTGGAGAACCGGGGGTGGGAAAAACCGCTGTAGTTGAAGGCTTGGCCGAGCGAATCGCTAAAGGAGATATTCCCGAAATTTTAAAAAACAAGCGGTTGATTACCTTGGATTTAACCGGTATGGTAGCCGGCACCAAGTACCGTGGTGATTTTGAAGAGCGCATTAAAACCATCATCGATGAGGTGTCGTCTGCCGACGATGTCATATTATTCATCGATGAGGTGCATACCTTGATTGGAACCGGTTCGGCCGAAGGTTCAACCGATGCTGCAAATATTCTAAAACCCTCTTTGGCGCGTGGAGATTTGCAGGTGATTGGCGCCACTACTTTGGCCGAATATCGTAAAAATATTGAAAAAGATGCCGCCTTGGAACGGCGCTTTCAACCCGTGACGGTGGGGGAACCAACCGAGGAGGATTCGATTGAAATTTTAAAAGGATTGCGGGATCGCTATGAAGATCATCACGGTGTGACCATCACCGACGATGCCATTGTGGCTGCGGTGCGCCTTTCGGCCCGCTATATTCCCGACCGCTTTTTGCCGGATAAGGCCATTGATTTGATGGATGAGGCAGGTTCCAGAGTACGTTTGCGGACCGCGAAAGAACCGAATTCTCTGCAATCCTTGCAGGACCAACTAAAAGAATTGCAGCAAAATAAAACGCAATTTATTCAAAAGCAAAACTTTGAAAAGGCGGCCGAATTGCGGGATAAGGAACGGGAATTAACCGCCCGTTTGCAAGAGGAAAAAGAGGTTGCGAAAGAACGGCAAGAAAAAAACAAAGCCGCAGTAACAGCCGAGGAAATTGCTGAAATTGTTTCGGGTTGGACGGGAATTCCCACCGGCCAACTGACCGAGCAAGAAAGCGAACGGCTTTTAAAAATGGAGGGTGTTTTGCACGGCCGCATCGTGGGGCAAGAGGAGGCCGTTTCGGCCGTTTCCCGTGCCATTCGACGGGGTCGCGTGGGGCTGAAGGATCCCAAACGGCCGATTGGTTCCTTTCTCTTTTTAGGGCCAACCGGTGTGGGAAAAACCGAACTGTGTAAGGCCCTGGCCGAGGCGATGTTTGGCAGTGAAAACGCGATCATTCGGCTGGATATGTCGGAGTATATGGAAAAGCATACCGTTTCCCGTATCGTGGGTTCACCTCCCGGATATGTAGGTTTCGATGAGGGAGGACAACTCACCGAGCAGGTGCGCCGCAAACCGTATTCTGTGATTTTGTTTGACGAAGTGGAAAAAGCCCATCCTGACGTCTTTAACATTTTGTTGCAAATTTTAGAGGATGGCATTTTGACCGATGCGCAGGGGCGCAAGGTGGATTTTAAAAACACCGTAATTATTATGACCTCTAACATCGGCGCGCGCTTGATTACCGAAAAGAAAACCACCTTTGGATTCACCGATGAAAATGGTGAGAGCCGGTTGGAAAGCGATGTGGAAAAACAGGTGTTGGAAGAGCTCAAGCGCCACTTTAAACCTGAATTTTTAAACCGTATTGATGACGTTATTGTTTTTCGCAAACTCACAAAAGAAGAAATTTGTGAAATAGCCCGCAAGATGTTGAGTCGTCTAGCTGAACGGATGGCCAAATTGCAGATGGAAATTGTATTTGACCAAACGGCCGAAACGGCCATTGCCGAGGTGGGCTTTGATAAGGTCTACGGGGCTCGTCCGTTGCGTCGTGCCATTCAGTCCAAAATTGAAGATCCGCTCAGCGAACGGATTTTGGACGGTAGTATTCAAAAAGGGCAAAAAGTTCTTTGCTTGTACCGTGACGGTGCCTTTGTATTTGAAGTAGAAAAAGAAACAAAAACAAAAGAAATCAACTAAAAACTTTAGTAAAACATCGCCCCAAACTACAGTTGGTTTGGGGCGATGTTTTGCTGAAAGTGTTCCCTTTTTCAAAGGTCTTTATAGGCCATCTTTCCCCCCTTTTTTGGTAAGCCTTTGTTCGACACAATTTTTTAAAAATCTATTGACTTTTTTTCCTAATAAAGTTATCATATGTACAGTGTATTTTGTAAATTGGGTCTATCTGTCAATCAACAAAATATAGCGTAAGGCATCTGTGCTTAGAAAAAGCGGTTTCAAGTTTGATTGCCGTAGTTCCTGTCCGCCATTGGGCAAGAGAACTATGAAAAACCCTTTGCGGAGGGCACCAAACAGAGAGGCTGCGGGTATCGCGCAGAACTGATACAGTTTTGGCGGCACTTTGTGTCCGCAAAGGGGGATGCTTCACTATGAACCATACAAACATTATTGAACTGAAAAACATCTCGGTCACCTTTGAAGAGGAACCGGTGTTAAAGCAAATCGATTTAACCATTAAGGATGGGGAATTCGTTACATTGCTCGGCCCTTCGGGGTGTGGAAAGACAACTACGCTACGCGTAATTGCCGGTTTCGTCACGCCCGATGAAGGGGAAGTTTTCTTTGATGGTCAAACCATCAACAATTTGCCGCCTCATAAACGGCAGGTAAATACCATTTTTCAACGTTACGCTTTGTTTCCGCATCTAAATGTTTTTGAAAACATTGCTTTTGGCTTGCGGGTGAAAAAGGTGCCCGAAAAAGAGATAAAGCAGGCCGTGACCGATATTTTAAAATTGGTAAATTTGTCGGGCTATGAAAAACGTCATATTCACAAACTCTCGGGTGGTCAGCAACAACGCGTCGCCATCGCCCGCGCCATCATCAATCATCCGAAAGTGTTGTTGTTGGATGAGCCGTTGGCGGCATTGGATTTAAAATTGCGCAAAGATATGCAGGTAGAACTGAAAAACATTCAAAAAAGTTTGGGCATTACCTTTGTGTTTGTTACACACGACCAAGAGGAAGCCTTGGCGATGTCCGATACGGTTGTGGTGATGAATGAGGGGAAAATTCAGCAAATCGGAACCCCTCAAGATATTTATAATGAGCCGAAAAACGCCTTTGTGGCCGATTTTATCGGCGAGAGCAATATTTTGGATGGAATCATGCGTAAAGATTTTGTCACCGAATTTTCGGGACGGAGTTTTGAATGTTTGGATAGCGGCTTTGCCGCCAACGAGCGGGTCGATGTGGTGATTCGTCCCGAAGATGTGGATATTGTACCGCCGGTTAACGGTATGTTGGAGGGGGAGGTTACCTCGGTTACCTTCCTTGGGGTATATTATGAGATTATTGTGGATGTCAATGGCTTTAAATGGATGATTCAAACCACCGATGAACATAAGGTTGGGGAAAATGTTGGCCTTTTTATCGAGCCGGATGCCATTCACGTGATGAAAAAATCCAAATACTCCGGTCGCTACGGGGATTACAGCAGTTTCAGCGATGAAATTGACCATCTTTCGGATTTGGAGGAGGGTCAAGATTGACGAAAGAAAATCGCGCCAAAACGCGCAATTATAATGGGATTCTCTGTGCTCCCTACACCGTTTGGTCGGTCATTTTTATTGTGGTGCCTTTGTTGATGGTGGCCTATTACGCTTTTACCGACCAAAGCGGCAATTTCACCTTCGCCAACATTGCCGAACTTCCACGGTATGCCGAAACCTTCGGCATCTCATTTTTGTACGCATTTATCGCTACCGTCGTTTGTTTGCTTATTGCTTATCCGATGGCTTATTTTATGTCCAAAATGGGGGCAATGGCCAAGCGTATGCTGATGATGTTGGTGATGGTTCCGATGTGGATGAACTTTTTAATCCGCACCTATTCGTGGATTACCATATTATCCAACACGGGTCTTATTAATACGATGCTTTCCAAATTGGGGCTTGGACCGGTGCAATTGATAAATACGCCCGGCGCCGTTATTTTAGGTATGGTGTATAACTTTTTACCATATATGATTTTGCCGATCTATACCGTTTTGGAAAAATTGGACACTTCTTTGTTAGAGGCTGCGGCTGATTTGGGCTCTTCTCTCGGTTCGCGTTTGCGTCGGGTGATTTTCCCCCTTTCTATACCGGGTGTCATTTCCGGCATTACAATGGTGTTTGTGCCTAGTGTCAGCACCTTTTATATTTCGCAAAAACTTGGCGGCGGAAAAACTATGCTGATTGGTGACGTGATTGAAATGCAGTTTCAAACGTCTTACAACTACAATCTCGGTGCGTCACTTTCTTTGGTGCTTATGTTGTTTATTTTAATCAGTTTAGTTGTAATGAATCATTTTGCTGATGAGGAAGACAGGGGAGGGATGATTGTATGAAATTTCTATCCCGTTTTTACACGGCTATCATTATGGTTTTTTTGTACGCGCCATTGGCGATTATGGTTTTATTTTCTTTCAATGCGGCGCGAAGCACCTCGGTTTTCGGTGGTTTTTCTTTTAAATGGTATTTGGAATTATTTCAAGATCGCGGCACGATTATTGCCCTGCAAAACACCTTTATTTTGGCGGTCGCTTCTTCGGTCATTGCCGCTCTGCTCGGCACGGTAAGCGCCGTTGCGATTTTTCAAATGAAACAGAAATGGATGCAGTCCACCCTAATGACGGTAACCAATATACCGATGATGAATCCCGATATTGTTACCGGTATTTCGATGATGCTTCTTTTTGTGTTTGTTGGGCGGCAGGTCAACGGAGCCACCTCGTTGGGGTTTGGCACTATGTTGATTGCCCACGTAACCTTTAATCTGCCCTATGTGATTTTATCGGTATTGCCAAAATTACGCCAGACCGACCCGCATCTGTCTGAGGCGGCGCGTGATTTGGGGTGCACCCCGCTTCAGTCTTTTTTCAAGGTTGTTTTGCCCTCTATTTCTTCCGGTGTTGTTACGGGACTTATTATGTCCTTTACCCTATCGCTGGACGATTTTGTCATTAGTTATTTTACCAGTGGCCCCAACTTTCAAACCCTGCCGATTAAAATTTTTTCGATGACCAAGCGCCGGGTTACTCCTGATATGTATGCTCTTTCCACCCTCATTTTCCTCTCGGTTTTGATTTTGTTGATTATTGTCAATGTGGCTCAAGCCAAAGCGGAAAAGAAAAAAGGAGTTGAAACTGTAAAATGAAAAGTAAAAACAAAAAGAATCAAGCCGTTGCTCTTTTCCTTTCGGCGATATTGGCTTTTGTTCTTTGCGGTTGTGGTGGCGGTGCGGCCGATACCCTTTCATATGAAGGGACCTACACCCGCGACTTGGAAGGAACGGTACTAAATGTTTTTAACTGGGGGGAGTACCTTTCGGACGGTTCGGAAGGTTCGCTCGATGTGAATGCCGCCTTTACCAAGCTCACCGGCATTGTGGTGCATTATACCACCTACGAAAGTAATGAGGCAATGTATGCCAAATTAAAAAGCGGTGGTGTGCCGTATGATATCATCATTCCGTCGGACTATATGATTGAGCGGCTGGCAAACGAGAAGTTGCTGGAAACAGTGGATACGGAAAAACTTTCCAACTACAAATACATAGATGAAAAGTATAAAAATTTGTATTTCGACCCGAGCAACAACCTTTCGGTTCCCTACTGCGTGGGTATGGTTGGTTTGATTTACAACAAAACGATAGTCAAGCCCACCCCCAACAGTTGGTCGGTAATGTGGGACGAGCAGTACAAAAATCAAATCTTAACCTTCAACAATCCGCGGGATGCCTTTGCCATTTCGCAATTTATGTTGGGGCAGGATTTAAACACTACCAGTCGCACCGAGTGGGAAAATGCCGCCCAAAAACTCAAAGAGCAAAAGAAATTGCTGCAATCCTATGTAATGGATGAAGTCTTTCAAAAGATGGAGGACGGCGAGGCCGCGATAGCACCATATTATGCCGGCGACTTTTTGCTGATGCAGGAAAACAATCCCGACTTAGGCTTTGTTTATCCCAAGGAGGGAACCAATATTTTCGTCGATTCGCTCTGCATTCCCAAGGGTTGTCAAAATTATGAGGCTGCTATGATGTATATCAATTTTTTATTAGAGCCGGAAATTGCCTTGGAAACGGCAGAATATATTAAGTATGCTACGCCGCATACGGCCGTGTTGAAAAATCCGGAATATTCGTTGAAAGAAAATGAATATTTGTATCCCGATGACAAAAACTATCCCAAGGTGCAGTACTTCCACGATATGGATAAAAGCACCCGTTCCTTTTATGAAAAACTGTGGGAAGAGGTTAAACTTTCCTAAAAAATCAAGTGCGGCTCATCCAAAGCGAGTGATCCGCTTTTGGAACGAGGTAGAATAATGTTGAAAATTCTCGTTCTTTCAACCGGTGGTACGATTGAAAGCGCCAAAATAAACGATTGGGTTTCGCTCGACCTGAACCAAAAAGAGCAGTTATTACGGGCTTATGAAACGGCCCATCCAAACGAGATTGACTTTGAAGTGAAGAGTCTATTTTCTATCCACAGTGAAAATTTAACGGCAACTTTTTTGAATCAATTGACCGAAACCTTGTTGGTGGCTTGTCAAAAACCGTACGATGGTATTGTGGTGTTGCACGGAACCGATACCTTAGCCTATTCAGCCGCTGCAGCGGCTCTCTGCTTGGGCAGTAACCGTCTGCCGGTAGTTTTCGTTTCCAGCAATTATCCGCTTTTAGACCCCCGTGCAAACGGAGCCGCCAATTTTGAGGGTGCCCTTGCTTTTTTGCGTGAAAAGGCCCAAAGGGGTGTTTTTGTTTCCTATACCAATGACGGCAAAACGGTTGCGCTTCACGCGGCGACAGAAGTGTTCTCCCATTTGGAAATGGACGATGCCGTTTACAGCGTTGGCGGACCGGTAGCGCTTTATCAAAATGGACGGATAACCTTTTGTAAAACTGCGCCAACGGTGCAAGGCTGGGGGAGTGTTTCGTTGGTAGAAAACCCTAAGATTTTAAACCTGCCCGTCACCCCCTTGACGGATTATGAGATTTCGCCAAAAGGATATCACGCGGTAGTATTGACCCCTTATCATTCCGGAACGGTGTCGACGGCATCGTCGGCCTTTGTGAATTTTTGTCATCGGTTTCATAAGGCCGGTGTGCCGATCCTTTTGCCGGATGTTCCGAAAGAATCGGCCTATGACAGTATGCGAGAATATGAGCGATTGGGCCTTACGGTGTTGCCCAATCTACCGCGCATTATCACCTTGATGCAGTGTTGGTTTGCTGTTAGTTTGCACAAAAAGGTGGCGGATGTTTTCTCTCCTTCTTAAAAGGAAGAGGGACGGTGTAGTAAAAAAGTTTTCTTTTTTTAAAAAGGTATTTACTTTCTTACGTTGCCGTGTTATAATGGATAAAATAAGATTATTGTGGGAGGAAGTTTTTTATGAAAAAAGCTGTTGCTTTATTTGGTTCTCTTTTTCTCATTCTTTCATTCGTTTGCCTGTTGGCCGTTCCGGCATCTGCCGTAAAAAGTCCTGCCGGCGAATCGGTTTTTCAAATTACGGTAACCACCTTTTTCAACGGTGTGCGCGAGCCCGGTGATTACACAATGCAGGATGACGGCACCATTTTGTTAACCATTTCTCCCAAGGGAGAGTACACCTTCACCGGCTGGATGATTGATGGTGATTATGAAATCGTTTCGGGTGATTTAAAGTCGGAAAAATTGGTTATTCGTCCCTTGTCGGATTTGAAGATTGAAGAAGCGTATAATGTCAAGGGTTCACAGGGTGAGATTGAGAATGAAAACGATTCGGATGAAGCACCCGTCACCGGCGATTTGGGAATGCTTTCGGCCGCTTTATTAACCTTGACCGGTTTGGGCACCGTACTGTTTGCCAAAAAACGTTTGGCCGCTTAATTTGCTTTATTAAAAGATTGTTTTTTTGCCGTATTCTTTCTTAGAATACGGCTTTCTTATTGACAGAAACAAATCAAAGGGATATAATAAATGCGTCCAATATGACACGTTTAAAAGGGGAAAAGTATCCATTAAATCAGCTCTTTTATCTAAAAAAACAGGTGTCAACCGGTAGTGAGGTGATAGGGTGGAACCAACAGAAAAGAAAACGAAAATACGGTATCGTATTGCATTGTTTTTTGGTCTTGGTTTGGTTGCTATAGGGGTTTTATTGGCCGTTCGCTCGGTTCTTCCGACCGGTGGGGCGCCGCAGGAAGTGATTAGCGAGGTTCCTTTGGCTACCTCGTCGGATACGCGACCGGAGAACCCCATTGATTTCACTTCCTTGCAAAAAATAAATCCGGATATTTACGCTTGGATTCGCATTCCCAACACTCGCATTGACTATCCGGTGGTGCAAAGCCCTACAGATGATTCCTACTATTTGAAACACAACGCCGAGAAGAAGTATAGCAGTGGCGGGGCAATTTATTCGGAGATGAAAAACAAGCGGGATTTTTCCGACCCCAATACGGTGCTTTACGGGCATAATATGATAAACGGTAGTATGTTTCGGGATTTGCATCAGTTTCGAAAAGCCGATTTTTTCAAAGCGAATGAAACGGTTTATATTTACACCCCCGGACATATACTAACCTATCAAATCTGTGCTGCCTATCGCTATGATAATCGGCATATCTTGAATTCTTTTCATTGCAATGACCCCGCTGTTTTTGAGGAATATTTGGCATTTGTTCAAAATCCAAAATCTATGATAAAACAAACTCGCTTGGTTCCGATGAGCCAGAACACGAAACTGCTGACCTTAAGCACCTGTATCAGCAATCGCAACTATCGATACTTAGTACAAGGAGTGTTGGTGAAAGATGAAGCAACCAAATAGCAAAAGAAGAATATGGCCCATCATCCTTGCGGTGTTCGGTGGTTTGGTCGTGGCTGCGGTGATTACCGCTCTTGTTTTGGTACAGGTGGGAAAAAATGCTATGCTTAATGACACCGGTATGCAGAAGGAAGACCTTATGGATGTTTCCGAATTGCAGGTCTTGGAGGACGGCACGACGGTGTTGTATCAAGATACCACCTATCGGTACAACAAGAATATGACGGCCATTTTGTGTATGGGTATCGATAGGGGTGAGGCGTATTCCAAAGATGCCCCTTCGGTACAGGGCCAAAACGGACAGGCGGATGCCTTGTTTTTGTATACCTTGGATACCAAAACCGGCGCCTCTACTATTTTGCCTATTCCGCGCGATACAATGGTTGAAGTTGATCTGTATTCGCCGGCCGGGAAATACGTTTCGAGTGCCAAAAAGCAAGTCTGCTTGGCTTACGCCTATGGGGACGGGAAAGTCAAAAGTTGCCAAAACACCGTAAAAGCCATTTCACGCTTATTATACGGTATTCCTATCGCTTCGTATGTGGCGATTGATATGGATGCCATTTCGGTTTTGGTTGACGCTGTCGACGGTGTTCCGGTGAACCCGCTCTCGGATATGAACTACGGACAATATCAATTCAAAGCAGGACAAGAAGTTCTGTTAAAAGGAGAGAAAGCCCTTGCCTTTTTGATGGGTCGTGATCAAGAACTGGACAGCAGTATGGAACGAATGGGCCGCCAAAAGCAGTTTGTGCAAAGCTTTTTTGACCGTGCATTGGCGCAAACCAAAAAAGATATAGGGCTTCCGGTGAACCTTTACCAAGCGGTATTGCCGCATATGACCACCGATATCAATGCGGCCAAGGTTAGTTATTTAACGACCACCTTGCTTGGTGGTCGTGTGGGTGGGCAACTGCAATTTCAAAGTTTGCAAGGAAAAGTGGTTCTGGGCAAGAACAACTGGGCCGAGTATTATCCGGAGGAAAAAGCCCTTTACGAAACCGTTTTGAATATTTTTTATGAAAAAGCCGAATAACGGTAGGTGGCAAGAATCTCTATAAAATGTAATCGTGTATTGACAAAGATACGAGATATGGTATATAATACGATTCGTAGTAGTGTGAAAAATGAATCCGCTTTCGGGTATGCTATGCATAGAAAGTCGAGAGTTGGTTGTTGAGAACAGCCTGTTTTTCCTCCGGTTGCGGGGGAGAAGAAGCGGTTAAAGGAGTGCCGAATATTGGAAAATTTCATTATTCAGGGCGGAAATCCGTTGAATGGGTCCGTACACATTAGTGGTGCAAAAAATGCCGTGGTTGCCATTTTGCCGGCCATACTTCTTTCCGATGGTGTCTGTCGCATTGAAAATGTCCCGAATATATCGGATGTGTCGATAACTTTAAAAATTTTATATGAACTCGGTGCCCGGGTGCGTATGATTAATCCTTCCACCTTTGAGATTGACCCAAGACCGGTAAAGTCTTTTGTTCTCTCCAAGGAGATGAGCCGCCGCACCCGCGCCAGCAGTTATTTCATTGGTGCTTTACTTGGTCGGTTTCATCGTGCTCGCGTGGCCCCTCCCGGCGGTTGCGATTTCGGGGTTCGCCCTATTGACCAACATATTAAGGGATTTGAAGCATTGGGAGCCCGTGTCATCATCGACAACGGAATGGTCGATGCCAGAGCTTTCCAGCTCACCGGCAGTCCGGTGTATTTGGATATGGCTTCGGTAGGCGCAACGATTAACATTATGTTAGCGGCAGCCAAAGCCAACGGTCTTACTGTAATTGAAAATGCTGCCAAAGAACCTCATATCGTGGATTTGGCAAACTTTTTAAACTCTATGGGTGCCGATATTATGGGCGCCGGCACCGATGTGATTAAAATTCGCGGCGTTTCCAAACTAAACGGAGTTACCTATGGCATTATACCCGACCAAATTGAGGCCGGTACCTATATGGCGGCGGTGGTAGCTACCGGCGGGGATGTTATGATTGAAAATGTCATTCCGAAGCATTTGGAATCCATCACGGCAAAACTGGTGCAGATCGGCGCCGAAATTGAAGAGTTTGATGAAAGTTTACGAGTGGTAATGAAGCAACGCCCCAAAGCCTGCAACGTCAAAACAATGTATCATCCCGGTTTTCCAACCGATATGCAACCGCAGATTACGGCGCTACTTTCCTTGGCGGACGGAACCAGTGTGGTGACCGAAAGTGTTTGGGAAAATCGCTTCCGCTACACCGGACAATTAACCCTGATGGGTGCGGATATAAGTGTCGAGGGACGTGCCGCCATCGTCAAAGGGGTAGACCGTTTGATCGGAGCGCCGGTTGCAGCGAATGACCTACGAGCCGGCGCAGCGATGATTATTGCTGGTTTGGCAGCCGAGGGAACCACCGAAATTGAAAACATCGAATATATTGATCGAGGCTATGAAGATGTCGTTCAAAAAATCACCCAATTGGGCGGAAAAATCGAACGGGTCACGGTCACAAAACCAGAGGAATATCGCCAAGCACGATAATCAAAAAGCGGCCACAAACACCAAAAATGTTTGTGGCCGTTTTCAAAAAAGAAGGAAGGTCTCAGGTTGGCTAAAATTTGTAATTTGTTCAGTGGCAGTTCCGGCAACTGTACCTATTTATCCGCCGGAGAAGATGCCATCTTGGTTGATGTTGGTGTATCTTGCAAACAGATTTTATCGGCTATGCAGGAACGTAACTTTTTAATGAGTAGCATTCGGGGCGTTTTTTTAACGCATGCCCATAGCGACCACGTCAAAGGTTTGCGGGTACTGTTGAAAAAATGTAAGATTCCGGTCTACGCTTCCAAGGAAACGTTAGGGGCTCTTTTGAGTGAGGGAATTCTTTCACCGCAAGACACCTATGTGGATATCGCCGATGCTTCGGTTGATTCTCTGCCGTTTCGAGCAGAACATTTTCAAACCAGTCACGATTGTGCCGGTTCGGTAGGATATATCTTTTCCTTTCCGGAGGGAGAAAAGGTTGCTATATGCACCGATTTAGGGGTAATGACCGAGGAAATTCGGACCAAACTGACCGGTTGCCAAACCGTGATGCTGGAATCCAATCACGACGTTGGAATGTTGCAAAACGGACCGTATCCTTTTGTGACCAAACAACGCATTTTAAGCGATGAGGGACATCTTTCCAATGGGAGTTGTGCCGAGGAGTTGCCCCGCTTGGTGCGGCAGGGAACCACCCGTATCATTCTGGCTCACCTCAGTCGGGATAACAATACGCCGGATTTGGCTCGTGTGACGGCCGAGTCGGTGTTATTGGAAAACGGCTTTCGTATTGATTCGGATTATTGGTTGTACATCGCCCCCAAGTGCGGCGGCAAAATTATTTACTTATAAAGGAAAAACAAAAATGCAAAAAATCACCTTGATTACGGTTGGTCGTCTAAAGGAAGAATATTTAAAACAAGCAGAGCAGGAGTATCAAAAGCGTCTGGGCGTTTTTTGTGATTTACAGATGATTGAAATTCCGCAAGCTCCTTTGCCGCAAAATCCTTCAGAGGGACAGATTCGGCAGGCTTTGGAAAACGAGGCCGAACAAATTCTCAATAAAATACCTAAAAATGCGGAGGTTATTTCGCTTTGCGTGGAGGGGAAGCTTTATTCCAGCGAACAACTTTCCGAAGTACTGGCCGCCAATGCGACCGAGCGAAGCGGTTCCATTGCCTTTATTATCGGCGGTTCATTCGGGCTTGGTGAACGGGTGAAACAGAACAGCCGCATTCGACTGTCTATGTCTAAAATGACCTTTCCGCACCGATTGGCTAAAATTCTGTTGTTAGAACAGATTTATCGCGGATATCAAATCGAAAAGGGCGGGCGCTATCATAAATAGCCCCGTTTCTTGTGTATATTACCCGAAAAAAGCATTTGGTTATTTTCAAAAACCGACAATTACAAGAAAAATCCTTCGTCTATAAAAAAATGCGATAAAATACTTGACCTTTCAAAAGGAGTGTGCTATAATCATTAGTACCTCTTTAGGGTCTTTTTTTTTGCGCCCTTTTTTGGGGAACGGTTGCCCCCAAATTTGGAAATAGAAAAAAGGCCTTTTTGCAGAAAACCGCCCCACTGTTCTTCGTCTGTCGGTTCTGAGCATACCACAGATTCGCGGCTTTTTTGTGTGAGGGAGGCTCATTTACTTCATTTATTGAAGCAAACAATATTTCCGTAAAACGGGAGGTGCCGTCATGAGAGTAAAAATCACTTTGGCTTGCACGGAGTGTAAGCAACGCAACTACAACACAATGAAGAACAAAAAAAACGACCCGGATCGACTGGAAATGAACAAGTATTGTCGATTCTGCCGGAAGCACACGCTTCATAAAGAAACGAAATAAGGGGGCGGACAAGATATGTTGAAAACGTCTAGTAAAATCACTCAGATTCTGACGATTCTCGCATCCGTTGCCGCGCTGGTTTTCTTCTTTTTGGCGTTTGCAACCGTAACCTCAAATGGACAAACCATTACCTTAACAGCGTCGCAACTTGCCTTTAAAGGAAAGGTTGTTGTTGGCGAAGAAATGGTTAAAATGGCACGCTCAACCGACCTTTGGTTCTGTATGCTTTTAACCATTATTGGGGTAGGTTTCTCGGCTCTTACCTTTAAATTTAAAGGGATGCGCTATGCCTCTGCGGGGGTTAACCTCGGCGCCGGCATTTATATGTTGGTGGTTGCTTTAAGCCGTCCGGCCTCATTTATTGACACACGGCCGTTAACCAACATCACCGCTCTTTCCTATGCGTTCTCGGTTTGGGCAATCCCCATTGCACTTTTGGTGGCCGCGGCCTTCGCCATTGCATACTTATTGCTGAGCGACCGCGTGATGGTTGCCGAAAGCAAGGGCAAAAAGCTTACCATTCCGCAACGTGTGGTAAGGTTCTTTAAAGATTACAAGAGCGAAGTCAGGAAAATCGTTTGGCCCAGTCGCAAAACGGTATTTAAAAACACCCTGGTAGTGATTGTTATTTGCCTACTTTTGGGTGGATTTATCTGGTTGCTGGATTGGGGTCTGGCTTCTCTTTTGAAAGTTATTTTTAAATAAAGAACCGACGAACGGAGGTCACTCATGTCAGAGTTAAGCGATGCCAAATGGTATGTAGTGCATACCTATTCAGGCTATGAAAACAAGGTTGCTACCGACTTGGAAAAGATGGTAGAAAGCCGCAAAATGCAGGACCTCATTTTGGATATTAAAATCCCCACGGAAACCGTCACCGAGGTAAAAGAAGATAAAGTTCGGGAAGTAGAACGCAAAATCTTCCCCGGTTATGTCTTGATTAAAATGATCGTGACAGACGATTCGTGGTATGTAGTTCGCAATACGCGCGGTGTAACAGGCTTTGTTGGTCCGGGATCCAAGCCGGTTCCTCTTTCCGATGCAGAAGTAGCGGCATTGGGTGTGGATCAACACAGTGTTGAAATCAGCTATCAAGTGGGCGATTTGGTAAAAATCGTTTCCGGGCCTCTTAAGGGTATGGAAGGTACGGTTATGACCATCGATGTCGAACACAATAGCGTCAATGTAAAAATCTCTATGCTGGGTCAAGAAATCCCGGCTGAGATGGAGTTAGACCAGGTAACGTCTGCGTTTTAAACAATTGTTATTATTGCGAGTTTCGCAACGGTAAGACAGAGCCCGTCTGTTCTGTCAAGTGGGAGGAACGTTCTTTCGTTCCGCCGTATGGGAAAATCTCATCTTACCACTATTTTTGGAGGTGCAAAAAATGGCTCAAAAAATTACAGGCTATATTAAACTGCAAATTCCTGCTGGAAAGGCAACTCCGGCCCCGCCGGTCGGTCCCGCTTTGGGTCAACATGGTGTCAACATCATGGCTTTTACTAAGGAATTTAATGAACGTACGAAAAATGATGTAGGTCTTATCATTCCGGTGGTTATCACTGTTTATGCTGACCGTTCGTTCAGTTTTGTAACCAAGACTCCGCCCGCAGCGGTTCTTATCAAAAAGGCTTGCGGAATCGAAAGCGGTTCCGGCGTGCCGAACAAGACTAAGGTTGCAAAAATCACCAAAGAGCAGATTACCAAAATTGCCGAGCAAAAAATGCCTGATTTGAACGCCGCTTCCGTTGAAGCTGCCGCTAGCATGATTGCCGGTACCGCTCGTAGCATGGGCATTGAAGTAATCGACTAATGCTTCAGGGTGGGAGGAAAAAATCCGATTCACCACTTTTTTGGAGGTAAAACAATGAAACACGGAAAAAAATATAACGAAAGCGTAAAATTGCTGGAAACCGGTAAATTTTACGATGTAGAAGAGGCTATGGGACTTGCGGTAAAAACCGCTCCCGCAAAATTTGATGAAACAGTTGAAATCCACGTTCGTTTGGGCGTTGATTCCCGTCAAGCCGACCAACAGGTTCGCGGTGCGATCGTTCTGCCCAATGGTATCGGTAAAGACGTTCGCGTATTGGTTATCACCAAGGGTGACAATGTAAAAGCTGCCGAAGAAGCCGGTGCAGAATTCGTTGGTGCCGAAGAAATGGTTGCTAAAATCCAAAACGAAAACTGGTTGGATTTTGACGCTGTTATCGCTTCGCCGGATATGATGGGTCTGGTTGGTCGTTTGGGTAAAGTGCTTGGCCCGCGTGGCTTAATGCCTACCCCCAAAGCCGGTACGGTCACCCCCGACGTGGCTAAGGCTGTTACCGAAGCAAAAGCCGGTAAGGTAGAGTATCGTTTGGATAAAACCAATATCATTCACTGTCCGATTGGTAAGGTTTCCTTTGGCGCAGAAAAGTTGCAAGAAAACTTTGACGCTTTAATGGGCGCTATTGTCAAAGCAAAACCGGCTGCCACTAAGGGTCAGTATGTAAAATCCTGCACCATCGCTACCACGATGGGTCCCGGTATCAAACTGAACGTTGCTCGCTTCGGCAACTAAGTTGTTTTAAAAAAATCCTTGACTTTTTTAAAGGATTATGTTATCATACAAATGTTGCAATCCCAAGACAGTAGGTCGGCTCGTCCGGTAAATCCTACCGAGGAAGGCGATAAAACATTTCGTTTTATTCGATAACCTTTGTGTTATTCTGCCTACCTCATTTTTTGGGGTAGGCATTTTTAGTGTACACATTTGGGAGGTGAATTATAATGCCTAGTGCAAAAGTATTAGAACAAAAGAAAGCCGCCGTTGCTGCTTTGACCGAGCAACTGAAAGCTTCCTGCATCGGTGTTATTGTCGATTATAAAGGCACCAACGTAGCCGATGATACCAAGCTCCGTAAGGAACTTCGCGAGGCCAATGTTAAGTATTCGGTTGTAAAAAATACCCTGCTCAACTTTGCGACCAAAGAGGCCGGCATCGAAGGATTGGAAGAAATTTTCAACGGCACCACCGCTATTGCTACTTGTGAAGACGATTATACTGCCGCTCCCAGAATTTTGGGTAAATTCGCGGAAGACCATAAAAACTTCACCATCAAAAGCGGCTTTATGGACGGTAAGGTCGTAGACCTCGCCACCATCGACAGCCTTGCAAAACTTCCGACCAGAGAAGTTCTTCTCGCCACCGTTCTCAACGCATTCAATGCACCGATCGCTGCTTTCGCGCGTGCGGTTCAAGCCATCGTTGATAAAGACGGTTCCCCTGCTGAAGAAGCAGCAGAATAATTTTTAAAAAAATAAAAACGAAAATATTGGAGGAAAATAAAATGGCATCTGAAAAAGTTACTGCTATGATTGAAGAGTTAAAAACTCTTACTGTTCTTGAGCTGGCCGAGCTCGTAAAAGCTGTTGAGGAAGAATTTGGCGTATCTGCCGCTGCTGCTGTTGCCGTAGCTGCTCCTGCAGCCGGTGGCGCTGCCGCTGAAGAAAAAACCGAGTTCGACGTAGTACTTGCTGCTGCCGGTGCTGAAAAGATTAAGGTTATTAAGGTTGTTCGCGAGATTACCGGTTTGGGTCTTGGCGAAGCTAAGGCTGTTGTTGATGGCGCTCCCAAAACCATCAAAGAAGCCATTTCGAAGGATGAAGCCGATTCTATTAAGGCAAAATTGGAAGAAGTTGGCGCAACCGTAGAAGTGAAATAAGTTTTCTTTGGAAAGCTTTCGATAAGTCCGCTTAGGCAGATTTTTTGAAAAAGGCTCATACGGTAGTTAACTGTATATTAAAAGAGACTGACTCCGTTTTCGAATGGAGTCAGTTTTATTTTAATTTCAATCTTTTGTTTTTTTGGAGAAATGAAATTTCTCATTTATGAGAAGTAAGAAAATTCATACATTTAACGTTTAAAGTAGTAAATGCAATTGGTTTGAGGTTTGTGAAGAAGAAATGTCTTGCCGGTATGTCTGTTCACCATACTTCTTTGCTGTATCCGATTTTTCAAACCAAAAGGATTATTTCTTTTTATTTTTGCCAAGCTTATTTTGCAATGGTAGATGACCGCACATTTTTTGTATGTTTTTGATTGCATATTCATATTTTGTTAAAAAAGTCTTGACAAGAACTGTAGTGTTTGCTATTATATTCTTGTCGAGTATGACAAATTTTTTATATTAAAGGTGATTTTATGCAAACTCAAGTACAAGCCCCGGTAAGACAGTTAAATACTAAGCGCGGTCTGTTGAAATATATTTTACTGTCTCTCATTACTTTTGGCATTTATGGTCTGGTTGCCCTTTGCGGCGTATCCAATGATATCAATATTACTGCCAGCCGCTACGATGGCAAGAAAACGATGCATTATGCACTGGTATTCTTTATCTTCTCTTGGTTGACATTGGGCATTGTTAATTTGGTCTGGTTTCATAAAATTTCGGCCCGTATGGGGAAAGAATTAGCCCGTCGCGGCATTTCCTACTCTTTTGGTGCTGCAGACTACTGGCTGTGGAACATCGTCGGTTCGCTGATTGTTGTTGGTCCTCTTGTTTATTTGCATAAATTTTTCAAGGCTTCCAACCTCATCAACGAGGACTATAATCAAAAAGGTTAATCGCTTTTCCAAAAACCTAGTTTCAACCAGGTTCGGATTAATCTTGTTTACTTAAGGAAATGTTTCTTTAAAAGGCTCTATAATAAATGTTGGGGTAACAAATAGAGTCTACAAAAATAAAATATAAAAAAGTAGAGCATATTTGTAAAAAATCCGTTAAAATAGAATTGACTAGAAACCATTTACGGAGATAACAAATATGCTCTACAAACATTTTACAAAAAAACTTCTTGGATTGCAAGGTATTGAAATAGAAAATATTGAAGAAATAGATAATTCTATTCATATTTACTGTAAACTTGAACGAAAAGCTCATCGTTGCCCTGACTGTTCAGCTACTACTAACACTATTCATGATTATCGTGAACAAATAATCAAAGATATTCCCGCCTTTGGAAAAAAAGTATTCATACATCTTAAAAAGCGTAGATATCGCTGTTCTTGTGGTAAGAGATTTCCTGAAAAGAACACATTTCTTCCTCGTTATCATCGTATGACAAACAGACTTTCTGCCTTTATTCTCCATAGATTAAAAGATGAAGTTTCTTTTTCCTTGGTTGCCAGAGAGGTTAACCTCTCTGTTAGCACTATCATTAGAGTATTTGACTTGGTTTCTTACTCTAATAAAACACTTCCTGCGGTTATTTCAATAGACGAATTTAAAGGAAATACTAACAATGAAAAATATCAGTGCATCATTACCGATCCTGTTAACAGGATTGTTTTAGATATTCTCCCTAAAAGATATGAAAGCTATCTTA
>JAZNIW010000049.1:0-39176 GCA_045577695.1 Acutalibacteraceae bacterium
CAACCCCCTCTTGGGAAAAAAACATCAAATAGGCCGAAAAATCCAAAGATTTTTTCGCCCCGCAACTTCCAAACCGCGTACGGGCAACGTTAATACGAACAACCGAAGGTTGAAGACCCATCTGCTTGGCATAAAATTCAACCCGCTTGGGAATCCATTCCCGTGCGGAATATTTTAATTGCTCAATCTCCGCATTGGTGCGGGTATAAAAATCGGTAACCTGCCTTTGTCGCGCAAGAGCGTTTTGCAACCATTTGTATTTACTTTTTACGAATTGTATAATTCTTTCTTCGGATAAATGATTGGGAGCTCGCACAATCACAGAGCCATTTCGTGTGACTTCTATCGCCAATGTTTTGCGATGAGAGCGCACCAACTGATAGGAAATATCCTCATTCATTTTTGTTTTCCTTCCATTCGCTTAAGTCAACCAGCAAGTCGTTTTGCGGTAAAGAAATGCTGGTAGGAAAGCCTTGTGGGTTCACCGAAACCAAGAGCGGCGCGCCGTTTATGGTAGTGCAATAACGATATCCGTTTCCCTCTTTTTCGGCCAAGGGCCCACCGGTTGTCAGTTTTAAAAAGACTTGGCTTAAAAGTTCGGCAAAGCCACCAATACGGTCGGCAGGTACTATTGTACCGGAAAGTCCCTCAAATGAAATGTTCATCGACTTTTTATCGAAGGAGAAGCAAAGTCCTTTTAAGGCGGACGGCTCATCCACTCGAACCGTAAAAAGACCGCCCCCACGAACCTCCAATACAGCCGCATACCGTTCCGCGCCGCACTGAATTTCAGCTTGGCAAACATAGCCTGCCGCAGCGATGGGAACATTCTTTTTCTCTTGACAGGACGTGCCGATTAATAAAACGAAACATACCAAACAAAAGCCAAGGACTTTTCGCATAATAACCCCTACCGTTTATTCCATATTTTCGGCAGAAGTTCGATCATATCACTGGTCAAAACACCGCGTTTTCCCATTTTTTCAGCCGCTAAATCACCCACTGCACCATGAAAATAAACGCCCGCAACCGCCGCTGATAGCGGATTTGTGCCATTCGCTAACAAAGCCGTTATCATACCGGCCAACATATCGCCGCTTCCGGCCGTCGCCATCGCCTCATTGCCGGTGGTATTCACAAACAGTCTGCCGCAGGGTGATGCTATGACAGTATATGCCCCTTTGAGGACCGTTATTACCTTTTGCTCGACTGCAAATTTTCGTGCATAAAAAACTCGCTTTTTTTCAATCTCCGAAACGGTAGTATGACATAGCCGCGCCATTTCACCGGGATGCGGCGTTAGAATTAACGGTGCACGGCAAACTTTCAAAACACTTGGGTCATCTGCCACGGCATTAAGTCCATCCGCATCCAAAACGGTCGGCACCTTAGTTTGCGCCAGCAGATGGTGAACAGTCTGCACAGCTGACTCACCGGTACTCATACCACAACCAATTAATAGTGCGCTCGCCTTATCAAGTAGTTTGGAAGAAAACGAATCAACCGACAAACATCCATCCTTCTCAGACATAGGCAAAAATACCGCTTCCGGCAAACAGGCCATCGTACCAAGATAAACCGATTGCGGCAGACAAACCCGCACCAAGCCGGCACCGGTTCGCATTGCCGCTCGTGCCGCCAAAAGCGGCGCACCGGCCATTCCATAAGAACCGCCAACAATCACCGCCGTTCCTTTGGTCCCTTTGTGGGCATTCGGTGGAATGGGAACAAGCGCATCAAAGGCGTTTTTTTCCTCCCAAACCTCGCCGTAAACGTCAGGCAAATGTTCGGTGGAAAATCCAATCGAAACGGCTACGGTTTTTCCACAAAATTCAACCGATGGAAATAAAAAATGACAAGGTTTGTATCCCATAAAAGAGACGGTCAAATCCGCAATAACGGCTGACCCTTTAACCTCGCCCTCATCACAACAAAGGCCACTGGGAAGGTCAAGGGAAATGCAAGCAGCCGTACTATCATTTATTTGGCGAAAAATTTCCCCAATTTCGCGGTCGGCTGCACCGTGAAACCCGATACCAAAAACGGCATCAACCAACAAATCAGCCGTTTGTATTTGCAAAAGAGAAAGTTCTGGATTATCATAATAATTCCAAACCGAAACCTCGGCTTGTTTGGCGCGGCTTAACATCTCCGAACTATCGGCTGTTGTGGGCAAACCCATAGCCAAAATAATCAAAACATTGGCCCCGTATTCTTTACATTTACGAGCCACCACAAAGCCATCGCCGCCGTTGTTGCCGCTACCGGCCACCACGACAACGCGTTTGCCCTTAAGCGAAAATTCCGCTTGCATCACACGGGTAGCAGCAGAACCGGCATTCTCCATCAACCGCGCTCCGCTCAACCCGCTTTGAAAAGCCAATTGTTCCGCCGTGCGAGTTTGTTTTGCTGTTAAAATCTTCAAAACACATCCCACCTTTGTCAAAAAACGCGAAAGACCTTACTTTGCCGTTCGGGGAATGGATTTCAACACTTCGCCACGGGTACGTTCATTCATCGCCAAAACCAGCAAAACCAAGCCTTTTTTCGCGTGGTGAAAAACCATATACTCGGCCTCATCCCCCACATTACAACAGAAAAACCGAACGTCAAAATTTCGGTTATTGAGTCTTGCTTTGGCCGTTTCATCATAACAACCAAACTCTTCCACTTCGCCAAGTTTTACATTAACCAATCGTTTTCGGCTACTCTTAGCAATAATTTTATCCACATCTAAATCGCGATTCACCACAATATACTCATACTCTATAGAAAGCCGTTTGCTGAGTTGCACCGCCCCATAGAAAACGCCGAAAACTGCCAGCAGTAAAACGGCCATTAAAAACGGGAATTTTAAACTGGCCAAAACCAACAAATACACAAGCGAAAATGCCGCCAACCAAATTAAGGAAACCACAGCATATTCTTTTGGTGTTTTACGGATTTTAATCAACTGTTCGCAAAAAATATCCATAACGATACTCCCTTCCATTTTCTTTTATGATACCACATTTTATTCTCTCTATCAAGGGAAAAAAGGCATTACGGACAAAATTTACCATTTGTCCATAATGCCTTGTCATTTACCAATCAGCGGATACCGTATTTTTCAATAATATAATCCATATCTTTATCGCCGCGACCCGAAAGGTTAATCAGAATTGAACCATGTTGCATTTGCTTGGCAAGTTTCATACCAAAGGCAACTGCATGCGAACTTTCGATGGCAGGAATAATGCCTTCCATACGAGAAAGGGTGAAGAATGCATCGATGGTTTCTTGGTCATTAATCACGTCGTATTTCACGCGCCCCAAGTCATGCAAAAAGGCGTGTTCGGGACCCGATGAGGGATAGTCCAAACCGCTTGCCACCGAATAAACCGGTGCCGGCTCTCCGCTCTCATCCTTGAGCATAATACTATTGAAGCCGTGCATAATACCCTCACTTCCATACTTCAAACTGGCGGCATGGTCGCCGAGCGTTTCCCCTCTACCCAAGGGCTCGATGCCGTAAATATCAACATGGTCATTTAAAAATCCCGAAAAGAATCCAGCCGCATTCGAACCGCCGCCGACACAAGCTACAATAGCATCCGGCAATTCACCCGTCATTTCTAAAAACTGTTCGCGGGCTTCTACGCCCACAACACTTTGGAAATCTCGCACCATCATCGGGAAGGGGTGTGGTCCCAACACCGAACCAATGCAATAAATCGAATCTTTATATTCGCGACTGTAGGCAGCAAAGGCGGCGTCCACTGCCTCTTTTAACGTGGCAAGACCTTCCGTTACCTCCACCACATTGGCGCCGAGAATCTTCATACGGGCCACGTTGGGTGCTTGTTTTTTAATGTCCACCGAACCCATATAAATATCACATTCCAAGCCAAAATAGGCCGCCGCTGTAGCCAAGGCAACACCGTGTTGGCCGGCGCCGGTTTCGGCAATAACTTTTTTCTTTCCCATATATTTGGCAAGCAACGCTTCCCCCATACAGTGGTTCAATTTATGGGCACCGGTATGGTTTAGGTCCTCCCGTTTGACATAAAGTTGCACATTGCCAAGTTTGGTAGAAAGGCGTTCTAAATGGGAAATGGGAGTGGGACGGCCTTGAAATTCTTTTCGAATACGACGCAATTCGCTGATAAATTTGCTGGATTTGCAAATGGTGAAATAAGCCTCAGTGATTTCTTTCATAGCTTTTTTCAAATCCTCTGAAACATAGACACCGCCATATTTGCCAAAGTATCCGTCCTTATCCGGATAGTTTTTAAAATAAGTATCGAAATTTACATCATTAAAAACCATAATACATCCTCCACTGTTTTATCTTCATTACAATAATATTACACTACAATAGAATTCTTTTATATCCTCGCCATCGTGAAAGTCCCATTCGTTATGCACTCCTTTAAAAAATAAAAAACTCCCATCCCAACTATGGGACAAGAGTTAAATCCTGCGGTACCACCCAAATTCATTCCTAACGGAATGCGCTCTCTTCGTATACAATCATATACGTTCCGCGGATAACGGGCGGAAATGCCGTCGCACCTACTAAGATAAACCGTTCGGATTGCCCTTAGAAGTCCATTCGAAAACGTTTGCTTACCACTTTCCACCGTCTGTGGCTCTCTAAAAAGCAAGGACGCATTCTACTCCTCTTCCTCATTGGTTTTACGTTTTAAGTTATTATACGCGCAAAAGAATCCGTTGTCAAGTCTTTTGCAGATTTTTTAGCTTCAAAGCGTGGAAAAAAGGGTTTGCAAAAGCAATAATCCCACCGTACCGGGCAGGCCCAAAGCAGCAGCCACACCAAGGCTATATCCGTTCACCGGAATAAAAACATTGCTCCACCGCGCCGTAATGTTAACCAAAAACAGCGCAGCAAGACCAGCGGCCGTAAAGGAAAAAATAGTTTTAAGGGGATGGCCGGTTTTGGCGGCATACACCAAATAAACCACCCCATATAACGCAGCCAATACAATCCAAACAGTTCTTCCCAAAGCAGGCACCATCCCAAAAGATTTCTTGATAAACAATATGCGGCCCACTCAAGATTTAGCACCTTTTTTCGGTATTTACCGACCGCTTTCACCGTCGGAATAATTTTTTAAAACAGCGGTGGCCATAGCAATA
Organism: Acutalibacteraceae bacterium; assembly: GCA_045577695.1. Taxonomy (GTDB): domain Bacteria; phylum Bacillota; class Clostridia; order Oscillospirales; family Acutalibacteraceae; genus UMGS1279. Next base: position 5,140 of record JAZNIW010000049.1, read on the forward strand.
ATACGTTCTTGCAATTCAGCCGGCCGTTCTACCCGCATTTTATCCCCGAACTGCATAATCCACGCAGCCAATCCATCACTAACAAAGGCATTACATCCAAATAAAAACCGACCTTCTCCATTTTCACGAATATAAATACGGTCAGAAAAACGGTCAATCACCTGCTCTAAAATACCGTTGTCACAATCCAGTGTAATTTCTGTCTGCTCTCCACTGAACATATGAAAAGCTTTGGCGGCATAGTCGGCAACATTAAATTCATCACGATATTCACTGACCTCAAAAAACGGGCGATAATCTTCCTCCGTGACAGTTACGGACTTCATACGATCCAACCGCAAATGCAATAAATTATCGTATTTTTCATAGTTTCCAATTAAATAATAATGGTCATCCGCCCAGATAAGTGCATAGGGACTTACCGTCAATTCTTTTGGTTGAATGGCAAGGTATTTGCCTTCTTGCAAGGTGTGACGAAGATAGGTTAGGCGCAATTTCTTTTTCTCTTGCAAACCGCGTTCAATCGCATCAATATTGTAATAAATCTCTTCATTATCCGCTTTGTTGCGGTTGTCAATAAAGGTGCGGCGAGCATAAGCCTCCGCTTGATAGACATTCAAAAGACCTTTGAGTTTTTTCACTAGTTGTGCCGTTTTTTTCTTGGTGATAAAATCGGCCGCGAGAACGGCATCGGTCAAAAGGGCTACTTCGGGTAATTCGAAATCACGATTAGCCAAAAAATATCCATTTTTCGGGGTTCGTGTTTTTAGCACATCATACCCGCAAAGAGTTAAGGCTTCCACATCTTCGTAGATGGTTTTGCGGTCACAAGAAGTTCCGTTTTGCTCTAACAGTGAAATCAATTCCTGCGCCGATAACGGGTGTTCTTCGTCGGTTTTCTGATGCAATATTTTTAGTAGTTGTAAAATGCGAATTTTATTGTTTTTTACCCCCATTATTCCTCATTCCTCCGATACGAATGCATAATCTCCCGTATTTGCGATGGATTTGAAATTTGCGCCAAAATCTTTTTGAGGGTTGAAGTTGACATCGCATATGGCAAGTCTAAACGGTCCAGCAAATATCGGCGCCGCATTTGTGAATCCGAACCTCCGCAAAGGCCGAGTTCCATCAAAAATGCAGTGGTAATCTCTTGCCTTTTTTGGTTGGATTCAGACGGAATAAACCGTTCAAATGCCTTTAGGATGGTTTGATGATCTATCCCTTCCACCCCCAGCAATCCTTCCGCAGACGGTTTTTCTTTTCGCCGTTCTTTTCCCTTTAATCGTGGCAAAAACACATGATAAATCTGTTCTTCTTTTAAAATGTTTTTCAAATAAGAGCGGATAATTCCGCCGGCGTTGTCGCTGTCGGTCAACACAATTACACCCTTTTCTCCCGCCAATCGGCGCAAAAGAGCGCATTTTTCCTTATCTTTAAAAATACCAAATCCGTCGGTAGTAATAATGGGGGTATCAAACAGAGAGGAAAGTTTGATTTTATCGTATTTTCCCTCTACCACTATCGGCATATCCAACGAAATCATACTTTGCCTCCATTGGCCGTCTTCATAATCTTGGTCATCAAAACTTCCAATGCCACTTTTGCACCGTCACCGGCGATTTTTACGTTGTTTTTTACAGCCGCATCACTGTTAATAATCTCATAAATTATGGTGTCAATCTGCTTTCGGGAAAGGCGTGAAGCATCCCGTGCGGCATTTTTCAGTAAAAAAGAACGATTGGGTGTATAGCCCAAAGCAGCCGACACACTTTCGGGATTTCTACCGGCATCTAGCGCGGCCTTAACACAGAAAATATCTACATAGGCCGATGCTATTAAGCCGTGTATTTCAGCCGGACTGATGCCGGCAGCCATTAACTGATGCAGCAAATAAAAGGCTTGTTCCAACCGACCGGCCAACAAATGCCGCGACATATCATAGACCGAAGTTTCAAGCGTACGTACACAAACATCGTCTATTGTTTGTTTGGTAACAACGCCATCTATCCCAACAAAGGCGGTCAGTTTTTCCAATTCATTGACCAGAATATTCAAATCGTTCGAGCAAACCGTAATCATATACCTTGCCGTTGTTTTATCCAAACAAACCCGTCGTTTGGCGGCACCGTTGCACAACATTTTCACCAATTCGTTTTCACTTTTATGGTTGAGTTCGCATACAACACCGCCCCCTTTTTCAACCGAGGCTGCTAATTTGGAAAAACGGTTGGATTTTTTTCGAAGAATTTCTTTGACATCGTAATACAAAACCAAAACATTACGGTCGGGGGGATTTTCAACCATTTTTTGCAAATCTTTAAAGGTCTCAAGCGAACATCCTTCGAACTCAAAATTAGGAACTGTAACGCAAATGCGATCGCCCGTAAAAGAAAGTTGGTAAAAATGGTCATAAATTTCTTCTAATCGCGTTTCTTCGGGCATTGAAAAAAGATTCAAATCAACCGCATCGCCGGTCGTTTTTTTCGAAATTTGGTTGGTATAATGCTTAATTAAGAAAGAATCTTTACCAAATAGCAAATACACCGGTTTGAGCCTTCCTGCCGAAATGGTTGCTTTTAAATCGGTTTCTGATATCATAATGACCTCCGTTACGAAATGCGAAAGGTTATCGATTCTTGGGATGTATCCAAAATCGGCACCTTCATTTTCGGTAGTTTCTTTTTACAGAATTCTACCGTCTGCTCGTTTCCGCTTATCACAATTTGCCGATAATCGGCAGCTTTCCAATCACTTGGGATATCTCCGTCACAAATGAAAACGGGATTTTTATGTGCGACCAAGCGAAGTAAATCCTCCGCAGAATTCCCAACCGATATCACGAAGGATTCCTTGGGAAGATTGATAACCGTTCCCACATCAGCCAAGGTGATAATCTCGACATTGGGACGCAAAGAAAGAACGGTTTTCGTTTCAAAAAGATGAAAACGTTGATCGCGAATATGTTCCATTTTTAAGGCATAATCACCGTCGTTGGAACAAACAATTTCCCGCGGTTGAAGTTGTGAAATAAGATTTGGTCCGCCGCCGGCAACTGATTTTTTAAGCGACGGCAACACAAGATAATCCACTCGGTGAGAACCGCGAGTCAATAAATAATTTTGCGCCGAAAAGGTATCGTTTTCCGTGTCGCCCGCCCCGATAACCACAAAATTATTATTCCAATGCAGCACCACCAAACTACCGTTTCCAACGCTGCAAACCGCCAACTGATGGCGCGTGGTGGAAAGACCAATTACCACACTTGAAACCAAACAACAACATGTAAGAACAACACAAACAATTGCTATTCCTTTTGGTTTTTTCCGCTTGGGATGTCGATAATGATACCATCCAAATGCAAAAATAGCCAAAACAAGAAATCCCCACGGAAGAAGAGCCGTCGGTTCTACCGAAACCGCCGCATTATCCACATCCGCGCAGGTAGTCACTGCCCAAACCAGATAGCGCGCCATCACCGAAATGAATATCATCGGTAGTGCGGCCGCCGATTGGAAAACGGATGGCAGACAAAGCAAACATACCGTAAGAATAGAACCGGATAAAATTGCCGTTACGGCAAAACCTGTGAGCAAATTGGTTAGCGGTGCAACAAGAGAAAAATAGCCGAAACACAAGACACAAATCGGCGCCGTTGTAATGGTGGCTGATAAGGTTTGACATAAAGCAAACACGAACCCTCTGCAAAAGCGGTTGTTCCCCCACTGCCATTTTACCAAAAATCGTAAAACGAGCTCATACACCATAGGACATATATAAAGCAAGCCAAAGGTGGCCGATAATGAGAGTAACAGCGAAATATTTCCAGCCCCAAACGGCATCGTAAACAAAATGAGAATGGTCGCCGCGCCCAACGAATTCAAAGCATCAGGACGGCGATGAAACCATTCGCCCAAAGCGTAAATCAAATAGGTAAGACCGGCGCGTAAAACCGATGGAGTAAACCCGCAAATTGCCATTAGCGCGAACAGTAGACCAATTTTTAACAAAGCGCGTAATCGTTTGGAAAGGCCGAAAAATCCGAATAGAACGCCAAACAACTGGAAGATAATCCCCAGATGCATACCCGAAACGACCAACGCATGAGTAATGCCGGTAATACGAGAATCCCATTCAAATCGGTTAGTTAACCCATTTCGTTCACCCAGTAAGATGGCAGAAACAACAGCCGCATCCGAATAACGCAAATGTCGATATAATATGTCACTAATGGCCTTCTTCAATGAGTAAAAGCAAGCGTAAAAGGGTGGCTGGTTTTCACGTATTGCAATGCATTTTTCAATATAACCGCCGGCATAAATCCCGTCGGCCAAATTCGAAACGGTATACGAATCGGGCTCAAGAAAGGAAACCTCCATCTCAACCACATCAAATACCGTAAAATTCAGGCCGTTGACATCGCTGAGCCGCAAGGTCAGTTGCTGCGGAATCCCTTCGGTTTTTCGACTTCCATCCTCTTTTATCACGGAAATAGATTCAGACCGGATTTGATACACCGTATATGTTTCGTACTGTTGCGGCCAGTCTTGTACCCGACCAACTACCGTAGCACGGACATTTGCCAACTCATCAGCCGGCGTAACTTTTAAAATTTTTGTTCCTATGCCAACCAAAAGAAAGGAAAGGCATATCAATAACAACGTTTTAATGCCTTTTGACCAAGAATGTTTTGAAAAACAAAAAATTATGAGTAAAAATACAAGAATAAAACAAAGTAACACAATAGAAAAATAGATTGGAAGATACAACAGTGCCGCCGAAAGCAAAAGCAACCCAATGCCCGTATAAAACAACACTCTCGCCATTTATCATCCAACCTATTTTCATAAACCGTTTTTGGTGAAAAAACATATTTTCCACACTAATTCTTACGCAGACACAGATCGACCCAAACCTTATTTGAAAAGGAAGGATTTCCGCATATCTCGTGTTGAAATACTGATCCGTTCTTAACCGGGTGGCCAAGCTAAATTGCGACGGGCCAATAAATGAAAATGTATGTGCCCAACCGTTTGTCCACCGTCTCGGCCGCAATTATTCACCACGCGAAAACCGTTATCCAAATTTTGTTCTTTGGCAATCTTAGCTACCGCCACAAAAACGTCGCCAATCAGGCTGCTGTTTTCATAAGTAATATCGGCCGCCGAAGCAATGTGTACTTTTGGTACAATAACGGCGTGAAAGGGAGCTTGGGGGTCAATGTCTAAAAAGGCATAAACCCTCTCATCCTCATAAATGCGTTGACTGGGAATTTCTCCCGCAATAATTTTACAAAACAGACAATCCATTTCGGGTTCCCCCTTTTTCCTATCGGCCGGTTATCAAATCGCAAACTTTAGAAATGGCATAATTCACCTTTTCGGGCTCTTTTCCGCCGGCCATCGCATTATCGGGACGCCCGCCGCCGTTACCTCCGGTTAATTTAGCCACTTCGCGCACTAGGTTGCCGGCATGGCAACCGGCCGCAATGGCTTTTTTACCGCAGGCGGATACAAAGGTGATTTTATTCCCCTCTAACACAGCCAACACCAAAACGGTATCTTCAAATTTTTCCTTAACGGTATCGCAGATGGTGCGAGCAATCGGAATCTCCAGATGCGGCATTACCTTCGCAATGACACGTACATCGCCGATTTGCTCGGCCGAAGCCATCATTTCGCTCACCATACCGGCGGCAAAACGGGCCTCTAACACTTGAATCCGACGGTCTTTTTCTTTGCCTTCCTCCACCAACTGCGCCACTTTAGAGGGCAATTCATGCAGATTCGCCGTCTTTAATTCGGCGGCGGTTTCAACTGCCAACTGTTTATAATCTTCTAACAAAGAGAGCACACCTCTACCGGTTACGGCGGTAATACGGCGTACACCGGCCGCCACCGAACTCTCAGAAAGGATTTTAAATAATCCCAAATGCGAAGTGTTGTCTACGTGGGTACCGCCACACAATTCAGTAGAGAATTCACCGGCCGAAACCACACGCACCACATCTCCATATTTTTCACCAAACAAGGCCATCGCACCGAGTTTTTTAGCCTCCTCAATCGGCATCTCACACGATTTGACCGGTATGGCTGACAAAATGATTTGATTGACCAAGGATTCTACCTTAGCAAGTTCCTCTTCCGAAAGAGCTGAAAAATGGGTAAAATCAAAGCGCACTTCTTTTCCGTTGACCAACTGACCGGCCTGCTCTACGTGTTTGCCCAACACTTTACGCAAAGCAGCCTGCAACAAGTGGGCCGCTGTATGATTTCGACAAATGGCCAAACGCGCCTCACCCCGTACTTCGGCAAAGACCGTTTCACCGATGTTTGCCTCACCGCTTACCATTTTACCGGTATGCAGAAAAACACCATTGAGATTTTTCGAAACGCTTTCTACTTGAAATACAAAAGAACCGGAACGAATCACGCCGGTATCCCCAACCTGACCGCCGCTTTCCCCATAAAAGGGGGTGCTGTCCAAAACGAAAACCGCTTTTTGTCCCTCCGATACGGTAGAAACCCGCTCATTCTCACTTAAAAGAGCAACGATATTGACAGCATCTTTGACTTTAGTATATCCGGAGAATAAGGTATTCGAAACCCCTTCTAAAAGGGAATCGTCTCCCTTCCAGGCATTGGTATCCGACGCTTTTCGAGCATTACGAGCACGGTTTTTTTGTTCTTCCATACACTTTTGAAAGCCTTCTTCGTCAACCGAAATTCCTTTTTCTTCCAAAATATCTTTGGTTAAATCCAATGGGAAACCAAAGGTATCATTTAGTTTAAAGGCTTCCTCGCCCGAAAGCACCTTTTCCCCCGAATCAATAAATTTTTGAAGCAGATTCAACCCTTGGTCGATGGTTTTCAAGAAACCGGCTTCTTCAAATCCCACCACGTTTTTAATATGGGCCTTACGAGTTTCTAATTCGGGATAAGCCCCTTTGCTCTCCTCCACCACGGTATCCACTAAATCGCTGAGGAAAGGACGTTTCATTCCGAGTAAGCGTCCATGACGGGCAGCGCGACGAAGCAAGCGGCGAAGCACGTAACCGCGCCCCTCATTGGAAGGCATTACCCCATCGGCAATCATAAAACTGGTCGAACGGATATGATCGGTGATAACACGCAACGAAACATCGGTTGTTTCGTTGGTTTTATAGGAAACACCGCAAATTTTCGAAAGATGTTTCATAATGTTTTGGATGGTATCCACCTCAAAAATATTATCCACACCCTGCGAAATACAGGCTAACCGTTCCAATCCCATACCGGTATCGATATTGGGATGCTCTAACGGGGCATAGTTGCCTTTCCCGTCGGAATCAAATTGGGTAAATACCAGATTCCAAAATTCAACATAGCGGTCACACTCGCAGCCCACTTTGCAATCAGGAGAACCACAACCATATTCCTCGCCACGGTCATAATGCAATTCCGAGCAAGGACCACAAGGGCCGGTACCATGTTCCCAAAAATTGTCTTTTTTGCCCATACGAACAATGCGTTCGGGGGCAACACCAACCTCACGGGTCCAAATATCAAAGGCTTCATCGTCATCCTCGTAAATGGTAACCCAAAGTTTTTCCACCGGCATTTCAAGCACTTTGGTGCAAAATTCCCACGCCCACGCGGTGGCCTCGTGTTTGAAATAATCACCGAAGGAAAAGTTACCCAACATTTCAAAAAAAGTACCGTGACGAGCAGTCTTTCCCACGCACTCAATATCCGGTGTGCGAATACACTTTTGGCATGTCGTAACACGCTTGCGCGGCGGGGTCACCTCACCGGTAAAGTACTTTTTCATCGGTGCCATACCGGAGTTAATGAGCAACAACGACTTGTCTTGATTGGGAATCAAAGGAAAACTACCAAGTCGCAAATGTCCCTTGCTCTCATAAAAAGCAAGAAATTTTTCGCGCAACGTATTCAAAGACATCCATTCCATAAAAACACCTCTACAAAACTGAAATCGATTTACCTATTTTTGCGCATTGGCCTGCGGAATTTGTTGTTTCAGCGAGGCACGTGTCTTGCGAATTTCCGCCAAATTGGCCGTTAATCCATCGTCGCAACGACGCATTAAGTCGTCAACAAAATCTTGTGCGGCTTTGCGCATTTCGCGGCTTTTGGTTTGCGAGGCCGAAATAATCTCGCCGGCTTTTTCTTGGGCCAAACGGGTAATTTCTTCTTGCGCAATCAAAGCTTTGGCGCGCTCCTCAGCATTTCTAATAATCGAATCAGCTTCTTTTTTTGCCGTGGTAATGATGTCGGCACGATCGGCAACGATGCCTCTTGCTTGTTTGATTTCACTGGGCATATTTAAACGCAGTTCATCAATCATCGCGCGGATTTTCTCCACATTTACAACCGTTTTGTGTCCCGGTAATTTTACACCCGACTCCAACGCCTCATCAATTTGTTCCAACATTTCTTCCATGTTCATAGTGGTTACTTCCTTTCTGTCAGTCGTTCTACGATTTTTGCATGAATCTTTTTCGGAACAAACTCCGAAATATCTCCCCCCATACTGCCAATTTGCTTAACCATACTGGAGCTTAAATACATATACTCCGCACGGGTGGTAAAAAAGACTGTTTCGGTAGATGGGTTGAGTTTTTTATTGGTCAGCGCCATTTGGAATTCGTATTCGAAATCCGACATAGCGCGGAGTCCCTTAACAATGGCACCTGCACCAATTTCCTTGGTATATTGTGCCAACAATCCGTCATAAGAATCCACCGTCACATTGGTAAGATCCGCTGTGGCAAGCCGTAACATTTCTTCTCGCTCTACAATCGAAAAACTAGGAGATTTGTCGCGGTTTTTCATCACCACCACAACAACTTTCGAAAACATTTGGGCGGCTCGACGGATGATGTCAATATGTCCTACGGTCACCGGGTCAAAGCTACCGGGGCAAACAGCAATAATATCATTCATCGACGTCACCCTTTCTACGATAGACCGTAACAAATACTTTACCATAGCGATACTGCTTTTTAATTTCAAATTCCCCTACTACCAAGGGGAGCTCTTGTTCTTTGGGATGCTCACAGAAAATCAAGCCGTGTTCACTGATGTTGGATTGCACTGACAACAAGGCCTTTTCCAATAAACCTGAGCAATAGGGCGGGTCTAAAAAAGCAAAATCAAACAATTCGGTCAGGCCCATCAAAACGGCAGCATAGTCACCGCGAATCACCTTAGCTTGTTCTTCCAATCCCGTGGTTTTAAGATTGCGGTGAATGTGGTCAATCGAAACGGGACTTTGGTCGACAAAAACGGCCGAAGCCGCACCGCGGCTAAGCGCTTCAATGCCCAATTGACCCGAGCCGGCAAACAAATCCAATACCCGACGGCCCTCTAAATCAAATTGTATGGCGCTGAACAAAGCCTCTTTTACCCGTTCGGGAGTAGGACGCACTTGGATTCCTTCGGCCGTAACCAGCCGTTTTCCTCTGGCACTTCCGGTAATTACTCGCATTTCTTTTCTCCTAATATCATTCTTGCGAAACAAAGAAAAATGGTATTATCCTTTTGCTTTTTCTACTAAAAATTCAACCACTTTGGTATGCAATAAGGATTCATAAATCGATTGTTTTTGATCTTTGGAAACAGTGTTACCATCCGGTGAAGTTTGGGTGTGTTTTTTAATTTCTTCCTTGCTGATAACAATATTTTCCTTTTTTGCAATGGCATAGCAAATCATATTTTGCAAAACCGTACTTTCAGCATTCGGCATCAACTGTCCGCGATAGTCTTCTTCGGTCATTTGATAAGCAGCCAACATATCTTCCAAAGTAACCGCGTTGGCCTCAGCTTGTTGACGCAACTGTTCAATGCGAGAATCTAAATAGGTATTGATTTCCTTTTCGGGATATTGGTGAACGGTAGTTTGCTCGACGCACTTTTTCCAAACCATTTCAGAAAAATATTCGTTTTCCAATCTTTCGTGATAATCCTCAGCCGAAAGATAGCCCATTTCTTGCGCAACTTCTTTCGTAATGGGGGAAATGATTGGGCGATTCAAACGATTCACCGTTACGGTAAAGACGACCTTTTGACCGGCCAACTCTTTTGAATGATAATTTTCGGGAAAGGTGAGAGGAAGTTCCACAGTATCGCCGATTTTTACTCCCACCAAACCAAGTTCGAAGCCGGAAATAAAGCTGGAAGAACCAATCAGTAAATCATATCCCTTTGCAGAGCCGCCCTCGAAAGCAACGCCGTCTTTACGGCCTACATAGTCAATGTTAACGTTGTCTAAAATTTGAACTTTTCCTTTTTTGAGTTCGGTTTGGGTAATCATATCGTCCATATCCAGTTGGGATAAGTTCGAATAATTCTTATAGGCCAATCCCATCTGATACGAAAGGTCTTCCGTATCGAGTTTTAAACTCTCATACGCCGGCAGGGTAATGTATTTCTCATATTGATATTGATACGGCTTTGCTTTGCATCCCGCCGCAAAAAAGCAAGAAATCATTAATAAAAAGGCTAAAACAGCAGAAATTGTTTGTTTCATAAAAAATCCTTCTCTCCTCATTTTAATTCGAGCCTAATCTCTTGGACGATAAATATTGGTACGACGACGGTGACGCTCCTTTTCATCCTGTCGTTTGGTGTTTTTTGTTTTCCCGCGCGAGGCCAAGTCGTTTAAGTTGGTGAATTCGTCCTCTCCCGACGATGCTTTTTCGGAATTACCTTTACGATTTACGTAAATCAGGGCAATGATGGAAGCCAAAACCAAAACAACGGGAATCCAAAGAAAAACAAAAAATAGTTTCGTGATGCTTTTGGATTCTTTTTTGTCCGAATCTTTTTTGTCAGAACTGCTCTGGGTCGAATTGGTAGCCTCAGTGTTTTCATCACCGCCGGCAAACCCGGTACCACCCTCGATATAAAACGAACCGCCGTTGCTGGTGTAAATAATTGGATTGCCTCCACTTTGTCCCCTGCTGGAGGTTGTCCCATTTTGAGAAGCCGTAGAGGATGTGCTTACCGTAGCCGAAGGGATGGACTCCATCGAAGAGCTCTCCTCACTAAGGGTAGAACTGACATCACTTTCCTCCGAAGAAACCGTTTCCGAGGAAACCTCTCCCGAACTGGTTTCTTCCGAAGAGCTCATCTCCGAAGAAACCGGGGAAACTTGGGAGGAGCTACTCTCCGCCGGTGTTCCGGTTGCCAAAACTCCTACACTCATTCCCAACAATAAAAGCAAAGAAAAAACAACAGCAAATAATTGTTTTGAAAGGAAATTCATTTAAAACGTCTCCTCATTAATAGGCTTTGCCCCAGTAAACCATTGCTTTCGCCGGTTTACCGCAGCAAACACATTTTTCAGAAAGAACTTGTTGTTCAAACGGGATGCAACGTGAGCCAACACCGGTCTGCGCTTTCACTTCATCCTCGCAGTTTTCTTCGCCGCACCACATTGCTTTAATAAAGCCATCACCTTTTTCGGCTAAGACTTTTTGAATTTCTTCTATATTGATACACGTATAGGTGCGCGCTTCACGATTGGCCAAGGCTTTTTCATAAAGGCCGTTATGTACAGCTTCCAACAATTTCGGAATTTCGGTTTCCAACGCGTCCAACGAAATGAAATACTTTTCTCGATTATCGCGACGAACCACAACACACTGATTCTTTTCAATATCCTTTGGACCGATTTCCAAACGAAGCGGAACACCCTTCATTTCGTGTTCGGCAAATTTCCAACCGGGTGATTGGTCGCTCTTATCCGTTTTCACGCGACAAACAGAGCGCAATTTATCTTCTAATTCGGCGGCTTTTTCCAGTACGCCGGGTTTATGCGAAGCGATGGGAACGATTACCAATTGAGTGGGAGCTACGGCGGGCGGTAATACCAAGCCGTTGTCATCCCCGTGAGTCATAATGATGGCACCGATTAAACGGGTGGTAACCCCCCAAGAGGTTTGATGAGGGTATTCCAATCGATTCTCTTTATTGGTATACTGAATACCAAAGGCCTTGGCAAAACCATCGCCAAAATAGTGAGAAGTACCGGCCTGCAATGCCTTACCGTCGTGCATCAAGGCTTCAATTGCATAGGTAGCTTCGGCACCGGCAAATTTATCACTTTCGGTCTTGCGGCCTTTAATCACCGGCATTGCCAAGTATTTTTCACAAAATTCGGCGTATACGTCCAACATCCGTTCGGTTTCTTGCACCGCCTCTTCGGCCGTGGCGTGAATGGTATGCCCTTCTTGCCACAAAAACTCCCTCGAACGTAAGAAGGGACGGGTGGTTTTTTCCCAACGCACTACACTCACCCATTGGTTATAAAGTTTGGGTAAATCGCGATGAGATTGAATAATATTGGCATAATGCTCACAAAAAAGCGTTTCGGAAGTCGGCCGAACACAAAGGCGCTCTTCCAGTGGTTCACTACCCCCGTGAGTCACCCAAGCCACTTCGGGTGCAAAACCCTCCACGTGGTCCTTTTCCTTTTGCAACAAACTTTCGGGAATAAACATCGGCATACACACATTTTCATGCCCGGTTTGTTTAAACATACCGTCTAAAATACGTTGTATATGTTCCCAAATCGCATACCCATACGGGCGAATAACCATACAGCCCTTTACGCTGGTATAATCAATCAGTTCTGCCTTTTTTACAATATCGGTATACCATTTTGCAAAATCCTCATCCATTGCAGTGATATCTTGCACCAATTTTTTATTCTCAGCCATATTACACTAACCTCTCACTAACCTCTTGTAATTTAAATGCTTATCCATCGGTCAATGGACACAAAAACCGAACATAATAATACTATTTTAATATTATATTAGATTCCTTGGAATTTTGCAATAGTTTTCGCAAAATTCGGCGAAAATATTATAAAAAGTTTGCCACAAAACAAAGAAGAAGGCGCTTTCAAGTCCAACCGAACAAAAAAGCACCTTCTTGTTTATAGAATAATACAAATCAAACCACTGCAACCCTCATTAATCACCCGCTCAATGGTCTCCTGCATACGCAATCGCGCATCCTGAGGCATACAAGCTAACTTGGTGTGCAATCCTTCATTGACCAACTCGTGAAGACTTTTTCCGAAAATATTAGAATCCCAAATCTGCAACGGGTTTTCTTCAAACTCCTTCAGCAAATACATCACCAAATCTTCCGATTGCTTTTCGCTTCCAACTATGGGACTGACTTCGGTGGTAATATTGGCCTTCATAATGTGTAACGACGGGGCTGAAGCGCGCAAGCGGACACCAAACCGTCCCCCCTGCCGCATAATTTCCGGCTCTTCTAACGAAAGTTCTTCAATGCCGGGCATTACAATACCATAACCGGTTGCCTCCACCTCATCCAAAGCATCTTTGATGCGCATATACTCTTTTTTCATCTGGCTGAGTTCGGTCAATGAACGAAGTAGTTCGCGGTCGTTTGCCACCGTCATACCGGTCGTATCCGAAACAATTTCAAAGAACAAATCTCGTTTAACTTCGGCCTTAATTTCAGCCTTACCGGTGCCTAAATCAATGCGCTTAATGTTGCATCCTTCCATCTGGTCACTTTGTTCGAAGGCCTGTTGTAACAACTTCACTTCACGAATATGCGAAATAGGTTCGGCCGTTTTTTGCACCAACTGATAAACATTGCTTTTCAGCGGATGGCTTTTCTCCAAAGAGCATACCCAAGCCGGCAACTGTACCGTAATTTGTTTAACCGGAAATTCAAATAGTAAACGCGCCAAAATGTCAGAAATATCCGCCTCATCCAACTCCAAACAGTTAACCGGAATAACCGGAACGCCGTATTTTTCACTAAGCTCCTTCGCCAAAACGGCGGCACTGTCCGATTTTGGATAAATGCAATTAAGCAATACCACAAAAGGCTTTTGAATCTCTTTAAGTTCAGCGATCACTCGCTCTTCGGCTTCGGCATATTCTTCTCTGGGAATATCGCTAATGCTTCCATCGGTGGTAACAACCAAGCCAATGGTAGAATGCTCCGTAATAACCTTTTTAGTCCCGATTTCGGCCGCCATATTAAAGGGTATATCCTCCTCATACCACGGGGTTTTCACCATACGGGGTTGGTCGCCTTCAATATAACCAAGCGAACTGGGAACAATGTAACCGACACAGTCAATTAAACGAACTTCACATTCCAACGAGTCTTCTAAACAAATTTTTGCCGCCTTTTCGGGAATAAACTTAGGCTCGGTGGTCATAATGGTTCGTCCCGAAGAGGATTGCGGCAGTTCATCGTTTGCCCGTTCGCGCTGATATCCCCCCGCTATATTCGGCAACACCAAAGTATCCATAAAGCGCTTGATAAAGGTGGATTTTCCGGTGCGAACCGGCCCAACAATCCCTAAAAAAATAGAGCCATCGGTGCGGGCCGCAATGTCTTGATAAATGCTTGTGTTGGTCATATTCCTTCCTCCATTATGCGGCAAAACCATAGGTCGCCGCGATTTCGCTCTTTTGTAAATGGATATGCAGAAAGAAATTTTATTATGCAACACTTTTTCGATAAGAAAAAAGTGACCGACTCTTGAAAAAAGTCAGTCACTTTACAATGTATTTTACTTATTCCGCTTCCGTTTCTTTCACTGCAGGAGCTACTTCGGAAACCGGAGTTTCTTCCGTTACAACCTCTTCGGCTGCTTCAACAACCGAAGCTTCTTCAGCCACAACTTCTTCGGCAACCGGTTCTAACAAGGCGCGAATCGAAAGGCTGATGCGTTTTTTATCTTCATCGATACCGATGATCTTCACCTCAACCTCCTGGCCGATTTGCAGTTCGTCTTGCGGTTTGTCAATGCGACGATTGGCAATTTGCGAAATGTGAATTAAACCATCCACACCGGGGATAATACGAGCAAAAGCACCATAAGCCGTCATATTAACAATAGTGGCTTTTACCACTTCTTTATCAGCATAATCACGTTTGAAAACGGTCCAAGGATTGTCTTCGGCTTTTTTGTAGCCAAGTGAGATTTTCTTTTTCTCGGTATCTAAATCCTTAATGTAAACTTCAATGGTATCACCAACGCTTACCACCTCAGCCGGATTTTTAATGCGCTGCCAAGAAAGTTCCGAAATGTGAACCATTCCGTCCACACCGCCCAAATCAACAAAAGCACCGTAACCGGTCAAGGATTTAACAACACCGTTGAAAACATCTCCCACGGCAATGCTTTCCCAGAATTTGGCCTCTTGCTCTTTGCGGGCTTCGCTGAGAACGGCACGCACCGAACCAATCACACGACGGCGACGGCCAATTTCCAAAACTTTAAAGGGAACCGTTTGACCTTTTAAGGGTTCTAACTCTTCACCACGAGTGACGGTAGCTTGCGAAGCGGGAACAAATACACGGAAACCAAGAGCCGTAACAATCATACCACCCTTGATAATTTCGGTTACAACACCTTCCAACACGGTGCCATTTTCACCGGCTTCCACAATGGTATCCCAGTTGGCAATGTTATCGTAACGGCGTTTAGAAAGCATAATGGTGCCTTCTTGGTCATTGGTTTTCATTACAATAAGGTCCAACTCATCGCCGACCTTAACGGCTTCCATCAATTTCACATTGGGGTCGTAAGAAAATTCCGAAGCCGGCACATAACCGGTTTGTTTGCGGCCGATATCTACCTGAATTTCGGTAGGGCCAACCGCAAGAACGACGCCACGCACTTTCTGGTCTGTATTTAGACTGCTGAGTGAAAGTTCCAGTGCCTCCTCAAAGGACATATCGTCCGAAATTTCTGCACCGATATTCATCTCATCAGTGGATTTAATTTGCTCTGTCATAATGGTAATGACCTCCTTTATAATACCCGCAGGCGTAGAAGCGCCCGCTACCACTCCAACTTGTTCGGCCCCAAAAAACCAATCCGGTTGCACCTCATCAGCCGTTTCGATAAGATGTGTTTTTGCACAATGCTCTTGGCAAATAGCAAACAACTTATTGGTATTGGAGCTATGACGCCCGCCCACAACAATCATAATGTCGGACGCATCCGAAAGAGCAGCCGCTTCGGACTGCCGTTTTGAAGTAGCATTACATATTGTATCAAAAATCGTCGCGTTTGTACATACCTTTTTTAAAATTTTTTCAGTTTTTTTCCATATTTTTTCGTGAAATGTTGTCTGTGCGACGACTGAGATTGCTTGATTTTGAAGTTCAGGGTGTAATTTTAATAGATTTTCAAGCGATTCCTCATTCGAAAAAACATAAGAAACACCCGAAATGTGGCCACGAATGCCGATAACTTCCTCATGGGTTTCATCTCCGGCCAGCAAAATAATATCGCCGGCTTTCGATCGCTCTTTCACAATGCGATGAATTTTATCCACAAACGGACAGGTAGCATCCTCCACCCGTTTGGCATAGCGTCCACTCTCGGTCAATACTTCTTCCGCAACCCCATGGGAACGAATCACCAACACTTCATATTCCTTGGCTTGATCGGGACGTTCAATAATGCGAACGCCTTTTTTCTCCAACGCGGTCACCAGCTGAACATTGTGAATAATGGGGCCTAACGTGCACACCTTTTCTCCCTGCGCCACCAGACCTTCTACCATATCTACTGCTCGGTTTACACCAAAACAAAAACCGGCCGTTTTCGCTAATGTTATCTTCAACTGGTTTGCCCCCAAAGTTTTTTAATTTCCTCCATCATCTGATGGGAAACACGGCGAATGGCTTGTCGTTGGCTCTCCCCCTCACATAGCTCGGTGTAAGGAATAACCTCTCCAATACGGATAGTTATTTTACAAAAAGCACGGTAGGTGCCGGTGCTATAGCGAATGGATACCGGTAATATCGGCGCCTTCGTACGCATCGCAATCAAAGCCGCACCCGATTTGGGACGTCCAATTTCACCCGTTTTTGAGCGTGTGCCTTCCGGAAAAATTCCAAGAACACCGCCCTTTTCTACCACTTGGCAAGCCTTATCAATGGCGCCGACATCCCCTTTTCCTCGTTCTACCGAAAATCCGCCAATGGCCTGAAAGAACCATCGAGCGATGGGAAAACGAAACAATTCCGCTTTTCCCATATAACGAATATGGCACCAAAACGGAATGGCCAATGCCAGTACATCAGCAATGGATGTATGGTTAGCACAAAGCAAAAAGCCACCCCTTTTTGGGATATTTTCGGTTCCGCTGTACTCCACCCGTAAAAACAATCGTAAAAACGGATAGAGCAACAAACGCAATACGTTATATAACATAAAGTTAACTACACTCCTTCATTTTTTCTTCCACGGTACGAAGAAGCAACGAAAAAGAACCATCCAAATCCAACTCGGTGGTATCGACCAAAACAGCATCATCAGCTTGTTTTAAGGGAGCAATCGGACGGTGTGAATCTTGATAATCGCGCTGTTCAATATCCGCCAAAACGCCATCAAAATCCACCGATTCACCCTTTTCAACCAATTCATTGAAACGACGTTTGGCACGAGCGAAAGCGGAAGCGGTCAAAAAGATTTTTACCTCGGCTTGTGGCAGAACAACGGTACCGATATCCCGTCCGTCCATCACAACCGACTGGCGTTTCGCCAAGCCGCGTTGCATCTCTAACAAAAAGGCGCGAACCTGCGAAACGGCCGAACAATGAGAAGCCATCATCGAAACATTGGGAGTGCGAATGAGTCCGTTGACATTTTTTCCATCCAACAAAACCACCTGTTCCCCATTTTCAAAGGAAAGGTCGAGTTCGGTTTGCGCCAACATATTTTCCACCGCAGACAGGTCAGATACCTCGATATGATTTTGTAACAGTTTTAAGCCCAATGCTCGATACAACGCACCGGTATCCACATAAATGTAGTTTAAGTGTTTGGCCAGTCGTCTGGCAAGGGTGCTTTTTCCGGCGCCGGCAGGGCCGTCAATCGCGATCGAAATCATAAAAATTCTCCTTTTATCCAATATATTCACCGGCCAGATAACCGGTAGAAAAAGCTATTTGTAGGTTAAACCCTCCGGTGTATGCATCAACATCCATCACCTCACCGGCAAAGGAAAGCCCTTTTACTAATTTCGAAGCCATCGTTTTGGGGTCAATCTCTTTAACCGAAACCCCGCCACGCGTAATGACTGCCTCGGTAAAGGGGCGAAAACCGGTTACGGTAAGGGGAAAAGCTTTGAAAGTATCCACCAAAGCCGATCGTTTTCCTTTGGGCAACGAATTCACCCTGGTAGCGGGGTCAATACCGGCCGCCGACAAAACAACAGGAATTACCTTGCGGGGCAGTAAATCATCCAACGCATGAGCCATTTCCTTGTTTTGGCGGGTTTGAAAATCACGCAGCAAACGACGGTCCAACTGTTCTTTCGACAAGGCAGGTTTGAAATCAATCAAGGCCTGACAATCTTGCGAAACATCGTCGGGAATCACCGCCGAAGCACTTAAAACCAATGGCCCCGAAATGCCAAAATGGGTGAACAACATTTCCCCCTGCGCTGTAAAGTAGGTTTCATTTTTTCCACGTACGGTCAGGGTTACGTTTTTCAAACTCAAACCCGTTAATGTGCTGCAAAATCCCTCGTGAATCTCCAAGGGAACCAAAGAGGGACGAATAGGCAATACGGTATGTCCCAACTGGGCCGCAAAGCGATAGCCATCACCGGTGGAACCGGTGGTTGGATAAGAAGCACCGCCGGTAGCTAAAATCAACAAGCGGGTGGAATAATGGGTACCATCGGCACAGGTGATCCCCTGTATTTCTCCATGGTCGGCCACAATTTTAACTACCTCTTTACAAAAAATCTTAACACCGGCCGCCTTTACCGCTTGTACCAAAGCATCAACAACATCCACCGATTTATCCGAAACCGGAAAGACACGATTGCCACGCTCGATTTTTAGAGGTACGCCGGCCTTTTCAAAAAAGTCCATAGTATCCTCGGCCGAAAAAGTCGAAAAGGCTGAGTATAAAAATCGGCCGTTGTGGCAGGTGTTCGCCACCAAACCATTTAAATCGGTTGCGTTGGTTAGATTGCAACGCCCTTTACCGGTAATCATTAACTTTCGAGCAGGACGGGGCATTTTTTCTAAAACGGTAACGTCATAGCCGCGTTTCGCTGCCGTAACGGCCGCCAATAAACCTGCCGCACCACCGCCGATGATATAGACAGAATCGGTCATTCTTATTTCCTCATTTCAACATTCTCTTTACCAACGAATGAAAGCGATAAAGATAAAATTCGGCCATTTTGAAAATGCAAAAATCATAAGCGATAAACACCAAAAGGGCAACAAAAAGAAAGGCGAAAACCCCATAACGGCCAAATTCACCCAAATCTGAAAAAGAAATGCTGAACAAATAAGTAGAAAGCAGATAAATTAGGCCGGTCCCCGCCGCAAAAAAGGCCAGTTTCAACATCCACTCCAACAGCCAATTTTTACCCGATTCAAAAAGTGCCTTTAATACAGGATAAACGCCTGTAAGACATACATACACCATTTTGGATTCCGGCTCACAAAATAAGAAAACCGGAAGCAATGAGGCCAAATAGGTGAAAAAAGCGGATTTTTTATCGAGTTCAATCACTACAATCATAATAGGAAGCGAAGCTACACATGGCACCGCGTAGGTAAGATACGGAAAATATCCCACCAACATCAAAACGGTAGCCAAAGCAGCCATCATACCACAAAAACTAATATATTTGATTTTCATACTAACAGCATCGAATCAAATCGCCGCCCATACATTCACAACAACAGTCGGCGCAAATTAGTGAATTACAAACATCACAGGCATCGCAATTTCCACCCATATTACCGGAGGAACGATAAGGGTTGCGCGCAAAGCCTTGTGTTCCGCGATTGTACTGCATACGAGAAAAAGCTTCACGATATTCGGGGTTCGAGGGATCCATCCGGCAGGCCGTTGCGAAGCTGGTAAAAGCATTATCAAACCATCCTCGACGGTACAGAACCGTTCCATTTAAAAAATACCACTCGGCATTACGTTGTTCGAGAGGGATACCATCCAACAACTCCTGCGCCTCCTCCACCTTACCGGAAGAAATTAGGGAACGAATATCCACAAAATGACCGCTTCCGCCATAGGTTTGGCCCCCACTTGAAGAATTTTTTCGATGGCGACGACTATTCATAATTCGGTCGTAGGCTTCGTTGATTTCTTTCATCTTTTCATGCGCCAATTCCGACAAAGGATTGTCGACATAATGGTCGGGATGATATTTGCGCGCCAAATCACGATAGGCATTTTTAATTTCTTCTTCGGTGGCGTTTTTGCTTACACCGAGCACTTCATAAGGGTCTCTCATACTGTCTGTTTCTCCTTCGAAAAAATCTGTTTTTGACTGTCTTCCAGTCCCACGTAAAGAATGTTTCCCAATATGTTTTTAAACCGCATCATATCCAACAATTCAAAGGATTTGGTCGCCTCGGTAATGCAAATATTGAGTTCGGCAAAAAGCCGCTCTTTTAAAAAGGCGGTTAAGTCGGCTTGATGTTTGGCTTCTTCGCTTAAAGGATTGTATCGCCTTTTTTTTAAATCTTCAGCCAAATCTACACCGACATCCATCAAATAAATCCAGCGCCCCATACAATATCCCAGCCGCTCGAGGGCGCGAGTTTCCCCTCCCACTGCGCAAAGAGAAAACAAGCGAGAAAGCATTGTGGCAGTAGGGTCAGCCGCGGCATCAAGATTTTGATTGTATTGTGCTTCCACTTCTCGCTGCCTTGTCATATACTCTTTTATCCATCCATCCAAATCGGGAAAGGCGGCAGCCGCCTTACGATACCCTTTTTTCAAGCAGAGTCGCAAAAAACGACAGCCCAATCCTTTGAACCAACCCTCGTCCGCAATGTTGTCTTCCAGCTTAGCATAAAGCATAAGTTGAGCAGCGGCTGACGGTAGGTCAGGCAAACCGCCCCCCTTTAGATATTGACACGATTTTAAGGGGTTGCAAACACAAGCTTTTTTTTCAATTGTAACACAGTCATCCCGCAGGGATAAATATAAGAGCGCTAAAAAGGTGAAATCATAGCTCAGAAAAAAACGGGAAATTACGCCGTACTTTTTACCGAGGTCACGGCAGAGCGAACAATAAACCGCTTTATA
Source organism: Acutalibacteraceae bacterium (assembly GCA_045577695.1). GTDB lineage: Bacteria > Bacillota > Clostridia > Oscillospirales > Acutalibacteraceae > UMGS1279. The sequence continues at coordinate 26,248 of JAZNIW010000049.1, forward strand.
AAAATCATATTCTTTTATACGAAGTTCCGGTTTATAGGCCTTCACGTAACCAAACAAGCTTCTCCCCCCTTTTTTTAACACACAAGGTATTGTAGCAGATCAATTGCGATGATGCTTGAATAATGTGTAAACTATTTTAACGCCTTTTTCAAAAAACGACCGGTGTGCGAAGCAGGACAATTTGCTACCTCTTCGGGTGTGCCGGTGCAAACCACCAAACCACCACGATCGCCTCCTTCGGGTCCCAAATCAATAATATAGTCCGCCGTTTTAATGACATCCAGATTGTGCTCAATAACCAAAACAGTATTTCCGGAATCCACCAACTTCTGTAACACCTCTAATAAGCGGTGTACATCGGCGGTGTGGAGACCGGTAGTCGGCTCGTCCAAAATATAGATGGTGCGGCCGGTCGCTCGTTTGGAGAGTTCACTCGCCAATTTCACGCGTTGCGCCTCCCCGCCCGAAAGGGTGGTTGCCGGTTGTCCCAATTTGATATACCCCAACCCAACATCCGCTAAGGTTTTGAGTTTGCGATGAATTTTTGGAATCGGTGCGAAAAAGGCGGTTGCCTCTTCTACCGTCATTTCCAATATATCGTAAATGTTTTTTTCCTTGTATTTTACTTCTAAGGTTTCACGGTTATAGCGTGTGCCGCCACACACTTCACACGGAACGTAAACGTCGGGCAGAAAATGCATTTCAATTTTCAGAATGCCGTCACCCTGGCAGGCCTCACATCTTCCTCCTTTAACATTAAAGGAGAATCGACCGGCATTATATCCTTTTGTTTTAGCGTCTTTCGTATCCGCAAACAAGGCACGAATATCGTTAAATACACCGGTATAGGTGGCGGCATTTGAACGAGGCGTACGTCCGATGGGAGATTGGTTGATATCAATCACCTTATCCAGCCGCTCGATCCCTTCGATTTTTTTGTGTTTACCGGCAAATTTACGAGCCCCCATCAATTCGGCCGCCAGTTTTTGATAAATAATATGGTTGACCAAAGAAGATTTACCCGATCCCGATACGCCGGTCACAGCCACAAAGCAACCAAGCGGAATCTCCACATCGATATTTTGTAAATTATTTTCGGTGGCACCAATAACCTTTAAATACCCCTTTTCTGCTTTACGGCGGGTTTGCGGTACCGGAATGCTCCGCCGACCCGAAAGGTAATCGCCGGTGATCGATTTGGTACAAGCCATAACTTCTTTTGGAGTGCCGGCACAGACGATTTCGCCGCCGTGCACACCGGCCCCCGGCCCAATATCCACCAAATAATCGGCCGCCAACATAGTCTCTTCGTCGTGTTCCACTACAATCAAGGTATTACCCAAATCACGCAGATGCGCTAAGGTGGCCAACAATTTTTCGTTGTCACGTTGGTGCAAGCCGATGCTCGGTTCATCCAAAATATACAAAACACCCATTAAGGAAGAGCCGATTTGGGTTGCCAAGCGAATCCGCTGACTCTCTCCCCCCGAAAGGCTACCGGCCGCACGCGAAAGACTTAAATAGGAAAGGCCAACACTTTGCAAAAAATACAGTCGGTTACAGATCTCTTTTACAACGGGCCCGGCAATGCGTTCATCTCGGTTTGAAAAGGATATCTGAGAAAACCACGCCAATGCATCCTCAACCGAAAAGCGACAAACATCATCAATGTTTCTACCGTTTACCGTAACGGCCAATGCCTCGGGACGTAGACGTTTTCCTTTGCAGTCCGGGCAATCACACTCACTCATCACCTGTTCAATTTCACTGCGCGCCCAGTCGCTGGAGGTTTCTTTATAGCGGCGCTCTAAATTCGGAATAACTCCTTCGAAAACGGCTGAATATTCACCGCCCGCCCACTCACTATTGCGGGTAAACTTAATTTTACTCTTGCCGCTGCCATACAAAATCACCTTTTGTGCCGCTTTGGGTATCTCCTCAAAAGAAAGGTTTACATCGAACCCGAAATGATTGGCAATGCCCTTATAATACGAAGCCGCAATGGTTTCGCCATCGCCACCTCCAAAGGGATGAACCCCCCAACCACTGGCCTTAATGGCATAATCCATCAAAGACCTTTTTGGGTCGGGGATGAGCAAATCGGGATCGACCTTTAGAAATACACCTAGGCCGGTACAGGTTGGACAAGCCCCGTAGGGATTGTTAAAGGAGAACATACGGGGCGACAGTTCCGGAATGCTGATATTGTGTTCAGGACAGGCATAGTTTTGGGAGAATAGCATCTCGTCCCCGTCGACGACATCAACCAACATCAATCCCGACGAAAGATCGCCGGCGGTTTCCAAACTGTCGGTCAACCGCGAACGAATTCCTTCTTTTATCACTAATCGATCTACCACAATTTCAATGGTGTGCTTGATATTTTTATCCAGTTTAATTGTCTCGGCCAAATCGTATACAATACCGTCAATTCGTACGCGAACATAACCGGAACGTTTCGCTTTTTCCAGTTCTTTCACATACTCGCCCTTTTTGCCGCGAGCAATCGGTGCCATTACTTGAATGCGAGTACCAAGCGGCAATTCCAACACTTTATCCACTATTTGGTCAACCGACTGTTGCTTGATTTCGCGGCCGCAAATCGGACAATGCGGTAAGCCGACACGGGCGAACAACAACCGCAAATAATCGTAAATTTCGGTTACGGTGCCCACCGTAGAACGCGGGTTTTTCGAGGTGGTTTTTTGGTCAATGGAAATAGCGGGAGAAAGCCCCTCAATGCGATCAACGTTAGGTTTTTCCATCTGCCCCAAAAACATACGGGCATATGAAGAAAGCGACTCCATATATCGCCGCTGCCCCTCGGAATAAATGGTATCAAACGCAAGGGAGGATTTGCCCGAGCCGGAAAGACCGGTGAAGACCACCAGTTTATCGCGTGGGATTTCAATATCCACATTTTTTAAATTGTGCTCACGCGCCCCTTTCACCACAATGGTTTCTCTGGCCAACGGTTTTCCCCCTTTCACTTATCTTAAAAGCATAGAACTTCCCTTATACATATAAAGATATTTTACCGCATTTTTTTAAAAAAGTAAAGCAGATTTGAAAATTTCTCTTGTCTTTTTTGGCGAATTTTCCTTATTTTTTCAGTTTTCAACTTTTTATAAAAAATAATACTTGCATTTTAACCCCGTTTGTGGTTAAATAGGGTTAGTCACTTTTTCACATATTAAATGGAGGCGTAGCTCAGCTGGTTAGAGTATCTGCTTGACATGCAGGGGGTCAGTGGTTCAAGTCCACCCGTCTCCACCAGAAAAGAAACACCATTTGTCTACCGGACAAATGGTGTTTCTTTTCAACTAAGTGTGCCTTGCGGTACGATAAGCACACCTTCGGTGCGTGAAGCGATGCTGCGCATCGTGTAGTGCCTGCGGGCGTGAGTGGCACACTTAACTTCACTTTGCACAAAGCGCAATACTTCACAGCGGAAATGCCGCTGCTTCACTTGGGCAAAGCCCAAACTTCACGGAATATTGAAAACACCGACATTTTCTGGTACAATATGTATAAACTGGAGGTGTCATTATGTCCGAAAGCAAATTAAGAACACAGTCTATGGATTTTGCGGTGTCAATTATTAACCTCGTCAAACACCTGAAAGAAAAGCGGGAATCCATCATTTCCAACCAAATCGGCAGGAGTGGCACATCAATCGGCGCAAACATTCGAGAAGCGCAGTATGCCCACGGGAAAGCCGATTTTATTGCAAAATTGCAGATTGCCCTTAAAGAAGCAAATGAAACCGGATATTGGTTAGAATTGCTGTTCAAAACAAATTATATATCCGAAGAAGAATATAGATCCCTTGATTCTGCTTGTACAAGTATTCGTGTTATGCTCATCTCCTCCATTAACACCGCAAAGGAGAATGGGAAATGAAAAAGGTTTTGAAGTGCGAAGCACCGTTGCTCACTCCTGCCGGAAAAGCGTTTGCTCCTATACAAATTGTTTACGATTACACGGAAGTTATATCAAACCCCTCCTTTGAAATCACTTTATGCTATAACGAAAACGAGTACAAAGGAAAAGGCACAGATTACCTCCGGACAGATACCCTTGCGGATTTGAAAATGAAACTTCCTACCAATGTTAAGATTGCTTGTTGTATGACCTGCCGTCACGGAAATATGTGCCCTTATGGAAATACGGAACACATCTTGTTTTATATGCGAATATATGTTTTCATTTATTTGATCAATAAGAATTTGCGAACCTTTTCGTCATTCTTTCACAAAACCCCCACACTTGTGCAATAAGCAAGCGTGGGGTTTTTTGTGAAATTTTCCCTTATGAACATTTTCACAATAGAATCAGTCCGAAGAAGCAAAAAAACCGAAAAAAGAATTTTTGTTTTGGAAAAAACTTGATATCCATTTTATACAAAAATGAATATTTTTTATTCGACAAAATTTTCTTGACAAGGAAGAAACCACTTGATATAATTCGCTCAAATATTATGGGACAAGACTTTTACGGCCGTATTTTTTTGTTCTTTAATGTTAAAAAAATCAAAAAGAAGGTGTTTATGTTATGAAAAAACCAATCGCCATTGTTCTCTCTCTTATCTTAATGATTGGTGTGGTTTTTGCCGCACCCATCACCTACGCCTCCGCAGTCCCAACCGGCCCCGAAATTGCCAATGGAACATGGTACGACAAACCGCAAGTAAGCGGTAGTTCAACCTTTACGGGTTCCAACGGTTCGGTCACCATTCCGGTAGAAGTCGCCAACCACAATACCAGTGTTTACCGAAAAATCACCGGTTTAGAAACCTTTACCACCTACACCTTGACAATGAATTATACCAGTACGGTGGCCGGTGGATCGGTACAAACCGGTCTTTCAGGCATAACACAGGCAACCGATGAGGAGCCCTCTTTCACCAGTGCTTGGTATCTTGACACAGCTCAAAACCCCTTATTAGCAAAGCCGGTCGCCTCTGACGGAAAATACACCCTTACCTTTACTACCGCAGGCACTGTAATGGACTATTTTTTAGTATTTCGCGTATTAAACGGAAATGGTGCCATTACCCTTTCCAACTTTGTGTTGACCAAAACTTCTTCTCTTGAAATCTCGGATGTTGACACCGAAAATATTGCTGATGGCATCTGGTATGACAAACCGCAGGTAAGCGGTGCCCCAACCTTTAAGGGGTCCAACGGTTCGGTCACCATTCCGGTACAGGTAGCCAATAATAACACCAGCGTTTATCGAAAACTAACTGATTTACAACCCAACGCCAACTATACGCTTACTATGAATTACAGCAGCTCGGTGACGAGCGGTTCGGTGCAAACCGGCCTTTCAGGCATTACACCCGCGACAGACAATGCACCAACCTTCACCAGTGCTTGGTACTTGGATACGGCGCAAAGTCCCCTGTTGGGAAAACCGGTTGCCAACAATGGAACCTATGCCATTTCTTTTTCCACCACTAACGAAACCGAATACTTTTTGGTCTTTCGCGTATTAAACGGAAATGGAGCCATCACCCTTTCAAATTTCTCACTGGTGCTGGAGGAAGAAACCGAAGAAGACCGCATCGCGCAAAATATTCCTACGTTAATTTGGTACGATATGCCACAAGTAACCGGTGCTCGCACCTTTACCGGTGCAAATGGTGAAATAACCATTCCGGTACAGGTAGCCAATAACAACACCAGCGTTTACACCAAAATTACCAACTTGGAAGAATACGCCACCTATACCCTGACGATGGACTACGAAAGCACTGTAGCCGGTGGTTCGGCGCAAACCGGATTTTCGGGTATTACACCGGTTATAGGTGATTCTCCCACCTTCACCAGCGCGTGGTATCTGGATACATCGGAAAGCCCTCTTTTGGCAAAACCGGTTGCGAATAATGGAAAATACACCATCACCTTCACGGCCGATGGAGTTCATTCCGATTACTTTTTGGTATTCCGTGTGCTCGGAGGGAACGGAGCAATTACCCTCTCGAACTTTACCTTGGAAAAAAACAATTCAAAAGGGCGAAATGCCGACGGAATCGTTAATAACAAGTGGAGCAATACCGGAACGGCAACCCTTTCGCGAAATCAAAGCGCTCATACCGTTACCTTCGAGGGTGTTGCCAACCAAACGATTTACACCGTCTTAACCGGTTTGGAAACAACCTCTACATACACTTTCTCTCTGCAACACAATGCAGAAGAAGCCTCTTTATTTGGCACCACCGCTTATGTAGTGGCCGGCAACGAAATTTCTTTTGATGAAAATCAAGTTCCTACCGGCGCAATGTTGCAAAAAACCAACATCAGCACCGATACCGACACTGTCATTACATTTACCACCAACCAAACCGACCATGAATATGTAGTGGCATTTCGGGTAGGGAATATTTCCAATCTTACGCTTTCCCATTTTGCCCTAAAAGAAAAAAATGGCCTATCCTTTGTCGGACCTTCCATTTCCAAAGCTGATTCTGCTGAAAATTACTCTCTCACCTTCAAAAACAAGGTGGATAAATCACTACTTGCAGACGGATACAATGGTAATGCCATAGTCGAAATCGGAACAGTGGCCGCTATCACCTCTCGTTTGAACGACACCCCACTTACGCTCTCCCATCCCGCAGCACAAACCGATGTAGCCTACAAAACAACAAACAGCATTCGTCGTTTTACCTCCGAAGATAGCCAATACGCATATCTTTTCACCAACATTTCCGGGCTCACATCAGACTATTATCACGTGGATATTTCCGTTGTTGCCTACCTTAAATTGCAAAACGGAACGGTTCTTTATGGCGATGTCCAAACCAACAGTATCTATGAAGCCTTCCGCTTCATTCAAACCAAAGGAAGCGCCACCGAAAAAGAACGGCTTTCGGTACTTTTGGAAGACAGTGCCATACGCACGGCCTTTGCCAATTGGAAAACCCAAAATCCTCCTGCCGAAAACAGCAATGAATACTTTTTCTCACTTCGCACCAACTCGATTGGTTCGTCACTTGTTTTGAGCAACTTCACCTTCACCGAAAACGGTGTAGCCGCTGATACCGCTCGCATTTTGGGCGGTGATTGGTATCACAATCAAAACAATCAGGTCGTTTCCAACGGTTCGACCCTTTCTACGCCCGCCAATAATGTGCAGAACAACGCCATCACCATTTCTTCCACCGGTTGTTCCTTCTACACACGGTTAAGTGATTTAACCCCCAACACCACCTATCAAATTTCCTTCCATTATAACGTAGCGGCGGGAATGCAATATCCCGGTGGTTCGGGTGTGGTATGGGCAGAAAATGCGGCTCCGGTTTACAATATGAGTACCAACCATATGCCGGCCGAAGAAAACGATTTTATCAGCACTTATAGCCACGACAAAACCAATCAAACCTTAACGTATACCTTTACCACCAAAGGGCCACACCAAACCATTACCGACGGCGATGCCACCGACGATAAAAACGATATTGCTGCCGGCACCGAAACCAACACTACTCCCACCGTGTTGGAGGTTTACAACGCCCAAACTCCCATTAACCAAAACTATCTGGGAATGAACGCCACCGTTTATCACAGTTTTGGTTTTATGAATGATGGCTATCAATATTACACCGATGTGCAACGAAATACCGAACTAGCCCGTCTGGAACGAATGGGTTTCAAAAATTGCCGTACTATGTTCCACGAAAGTTGGGTTGATTCCGGTACCCCCGGCAGTTGGAATTTCAATGCAACTACTTTCCAAGAATTTGCCAACTATTGCAACGCCTTGGAAGACCGCGATATGGGAGTTATGCTGAATGTGTTGTGGTACACCTTTATGTTTGGAAACGGAAACCGCAACAGCGCCGCCCAAACCTATCTCAGTGGATTTGGCGATGATATGAACGGGGAAACCACCGCATACTCCAACTGCATCGCGAATGAGCATAAACTCTCCGGTTCGATGAATCCCTACGAGTATAGCACCTCAGATCCTATGGGTTCTTCGACGGCCGATTTCAGCGAAACCACCACCGCTTATTTTGAACGCCTATCGAAGTCTGGATTGCGATATGGTTACCTAATTACCGAAATCATTCGCGAACTTAAGGCGCGCGGAGTCAATAACATTGATTATTTACTCTACTTTACAGAACCTTCTATCGGTGATTTAACAGTCGGCGGCGACCCCACCGGCAGACACAATCAAGAGTATTTGTTTGTTGCTAAAACAATCAAAAACGTATTGGTAGCCAATCAAACCGTTACCGCAGGCCTTAAACACGTCGGTCCCAACCAAGGCCCTATGATTGTTTCGGGCGGATTATTGGATTACGTTTTATCCCATGACCCTAATTTGTTTGATATTTATACCGCCCACTTTTATCCTGCCAAAGCCGACGCCACCGAAGATGGATATTACACCTACACCTACAACGCCTTAACCAATCTCAAAAAAGATTTCACCGACAACAACCTTTGGAACGCCAAAGATTTTTGGATCGATGAAACCTTCTCGATTCAAACCGGTGACAGCCAACTCTATTGTCGTCGTGATGTTCCGGCCACCGGTGTACAAACCGTTGTTAGTGCCATCTGTGCCCAGCAGATGGGGGTTGACAACAGTGTAATGTGGCAGGCCTTTGACCAAAAATGGTATCAACGCACCGAAACGGCAGGCGAATATGTCAACGGCATTCATATTACCGGCACCGCGCCCTCTTTGTTCACTTCAAATGTACCCTACAAAACCTACTACACGACCGGTTTATTCACCCGCTTTAACAACTCGAAAAGCGGAGGAAAAGCCATCGCCACCTCCACCGGAACCGGCGACGGCGGGGACGGAATCTACATTGGTGCTGTAGAATTGCCGGACGGCAACTTCACTATTACCGTAGCCAATGCCCAGAATATCACAAAAAAGATTCGCATTGAACTGGACGAAGCCATCGGCAAAGATATACACCGATATGCCGAAAATACGCTGACCCGAGTACCAACCGAAAGTGCCCAATTAGCTGAATGCAAAGCCACCTTTAAAAACGTAACAACCTCTATTTTAGACACCATTGAACCTTGGTCTGTTTATGTTTATACCACCAGCAAAAAGCCATGCAACCAATAATATTCTAACCGTTTGAAGTCCTTTTTTCCGGCGGTTTAACAGCGAAAAAGCAGTCGACCAAAAGTCGACTGCTTTTTCATCATAGTGAGCGAACAAAACATTTTTAAAAAATGGAATATTTTCCAACAATTATGTATTTAACACCAAAGGCCTTCCTTTTAATAATCCCAATCATCTAACTCCATCTCAAGACATGATTTTAAATATGGTTCTAAAAGAGAAGTCAGTCCCTTGCTTTCCTCAGAAACGGAATACCCAATATTCACTCCATATTCATTCGTAACAACTATGTAGTAACGATATTTGGAAGGGGATTCTTCGTAAGCGTAAAATTCAGCAAACTCTCGCAACAAATAAGGGGCCGAACCGCATTCGTATATTGTTACCAGATAACAAAATTCCTCATACTTTTTATTGGTTAGCCTGAGGGGTTTTTGCGAGAGTGCTTTTTTAATTTCTTTGTTCAGCGCGGTCGAAAGTAAATTCTTTTTTTCAAAATCCACATCATCCACCGCGTAGCCTTCGGTTGAAAAAGGATGTTTCAATTGCTGATAAACTGTATCATAAACATCGGTGCGGCAATAATATTCCTGCGGGTCACCTTCTAAAAACAGCCGATCTTTGCTCACCGAAAATACTTCTCCCATAATACCACTCAGCAAAACCGGCACATCGCGTTCCGTAACCATCAAATATTCATCGTACGAAAACTCCGGCACAAAATCATCTACGGATAAATCATTCGGCAGGGGCTTATAGAGATGATCTTGATATAAAATGTTCCCTCCCTCATCTCGAAAGCATTGTGCAGCACGCATCTCATCCAAAGCTGTGCAACCACACAAACCGAAACAAAGCAATAAAGAGAGAACGACCGAAAAAACACGGATTTCTTTTTTCATACAGCACTCTCCTATTCCAGATTAATTTTTTTCGTCATAATAAAGTTGGATATTGCGAAATAAACAAAACCAATGATCACCATCCATACAATGCCAATCCCGAACCCGATGTGTAATGCCGAGAGAATGTTCTTTTCAAGAAAGTTAAATATACGAATCCACACATCTTCATTAATGAAAAGAACCGAAAGAACCGACCCTACCGTTAGCAGGACTTGTAGGACGGTATAATACAAATAGTATACACCAATGGCCCAAAAAACACGATTCTTTTTGGCCAGCTGTCCAATCGAAATACAGGCGTAAATCAACAAGAAATTGACAAATTCGGTCAAAATAGAAAGTATAATAATCTCAACAAAATAGCCAAATAAATGCCAACCCGAGACTACACCGAGAACATACCGAATCAAATAATTAGCCGCTTTGACCAACTCAACAAAAAGCTCGCCCGAGGCGGCAATACTGAGTGAAAGAAAGGATATTGCTATGGCCATAAAAACACTAATGGTTGCAGCGGCAGCCTTAACCAAAATATGTTGCGGGTTGCTTACCGGCAAAACGAGAGTAAGATACCCCTCTTTTCCAAAAAGGTTTTTATAAAACCGAATAACGGCCAAAACCATAGCCGCTACGGGACCACCAAACAAACCGACAACAAGGGTAAAAATAGCGGAGCGAAATACGATTTCAAATATAACAGAATCGGTTTCAAACAAAAGAATAATACGGGTTAAGATACCCAATCCCAAAACAATTCCTTCAATGGGAAGCAATAAACGGAACAAAGCCAAAAATTCATGTTTGAATAATTTCTTTACCATTTGAACACCTCCCGAAAATATTCATCTACCGTAAGGTTGCTTTCTTGCTTAATTTCTTCGACTGATTTATGCAACAAGATTTCTCCGTTATGAATAAATATTGCTTCATCTAAAATCGGTTCAATATCGGAAATGAGGTGGGTGGAAATCAAGACTGTGGCATCGGGATTATACGAATTCAGTATGGTGGAAATGACATAGTCGCGTGCTGCCGGGTCTACGCCGGCAATCGGTTCATCCAATACATATAATTTTGCATTCCGACTCATCGCCAAAATTAGGCAAACTTTTTCTTTATTGCCTTTGGAAAGTTTTTTCAGCGGTTGATTCGGAGAAATATTGAGTTTTTCAAACATTTCATAGGCAACTTCGGGGCGAAAATCAGAATAAAAATCCTCAAAATATTCCACAATCTGCCGCACCTTCATCCAGGCATTTAAATATATTTCATCCGGCAAATAGGAAACTTTTGTTTTGGTGGAAACGCCCGGTTTCTCCCCTTCTATGTAAAGACTGCCGTCAGTCGGGGTAAGCAACCCGTTAATCAGTTTGATTAAGGTTGTCTTTCCGGATCCGTTTGGCCCCAACAATCCAACAATCTTTCCCTTTTGAACGGTTAGGTTGACATTTTTCAAGGCCGGAAAAGAACCATACTTTTTTATCAGTCCCTCACAACGCAAGATCTCGCTCAAGCCCATAACCTCCTTTTTAAGTTCGCTTGTAATGTTTACTACATTAATTTTAGCATATTAATCCTCAAATTACAACAGTAGTTACATTTTTGTAAACACTTTTCAGTTTGTGATTAAGTTCAGGATTTTCGGTTGGATTATAGAATTTATGCTTCAATAAGTTTGACAAAACAATTGAATTATGCTATAATTTTTTTAATTTATTATAATGTCAACTTGTCTAGCGAGGAGAAAATGTATGACAGAAAGAAAAGGTAACCTACTTGCCGTTCGTGATGATGTTCGCGTATTGGATGCCACTCTAAGAGATGGTGGACTTTGTAACAACTTTGCATTTTCGGATGAATTTGTCAAAGAACTGTATAAAACCAACATCAAATGTGGCGTGGATTATATGGAATTCGGCTACAAGGCCAGTAAAACAATGTTTTCAAAAAAGGATTTTGGTAAATGGAAATTTTGTGAGGAAGAAGATATTCGTGCCATTATCGGTGACAATCCTTCGGATATGAAAATCGCTGTGATGGCCGACGTTGGCCGTTGTGACTATCGCACCGATTTTCTGCCCAAAAAGGATAGTGTGATAGATATGGTACGGGTAGCCTGCTACATTCAGCAAATCCCCGCCGCCATTCAAATGATTGAATATCTGCATGAATTGGGATACGAAACAGCCTGTAATATTATGGCAATCTCCCAGGCCAATTTAGAACAAATCGGACAAGCGTTGGAAATGCTTTGCCAAACCCATGTGGACGTAATTTATTTGGTAGACAGCTATGGATCACTCTACCCCGAAAACGCCTCAGAGTTTGCTAAAATCTATTTATCTGCGGTAGATGGCACCGATAAGCGTATTGGCTTCCATGGGCACAATAACCAAAACTTAGCTTTTGGAAATACCATTGAAACACTTTCGTACGGTGTCTCTTTTGTAGATGCCACTATGATGGGGATGGGTCGCGGTGCCGGCAACTCTGCTATGGAACTGTTGCTCGGCTTTTTGAAAAACCCGAAATACAATGTATTTCACCTGCTTCCTTTTATTGAAAAATATATGTTGCCACTAAAAAATCAAGGAATTCATTGGGGCCCAGATTTTCAGTATATGTTTACCGGTATGATGAACCGCCATCCCAAAGAAGCCATTGATTTCACCAACCAGGGTCGTACCGATTACAGTGAATTTTACAAAGAACTGCTGGATAATTTTTAAGAAATTATTTGGCAAACAAGTCGGTTAGAAATGGCAAATAAAAGCAGGCTCTATAATAAATGTTGGGGTAACCAAGTAGAGCCTACGAAGAAAAAATGAAATAAAAGAAAAAAAGTAGAGCATATTTGGAAAAAATCCGTTAAAATGGAAATGACTAGTAACCATGAACGGAGGACCAAATATGCTC
>JAZNIW010000050.1:0-33340 GCA_045577695.1 Acutalibacteraceae bacterium
CAAGAATTGTCAAAACATCATTCTAATACCATTATAAAATGAAAAGCATCTTCCTTACTTTTCTTGGTTGCTATAACATAGTTCATTTCTGTTTGGTCCATCTTTTCTTACATCCAACTTGTTATAGATTTCTTTTAACGTGCAAACTGTGATTTCAGAATTGGTTTCTCAATAGCCAAACCATTTAAACCTGAACCAGCCTTAAATGACTATTTTTAGGCATTTTTTGGCTCGCCGTCATTCATAGGCGAAAGCCTTATGAACTCCGTTTCACCAAAATCTACACAAAAAATAACTCATTTAAGGTCGCAAGAGTTTTGCAAGTAACATTATTTTTCGGTATACGCGACAAAACCGCAGTAAATCCTTTCGGATTTACGAGGTTTTTAACAATGTATAGCAAAAAATATGTCTTTCAAAACCTGATTCAAGTTTGAATGCTTTGGCTAGCCAAAGCATTTAAACCCGAGCCAGCCTTAAATGGCTATTTTTAGGAATTTTTTGGCTCACCGTCATTCATAGGCTAACGAATGATGCATAAAGGTATATTATCTATTGGCCTTTCAGTCGGATTCTTTTATTTTTAAGCTCACTATACAGCATTTTTGCGATATAGTGAGAATTGGCAGAGGCCTTTCCCTTTGCGTTTCCCAAAACCACCACACCAAGTTTTTGTTTTTTATTTAAAATGATGGAGGTGCGAAAGGTTCCAACCCCACCCACGTGCCAAAGTTGATTGGAGCGTTTATAAGTATGCCAGCCAATGCACATAAGGTGATTGCTTCCTTTTTGTTCGGATTCCTCGCATACCGTATGAGCCGAGACAATATATGGCTTGTCACTTTCTATTTGCAGTGCAACATAGCGAAGAAGATCCTCGATATTACTTACCATTCCGCCGCCCGCTATATACGGATTATCCCATTTCCACACCCAAAAGGGCAGTATCTTTTTCCCTTTGGCAGCTTGGGGTGTACGTCCTTTGCAGTCTTCCACAACGGTGGTGTTTTTAAGTCCAAGATCCTTTTGAATAAATTCCTCAAAAAGAACCGAAAAAGGCTTTTTTGTAACCGCTTCGGCAACCGCAGCAAGAATTGCAGAGGCGAAATCCGAATAGCCGTAACGAACCCTCTGCTTTGAAAAACGACGGTGCTCAAGGCATTTTATAACCGTTTGAATTGTGCAGTTTTCATAGGGGTTTTTGCAGGCATAACCACCAAGGATGAGCCGCGGCAAGGTTATCTCGATCGGAGTTAAATGATGATAGCCTGCGGTATGGGTCACAAGCCGATAGAGGATTGGATAGTTGCCTTTTTTAAGAGGCAAAAACTTATCCACCGTATCGTTCAAATCCAGTTTTCCTTCTCCGTGAAGCTTTAAAATAAGGTGCGCGGTTACGGTTTTTGAAACCGAACCGATATCGTAACGAAAACGGTTTTCTTCTTCGGGGTTTCCGAAAACGTAAAGTCTTTCCCTGCAGTAAAGTCCGATGGTAAGTCGGTTATTCTCCGAAAGGGCAAGATATCTTTTTATCTTTTCGGCGGTTTTTAAACGAAGGTCGGTATAGTTTAATGAAACAACATCCATCATTTTAAGCACTCCGTTTTATTTTCATTCATATCCTTCGACTGTTCTCATCCATCCTCACAAAAAGAGCAACCGTCTCCACATGGGCTGTGCCGGGAAATAAATCGACCGGTGTGTATTCTTGCAGTTTATATCCCTCGGCCACCAATTGCTTACTGTCGCGGGCTAAGGTGGCCGGATCGCAGGAGATATAAATAAGTTTTTTCGGGAAAAACCCTTTGGTAATGGTGGTCAGCAAATCGGCATCGCAACCTTTGCGTGGCGGGTCGACCACTATCACATCCGGACGAATACCCTCTTTTTTCCATTGAGAGGCTACTTTGGTGGCATCACCCACCATAAAGTGACAATCTGAAAAACCGCCGCTTTTGGCATTTTGCTCCGCATTTTTCACCGCCTGCTCTACCACTTCAACCCCGTACAGCTTCCGCCCTTCATTCCCACAGAGGGAAAGTAAGCTAAGTCCAATGGTTCCAATTCCGCAAAATAAATCCAATAAAACGCGGTCGTTGTTATCAATATATGAGGAAGCTTTTTGATATAGCACCTCGGCCGCCGCTCGGTTGACTTGATAGAAGGAATGCGGTGAAATCTCCACCGAAACGCCGCAAATGGTATCACGTATGGTCTCGCGACCAAAAAGCAAAATATTTTTCTCCCCCAAAATGACGTTGGTGTCCCTTTGGTTGATGTTGACCTGCAAACTGCAAAGCCGATTGCCCAAAACCGCTTGCAATGCGGCAATCAACTCGATGGCGTTGGGCAATTCTTTCCCGTTTATCACCGGCACCACCATCACTTCATCGGTAGTTTCACCAAGCCGCAATAAAAGGTGGCGCAACAATCCACGACCTGTGGTTTCATCATAAGCCGTGATGCCATAGGTATCGGCCCATCTTTTCACCGTCTGCATCACCGTATCAAAAATCGGGGGTTGCAGGGCGCAACGGCAACTCTCGACCACCCGATGGGAATGGCGGGCATAAAAACCGTAGCTTATCCCCTCCTTGCCCATAGCAATCGGATACTGCGCCTTATTGCGATAACCAAAAATATTCGGAGATTTTATCAAGGCGGCGGGAGCTTTTGCTATCCCGCCAATGCGTTGTATCGCATCGGCCACAGCCTGCTCTTTGACAGCACATTCCGTCTCATACGTAATATGCCGAAAGACACAACCGCCACACTTCGAAAAGACGTGACAGTCGACCTCTTGACGGGAGGAAGAGGGGGTAATCATTTCACACACTTTTCCGATGGCGTAGCCTTTTTTTACCTTAATAATATGCACTTTAACTACATCACCCACCGCAGTTTGGTCCACAAAAACGGCTAAATTATCCACGCGGCCAATGCCGCTGCCACCGCCGGTTAAAGCAGTAATTTCCACCACCACTTCATCGTTTTTACGCACGTTTACCCCTCCTTTGCTTTATTTATTGTACCCTTTTTGCCAAAATTCGTCAATAGAAGATTTCCTCATCCACCGCTTTTTCAAAAAGTTCGAATCCTCTGCCTGACTTCGACACTCTTTTTAAAAGCCGCCCTTTATAATAAGAAAAAACAGCAAAAGGGGGCGCGGATGTTTTGGTGGTCTATGCCGACGTATTAATTGTTCTAAATCTATTCGTCAATTTTTTTCTGTTGAAACTTACCGCCCGCCTAGGGCGGGAAGGGGCCCGCACCGGCCGTATGATTCTGGGCGCTTTTATTGGCGCTTTATTTTCGCTTTCCATTTTTTTACCCCCCATTGGAGCCTGGTTAGAATCCCTATTTCACCTATGCCTTTCTGCCGTGATTGTTCTGGTGACCTTTGGATTTGACCGTCCACGATGTTTTGCGCGGCGAATAGCCGTTTTTTTCGTAGCTTCGTTTTTGTATGCCGGCTGTATGATGGGGGTCTGGGCAGTCAGCCGCTCCGAACGCGTTGCAATTCAAAACGGTATGGTATATGTTGATATTTCTCCTACTGTTTTGTTGGTTACCACCGGACTATGTTATCTAATCTTATCCCTTCTTCGATTCATTGGAAAAAAGCAAGCCTTTCACGGCAAACGGTGTCGCTTGATTTTTACCCTAAACCAACGCGAGGTGCGAGTCACGGCTTTGGTGGATACCGGCCATAGTCTAACCGACCAATTTACCGACAAGCCGGTAGTAATTGTAGAGCAAAGCGTGGCCGAACAGCTCTTGCAAACCACACTCACAAAAGAAATTGTCGCGACGGATGGCAAACCCATTTCCGGTTTTCGTGTCATTCCCTATTCGGCCGTAGGAGGGCATGGGTTGCTTCCGGCCTTTTCGCCCGATAAGGCCGAATGGGAGGAAAGGGGCGAACGCCGCTCATTAGAGCCGCTTTTATTGGCCGTCAGCGAAGAGCCTCTTGGCCAAGATTATCGTGCCATTGTAAGTCCCGAACTGTTTTCTTCTTCCCCATAAGTTTGCCAAAGCATCGCCTAAAATATCTTTGGAAAGGAACCTTGTTTATTATGAAATATTTTTTGCTTTTAAAACAAACCCTTGCCGCCCTATGGCAGAAAATTCTCCCCCCCGAAACAAGCCATTACATCAATGGCCCCGATATTTTACCGCCCCCTTTTACGCCGGACGAAGAAGAACAGCTTTTAAAACGATTACCGCTGGACCCCGACAAGGTGAAAAGCGAACTAATCACCCACAATTTGCGGCTGGTGGTTTATATTGCCAAAAAATTCGACGCGGCCGGCGCCGGCATCGAAGATTTTATCTCCATCGGAACAATCGGCCTGATTAAAGCGGTCAGCACCTTTTGTCCCGACCGCGGCATCAAGCTGGCCACCTACGCCTCGCGCTGTATTGAAAACGAAATCCTTATGTATTTGCGTAAAACCACCAATCTTAAAACCGAAATTTCTTTAGACGAACCGCTGAATGTTGACTGGGATGGAAACGAACTCTTACTCTCGGATGTGCTGGGCACCGAAGAGGACGAGGTCTGCCGACACATTGAAGTGGAGGACGAACATAATATTTTAAAAAATTTGGTTCTTTCCCTTCCTCCCCGCGAACGTCAAATTATGGAAATGCGGTTTGGGATGTTTGGTTATGAAGAATACACCCAAAAGCAAATTGCCGACTGCCTTGGTATTTCACAGTCCTACATTTCGCGACTGGAAAAACGGATTATTGATAAACTCAAACGCTCGATTGAAAAGGCGGTTTCCTAACACATTTTCGATAAATCCGGTTTGCATCGGTTCTAAAAATGCTCACTCATACAATGTTTGGTTCTTTCAAGCCGGTTTTGCCTTTGCATAGCCCCATAAAAATAATCTTTTGCACAAAGATTACAAATGTATCATAATGAGTTGCATATTTTGAATGCATACTATCTCAAGGATATTTTAACTCTTTACCCCAACGATTGACAAAGAGAAAAGAAAAAGGGAAACAACTTCTTAGAGATGTACTCTAAAGGACAGTAATTCAAAAGGCAGAAACGAGTTTTCGTTTCTGCCTTTTTACTATAAGGTTTTAGGGTATCCTAAAGAATTGGAAAATGCAATATACATTTTCCCTGCTTGCTATGGTGTGAGCATTATTTCCTAAAAACAAATAAATATTCATGTGCAATTAACAAAAAGTTGTATTTTACACTGTTGGTTTTCCAATATCCGGTAGCTTTGCAATTGTGCTGCTCTTTAATAATTAGTTCTTTCAACTTAAATCCAGCATCCTCAAAGATCCGCATAACATCAAATGACATTGGAATCATATGCCCTTTGTGACGAGTATCACCCATAAGAACAGCGCAAAACTTGTCTTTTTTCAGAACACGATAGCTTTCTGCGGCTACCTTTTTCATTTCCTCAAGAAAATCTTTTACTTTTAGCAAAGACAAATCTTCAGGTATATCCTCGCTATATTGAATAATATCCGCATATGGTGGATGTGTGCAAATCAAATCAATGCTGTCATCCGGAACGAAATCAAGATTTCTGGCATCGCCTTTATGAAGATATACCTTACCATCTGCCCCTTCGTGCTCAAACGTGGTTTTTTCTTTGCACCGAGCTAGAGCAATATCATTAACATCTACACCGATAATATTTCGGTTGAGAAGTTTAGCTTCTACAAGCGTTGTACCTCCGCCCGCAAATTGGTCAAGTACCAAATCGTTTTCATTTGAATATCTGAGTAAAATATTTCTTGGAATATACGGAGACCAATTGCCTCGCCATTTAGCATCGTGGGTAGCCCAATCTCCCCGTTTAGGAAACGACCAATGTGTAGTCATTTCTAACTCAAAATTATCCGGCTCCCATTTAGTGATTTTCTTTGCCATCACTTAAAAACCTCACTAATTATTCCATCTTCCAAATCTTTAATGTTGTAGATATGCTCCATAACATCAAAAGTTTCCTCAAGATTGTTACGAGCGCTTGTCCAACCTTTGCCATCTGTAAACCAAACAAATGTAAATCCGTCAATTTCTTCGGTTTCCCAAGCAAGAGTTTTATAGCTACGTGCAGTTTCGTTTAATTTACTGCCGCCACTACCATAGAAATTAGTTTCAATACCATAAATCATATTAGGTGTCTTAATTACAAAGTCAAAACGCTTTTCCATCTTGCCTTGGTTTGAAATGGCGGATAAGTCGATATTCCATTTGTTTGTGATTTGGTGGATATACATTTCCTTAAAGTAGTTTACATCTTTAACAAAGCCAGCTTTCTGAATAAAGCTTTCAACCAAATCTTCCATCAAGTGTCCGCCACGATTTTTACGACCATTAGAATCAAGCCCTGTTTCCACACCAGTTACGTAATCAACCAAATTGTTTACTATGTGGTTTTCTAATAAATCAAACAAGCCGGTTTCGCGCATAAAGTATTTGTATCTTTCATAATGAGCATGGCTATTAGGCGAATACTTCCCAAAATTGAATTGGAACAAGTGTCCACCGTTTTCATCCTGACAGTATATTTCACTAGCCCTAACCGCTAATAGTAGCGGAATGCACTTTAACACTTCAGGATATTTTCTCATTAAATTCTCAAAATCTAATTCGATATTTTTAGAGCCGATTAGTGAATTTAAGATATTAAGTTCAACCTTAATGCCATCTACATTTCGATGAACTTTATCAAAATCTATGTAATAACCATAATCGGCAATACTATCACGAAAGCCTGATAACCATTCGTTGAAATTTCTCATACAATTTTCCTCTACTCAATTACTATGATGAATTTGTCATCTTCAATTTTCCATTTGGATTTTTTCTGAATAAATGAATTATCATCATTTATTAAACCGCAATCTTTATAAACCTGAGTTATGCCGCCAATATACCTATGCGCTTTATCCAAATTTAGAGTTTGAAGTTGCCCGTTGATTTCCACTTTTATAGTAGAATCGGTTGCACTTATAGAATTTTTGATTATTTGTGGAATTATCAATATTCTTGCTCGAATATCGTTCGCAGTGATATTACGCTCAACCAAATAATTATCGCTATCATTCGTTGCAGTTGTATTCGATTGAGTGCACTGTGTCAAAATATCTTTTAACATATCTTCATTGAAGACCGGGCGATAAGAAAACGCAATCCCGTTGTCTATACACATATTCAACAATGTTTTTCCATCTATCAAAATAGTGGGCATATTAGGGTTGCTTTCAGCTTCTTCAATAGCACCTTTGGTAAAAGAAGACGTAGTTATGAACACGTTAATATAATTGTTGTTTAAGACATTTCCTTGCTTGTCGCGTTTAGTCGCGCCTTTCAAGTCGCGTATTTCTTTTGCCTGAACTTTGTTGGTGGCTTGATATCTTTTTGCTTGAACATAATAGTTCATCGTATCTAAACCTTGGGGATCAATACCTGGCTTAGAACAAGTTAAATCAATTCCATTGTCACCAACATATTTTGTGGTAACTACCTCTTGGAAACCTATCTCCTTTAGGAAATGATTTAAAAACAGTTCAAAATCTCTACCTGTTGCAAAGGATTGATAAAGCTTGTCAATATAATTCTTTTCTTCGATTGTTGATAATTCTAAATAAATCACGTTTGTATTCCCCTTAAAAATTGCTAATGAGCAATTCTTTAATTTTTCCTCTTGCTTGCGCTTGACAGTTAATCATTCGGGTTGCCTCTACTCGTTTGATTTTATGTGCAGAGTAGATGTTATCGAAGAAATCGTCCTCCGCATTTGAGTTCTTGGGGTCAGAGTTGCTGATTACAACCTTTGCGCCCTTTTTATCCATATCATCTACGAAACGAGCAAGTTCAATCTGTTCTTCATCATTAAACAAATTTTCGGTATATGCAGTAAAACTCGCAGTATCGGTTATCGGTCTGTATGGCGGATCAAAATATACAAATGTATTTTCATCAATAAAGTTTGCAGACTCTCTATAATCACCACAAACAATGTTAACCTTCTGTAATTTTTCTGATACCGCGCGAAGATTCTTCTCATCGCAAATCATCGGATTCTTATATGCGCCCATAGGAACATTAAAGAGTCCTTTTTTGTTTACACGGAACAAGCCATTAAAACAAGTTTTATTAAGAAAAATCATCAAAGCGGCTTTTAGGGTGTTTATGTTTTCGTTGCCGCTAACCTTTAAATCGTTAAAACGCGCGCGCTTTTCATTGTAATAAATCTTTCGGCTATCGGTATCCAACGGGATGAATTCGCTTTGCATCTTGTAAAGCACTTTTATCAATT
Organism: Acutalibacteraceae bacterium; assembly: GCA_045577695.1. Lineage (GTDB taxonomy): Bacteria > Bacillota > Clostridia > Oscillospirales > Acutalibacteraceae > UMGS1279. The sequence continues at coordinate 8,307 of JAZNIW010000050.1, forward strand.
CATCAATGTCATCACGAATAATACGATAGGCGTTAATTAGTTCGGCATTTATATCGCCGATATAAACCTCTCTCAAATCATATTTGCTAAGTATATCAAATAAGACTGCACCACCCCCAACAAAGGGTTCTGCATACTTTGTAATATTTTCTTTAGCAAAAGGATAATAATGTTCAATTTCTTTCAGAAGTTGACCTTTGCCGCCCGCCCATTTTAAGAACGGCTTAACCGCTTTTTCTTCGCTCTCAATATATCTGCGACTGCGTGCGTCTTCCGGCTTTTGAGCATTGATCGGTATAATCCACATATTACCCAACATAGCTACGTCGGATATACGGTTTTCCTTACATAAAGTCAAAACTCGTCTATGCGAAATATTCCATTTTTCGGCGGCTTCATTAGCTGTCATATATGCCAACATTACCAATCACTCCTTTTGAAATCATTATATTCCAAAACGCGAACAATAGCAATACCAAAATGCAAAAAAGATGATTTATCCCTTAAATAAATCATCTTTTTACTGTCCTTTACGGTTCAATGCCTTACGAAGCGACTCCCTTTGGACTGGGCGGTTGTTTTTTTATGCTTGTTATGTAGCCTGTCGTTACAATAAGGACTAAAATTATTAAATAATAATATCCCATAGCATCAACCCCGTTTTCGAGGGCAAGAATTAAACCGCCTTCAAAAGAAGGATTCGAATTTGGAGGAATCAGTCGTCTATTTCCTTGTCAATAATTTTACCTGTTACAGCGTTTACTTCGTAATCGTAATCCTTGCCCTTATATTCGAACGAAACGTCATAATGAAGAACACCGTTATCCCGATCGAGTTCGATTTCATAATCGTAGATTTCGCTTGCTTTAAAGCCGGCATCCTTTAATGCTATAGATTTTGCTTTGCTCTTTGAAATCGAAGTTTCGGTTGAAGACGAGGGAGACTGTAATGTGGAAGTTTCGGCTTTTTTAGAGGCGGTAGGGTTTTCAAAACCGGTCTGAGACTTAAAAGAGGCGACACTTGTCTGAAGATCGGTATTTGAAGTGGTGCCTTCTGCCATTTCCTTGGTAGAAACTAAGGCACTCTCTTCTAAGGCGTTGATTATTTCCTTGGGTGCTTCGTCTGTGTGAACGTGAATTTCCGGCGAGCAGGCAGATAATGCGAATATTAAAGCAAGGGAGAATGTTAATGCGAGTAATTTACATATACGTGTTTTTTTCATAAGTGTAAACCTCCTTCAGCCTTTAAATATTTTTATTTTATGAAAAAACGGACGGATATGATACCCGCCCGTTTTGCTTTCGATTGGTGGGCGGCTAATTGGTCGCCAAACGCCAATTCGTGATATCGTATTTATATTATTTGAAATATCTCTTGAGAAGTCCCTCAAATGCCTTGCCGTGTCGAGCTTCGTCTTGAAATTAAGCCCGAAAACCGCTTGAATAAAGGGCTTTGTTATTGAATTTCCAAAAATCCCACTTTTGTCACACAAAACCGAATCATATTATGCTCTTTTTATTCATCATCAGCATTTTTCTTTTTGTGAACTTTATTGATGATTGTAACAACAATCACAAAGCAGATTGTATTTACGAATCCTTCAATTAAAATTTCAATATATGTTTTTTGGAACAATAATCCAATCAGTGCAACAACAATTGTAAAAATCACATATACTAATAAAAATTTCAAAATATTCTTGCCGAAGTTTTTCATCAAATCACTCCCAAAACAAAAGATGTGCTACCATTATGATAGCACATCTCAGGTGATTTTGCAACATATAGCCTCCACTTGTCAGGGGAGGTGGATTTTGCGAAGCAAAAGACGGAGGGGTAGTTTTCTCTCCCTCCGCCTCGCAATACTCGGCACCTCCCTCGTCAGAGGGAGGCAATTTTATTAACCAAAATATCTATTAAGAAGGCCCTCAAATGCCTTGCCGTGTCGAGCCTCGTCGCGAGCCATCTCGTGTACGGTGTCGTGGATGGCATCGAGACCCAGTTCTTTGGCCAATTTTGCCAATTCGGTTTTACCGTGAGTGGCGCCGTTTTCCGCCTCCACGCGAACCGCGAGGTTTTCTTTGGTGCTATCGCTTACCACCTCGCCGAGAAGTTCGGCAAATTTAGAGGCATGTTCGGCTTCTTCCAAAGCGGCTTTTTCCCAGTATAAGCCAATTTCAGGATAACCTTCACGGTGGGCTACTCTTGCCATGGCAAGATACATACCAACCTCGGTGCACTCACCCACGAAATTCTCACGAAGACCGGCGATGATTCTTTCATCTACGCCTTTTGCAATGCCGACAACGTGTTCGGCTGCCCAGGTTTGTTCGCCGCTTTGCTCAGCGAATTTAGTGTCGGGAGCGTGGCAGATCGGGCACTCAGAGGGAGCGCTATCACCATTATGAACATAACCACAAACTAAACATACATACTTTTTCATTTCTATTTCCTCCAAAAAATTAATATTTATTTTGAACCGAAGCCTTTTGACATTCGGCACATTGACCGTAAAAAACGATGTGATGGCCAACGATCGGTAAACCGACATAGGCAGAACTTTGCGCTACAAAATCCTTAACGAAGGGGATTTCAACATCCACAATACCGTGACAAGTTCCACAACAAAGATGCGGATGAGGCGTTTCGGTAGCATCGTAATGCTCACATCCATCCTGCGTTTTAAAGGAAAGAATCGTACCCTCTAATGCCAATTCCGCTAAATTGCGATAGACGGTGCCTAAGCTGATATTTGGAATATGCTGCCGCGCCTGCTCATAAATATAAGAAGCGGTAGGATGCTTTTTTGTAGAACGAAGGATTTGCAAAATTGTTTCCCGCTGTTTCGAATAGCGTTTCATACTGGCCCCTTTCAATAACAGTAATAGTTACTGTTATTATATTATATCATTCTTTTTAATTTGTCAAGTCTTTTTTGAAAAAATTTTTTAAAGATGTATTTTTCATCTTTTCGGTTGCAAACTAAAAGCGGAGGTAGAAAAAATGAAAAAATTATTTTTGCTTATTTCGGTATGTCTATTGTCCTTGTTTCTGGTGGGGTGTAACCGCGGCAATTCCGACGATGTCGGCAGCGATGGTATGCTCTCCTCAACCATTTCAACGGTGGAATCGACCACGGAAGATATCGTCAGCGATATTACAGAGCCGGCTTCCGATATCGCCTCCGGCATCGAATCCGATGTTTCTTCCGGTACCAACGATAGCTCGAAATGATCCGTTCGGTGCAATAGACAAAAACACAGCGACAGGAGAGGTTCCTTGTCGCTGTGTTTTGTATTATTACATCTCAGGGGTAATGTGCCCCAAAATGCGCTCAATGCCGGCGGGGTCAACCTCGCGCGGATTGGTAGCAGTACAGGCATCGGCCATTGCGGCTGACACGATTGACTCTTTTTCTTTCTTAAATTGCTCGGGGGTAACGCCGGCAGCCCACAAAGTGGCCGGCATATCCATACGGCGCATCATATGTTGTATTTCTTCAATCAAACTTTCCACCGCAATACGCACATTATCGTGCGGCAACCCGATTTTTCGAGCGATATCGGCATAACGGCTCGCGGCCTCGGTCGGTTGGTTGCCAAAGCAACCGCGAAGGTGGGCATTGTAGCGAATCACGTGGGGCAAAAGCAAGGCGTTGGCGCGGCCGTGAGGAATATGAAATTTGGCGCCAAGAGCATGTGCAATACCGTGATTAATGCCTAGACCAACCTCATTAAAAGCCATACCGGCCAAACAAGAGGCGCTGTGCATTTTTTCGCGGGCTACCACATCGTCACCGTGTTTAAAGGCAAAGGGAAGATATCGAAAAGCCAACAGAAGGGATTTTTCGGCCAACGCATCCGAAGCATCGTTGTTTTGCAGCGAAACCAAGGCTTCAAACGCGTGGGTGATTACATCCATACCGGTATCCGCCGTCACCGAAGGGGGGGCGCTTAAGACCAATTCGGGGTCTAAAATGGCCAAATCGGGAATCAAATCTTCATCCACCAAAGGGAACTTGCGCCCCTCAGCGATATCGGTCACCACGGCAAACTTAGTCACCTCAGAACCGGTGCCGCTGGTGGTTGGAATGGCAATGAGTTTCAAATCCCCCATTCCGGAACGTTCGCCCATTAAAACGATGGCTTTTGCGGCATCGATCGCCGAACCGCCGCCGAGGGCAATGACGATTTCACCACTGTTTTCGGTGATGAATTTCAGTCCCTTGGCAATCAACTCGGTGGTAGGATCGGGGATCACCTCGTCAAAAACGGAAACCTTTTTATAGCCGCCCATTTTATCGGTGATTTTTTCAATTAAACCCGAACTTACCATAAATTTATCGGTAATAATAACGGCCGAAGCCCCGTTAAACTCATACAAAGTGTCTAACGCATTTTGATTAAACCGAACTTCGGTGCGTATTTTAAAACGATTCATAAACTAACCTCAATTATCGAACGATACTCACTTTTGCCCCGTTTTTCAAACCGGCGGCATTGGCATCATCCGTGTCCAAATGCATTTCCAAACGAAAATCCTTGTGAACGCGAACTTGCACATCGAAAAAGCGGGTTTTCCGCTCACCAAAAGCATCGATATCTACATAGTCATTATCCTTCACTCCGAAGGCTGCGCCGTCCTCAAGACTCATATGAATGTGACGGTTGGCGATAATACATCCCTCTTGCAAGGTAACGATGCCTTTGGGTCCGATGATGGTAATGGGAGCCGATCCGGATATTTTTCCGCTTTCGCGCACCGGAGGAACTACCTTTAACGTATAGGAATCGGTACGGGAAATTTCAACCTGCGAGGCCGAACGAACCGGCCCAAGCACCCGCACCTTTTCAATCGGCCGCAAAGAGGGACCGACGATGGTTAGGGTTTCTTTACAAGCATACTGTCCCGGTTGGGAAAGGTCCTTAAAAGGGGTCAGCGTGTAACCCTTGCCAAATAAAATCTCGACGTGCTCTTGTGAGAGATGAATATGACGATTGGAAATACCAACCGGAATTTCTCCCACAGTATCATTTGACTGATTTTCAATGGCTTTTAAGATCGCGGCAGCAACTGCCGGAATATTGATATCCATAAAAAGGAGTCTCCTTTCCTACCGATAAATGACTATATAATACGAAAACTATCGGCCATTACGCAACGGCGTTGGCGCGTAAAGCTGCGAGCCGAAGTGATACCTTCACCGGTCGGGCCGGCGATGGTAAAGGTGGTATGTCCCTCTCCACCAAATCCAATGCCGGCGTAAGAGGGCGCATTTTTTACAAAAATTGTCGTCTCAACGGCCGCCGCAAAGCGGGAGAGATTATCAACATTTTTCGAATGCATATGCGCCGTATGGCGGTTGCCGTGCTCGGCCTTGACGGCCAAATCGATGGCCACGTCAATATTGGGAACACTGACAATCGGCAAAATCGGCATCATCAATTCTTCTTGTACAAACAAATGGTCAAAATCGGTTTCGCAGATAATACAACGAACGTCACTGCCAACCGAAACACCAATCATCTGAAGCAGTATTGCGGCATCACGGCCAACACATTTGCGATTAACAGTTTTTTTGGTTTTGCCGGTCTTTTTATCGGTAACATCCACCAAAACAATTTTAGCCAAAGCATCGGCCTGAGCGGCCGAAATAAGGTAGGCACCATTTTTCTGCATAGCGTTGATAAGTCGATCTTTGACATTATGGAAAACAAAAACTTCTTTTTCGGCAATACACGGAAGATTATTATCAAAGGTGCAACCGTCGATGATATCTTTGCCGGCCTTTTCTATGTCGGCCGTATCGTCAACAATTACCGGAGGATTACCTGCACCGGCGCCAATAGCCTTTTTGCCGGAAGAAAGCACCGAGCGAACCACGCCGGGGCCGCCGGTACATACCAACAAACGTACAGCGGGGTGGGTTTGCATAATTTTGGCCGATTCCATTGTCGGTTTATCCATCGAAGCTACCAAGACTTCGGGGCCACCGGCCATTTGCGAGGCGCGGTTAACCAAATCGACAGCATAGTTAGAAACACAAATGGCACCGGGGTGGGGATTGAATACCACGCCGTTACCGGCCACAATCATACCAATGCTGTTGCAAATCACCGTTTCGCTTGGGTTGGTGCTGGGGGTGATGGCGCCGACAACACCAAAAGGTGCCATCTCCACCAAGGTCAGCCCGTGGTCACCGGTTTTTGCTGCACTGACAATATCTTCGGTGCCGGGGGTTTTATCGGCCACCAAATGATGTTTCGCTTCTTTATGGTCAACGCGACCCATACCGGTTTCCGCCACACCCATTTCGGCCATAATGCGAGCCTCTTTACGGGTGAGTTCCCGAATAGCAGTAACGATTTTTTCGCGTTCCTCCACCCGCATGGCGCGTATGGCGCGATAACCGACCGAGGCGGCATCAATCGCCGCATTCATATCGGAATAAATACCAATCAGTTTACGACCGTTGTATTCGGTACTGGTGTAGGGAGCCGTTTGGCAAACCGAAGGTTGTTTGCTCTCCCCCAATGCTCCCATTACCTGACGCACAATATTTTCAATTTCTTTTTGACTTATGGCAGCCATATGCTATCGTCCTTCCGATTCATCTAAGAATTCTTGCCCTTCAAACACCAAGGTGGTGCCGTTTTCCGCGAAATAATTTTTCCAAGTGACACCGGGGTCCTCGTCGGTGACAATGGTATCAATCTCCTGCAGCGTGCAAACTTTCACAAAAGAAACCTTATCAAATTTACTGGAATCCACCGCCAACACCTTACGCGTAGCAGAAGCGAAAAAGGCTTTTTTCATTTCGCTGTCCCGCTCGTTGGAATCGGTTACACCACTTTGCATATCCACCCCTTTGCAAGAGCAGATGGCCATATCAACGTGAAAACCGCTTACCAAGCGCTCCGCTTGGTATCCAACCAAGGAAAGGCCGCCCTCTTTTAAGGTACCACCGGTGGAAATGATATTCCAATCCGGTTTGTTGCAAAGTTCAATTAAAATTTCAATCGAGTTGGTAATAAGGGTGATTTTCTTTTTGTGCAATATGCTTTTAATCACATTAAGTGCTGTAGAGCTGGCGTCGACCATAATGTAGTCGCCGTCCTGCACCATATCGGCCACCAGAGAACCGATTTTCTGCTTTCGCGTAATATTAGACTGTTTGCGAACGTGAAAGGGCAAATCAATATTAAAATTATCTACCTTAACGGCACCGCCATAGGTTTTTTTGGCCAAGCCGTCTTGGTCTAATTTCTCCAAATCGCGACGAATGGTTTCTTCGGTCACCGAAAACTCGCGACTTAGATCACTTACAACAACCTTTCCTTCAACCGAAAGGTGGGCTAGGATTGCGTTTCTGCGCTCAATTGCCAGCATCACGCGGTCCTCCTTATTGCCTAATGTTATTTAAAATCTACAAAATGCTTTGCCACAATTTTTGGTCCGGTCGCGGAATAACCGAGCTATCCAACAACATACCACGATCGCTCGCTTCAGTTTCGGCGCGCTCAATGGCGGCCGTGACCGCCGACACGCTACCGGTAAGAAGCAGATAGGATTTTCCACACATACCTCTGGCCAAACGCAATTCAATCAAATCCACCAAGGCAGTTTTGGCCGCGGCATCGGCGGCCACAATAGCCGTCGCAGCCGAGAAGCTTTCCATCACGCCCAATGCTTCTACCCCTTCGGGTTGGGTAGCACCGTAAATGGCAGAAAAAATCGAATCATGGGGATTGCCCAGTACAAAACTGTCAATCACCTTTTCTTGGTATTTCATTTTAGCGGCATCTACCGATGCCTTTACAGCGCTGAGTTCACCGCTGATAATCACAATGTACTTTCCGGGACAGACGGTATTGCATTCCACAACCTCAACCTCTGCGGTTTTGATCATGGTATCGGCACCGCTCATACCGGTAGAAACGGTGTGGAATTCCACCATTCCAATTGCTTTACCCATTCTCTTCTAACTCCTTTTGCGACTAATTGGCCGTGATTACAATGTATCGGTCATTGGCTTCGGTAACGGTTCCGCTGATGGGGGTATGAATATCTACCCCTAAGGCGTCGGAGGATGCCACACCAACGGCCTGGCCGGCGGTTACCTTATCGCCTTGACGGACGACGGCATCAGCCGGTTTGCCAATATGCTGACTCAATAATAGTTTCACCGATTTCGGTTGATACGCAGTTTCATCCAACGGGGCGGGGAAGTTGTATTCGGTCAAGCCCAATCTTGCGGTCAAACGGGATTTTAAAATATAGCGACCGTTCCGCTCGCCTTTCACGGGTTTTACCTGCACCTGCGGCACCGAAATACCACCCTTGCGAAGTCCACCTTTAACGGCGGCGATTAAAGTACGGGGGCTCAAACCTTGGAAGCAGGAATACATCTCACACAAGCCACAACTGCAACAGAAGAAGGTGCCGAGATAAGGCTCCACCGGTGCGCTGTTTCCACTGGAAAGCGACCGCATCAATTTGTGCGGCTCAATGGGGTGCCCTAATAAATTACGAGGACAAAGATCGGTGCACATTTTACATTGGCAACAAGCCGACATCGCTCGTTTTACCGAAACGGTTGGGTTGGTCTCCCGCATTTTAATAATATACTGATCGGGCGGCATAACCAAAATCGCATTGGAGGTTTTCGTAATTACGTCGCTCTCGCTGACGATATTACCGGTCATCGGGCCGCCGTTAATCAGTTTATAATCCGAAATGGTTGGGCCACCGGCCAAATCCAAAACCTCTTTCACGGTAATTCCAAGAGGAACCTTTAGCGTGATAGGGTTCTTGACCGCACCGGTAACCGTTATGTACTTGTGAGTGACCCCAGCGCCTTTTTGCATCGCATAATACGCGTTTAAAATGGTTTCTACGTTAAAGACCGTAACTCCCACTTCGATCGGAATTTTTCCGGCAGGAACCACACGTCCGGTGGTTTCATAAATGGTAACGACCTCATCGCCGGCAGGATACACCTCCGGCAAGAGACCAATGCGAATGTGCGGAAAATCCGACAGGATGGCTTGGACTGCATCAACCGCCTTTTTGTAAGACGGTTTGATGGCAACAATAGCACGCTCCGCCGAAACAGTGGTGCGTACCGTTTCCAACGCCGTTAAGATTTCTCGCGCATATTGTTGCATAACCTGGCGATGGAGTTTGAGCAAAGGCTCACACTCAGCACAATTCAATACTATGGTATCGGCCTTGTCGCTTAATTTGGCATAGCTGGGAAATCCCGCTCCGCCGGCTCCGACAACGCCGCTTTTTTTCAAAATAAGTTGTAAATCATTAATATTCATTTACATCAATCTTCCATTAATCCAATAGAGTTATCTACAATTCCTACAATAGCTGCATCTACGGGTGCAGAATCCATTCCGCATCCAATGCGTGCCGCACTTCCTTGTGCGACCAAAACAATTTCGCCGATGCCGGCACCTACGTTATCAACCGCCACAATGCGACCACGTTCCGACATTTTATCCAGCGCTTCAACAATCATAAATTTGCTGCCCAGCAGCCCTTCGTTTTTTCGGGTGGCAACCACGCTGCCAACCACCTTTCCTACCAACACAACCATTCATCCTTTCTGCCCACGGAAGGTGGGCTCCGTTTTCTTTGCAAAACGCGAATGACGGAGCCCATAAAACAGTCCGTCGGAGATTTTCCCAATCAATTATTTAATGGAAGGTAAAATCTTTTCAACATCGGCATGGGGTCTGGGGATCACGTGTACCGCTACCAATTCACCCAATTTCGATGCGGCGGAAGAGCCCGACTCGGTGGCGGCTTTTACCGCACCAACGTCGCCTCTTACCATGACAGATACCAAGCCGGAACCAATTTTTTCGGTACCGATGAGCTCTACGTTTGCAGCCTTTACCATTGCATCGGCAGCTTCAATCGCAGCAACCAAACCTCTGGTTTCTACCATCCCAAGTGCTTCGAGTGCCATATTCTTTTCCCTCCTGTTTTAGTTTGCAAGGTGTTATTTAGAACGGCGCCTAACTGCGTCGTGCTAACCAAATTATTTCAACTTCGGCAGAATTTTTTCTACGTCAGCATGGGGTCTGGGGATCACGTGTACCGCTACCAATTCACCCAATTTCGATGCGGCGGAAGAGCCCGACTCGGTGGCGGCTTTTACCGCACCAACGTCGCCTCTTACCATGACAGATACCAAGCCGGAACCGATTTTTTCGGTACCGATAAGTTCTACGTTTGCGGCTTTTACCATAGCATCGGCAGCCTCAATCGCGGCTACCAAACCTCTGGTTTCTACCATTCCTAATGCTTGCAATGCCATTTTCTTTTCCTCCTTAACGGGTGTGTTTTTCATTTTCGCAACCGGCGCTTCAACCGGTGTGTCTTTGGGTTGGGGCTTTTTCGCGGCAGCGGTCGGCTTTTTGGCGGCCGTCGTCGGTTTTTTTGCCCCGCTTTTTGCTGCTGCCATAAGGCATCCACCTTTCGGTTATCGCTTTTACATTATGTATATCGAATTATACTTCTTGCAAATGCTTATCCTCTTGCTTTTTGGCTTTCTTTTGTTTGGTAAGGCGGGAAGCGCTAAGCTTTACCATACGCTCGGTTTCGCTGTGGGGACTGGCGATAACAGCCGAGGCTGCCAGTTCTTTGATGGCTCCGGCAGCCGCCGCTTCTACCGCGGCTTTGACGGCCGAAATTTGGCCTTTCACAATTACGGTAACCAAGCGACCACCCAGTTTACGCTCCCAAGTGACAAACTCAACCTCAGCGGCCTTGCACATCAAATCCAAACAATCGATGGCGGCGGCAACACTTTCCACTTCAACCAATCCTAATGAATTCATGGGAGATTTCTCCTTTTATTAGAGCTTGGGTAAAATTTTCTCAACGTCAGCGTGAGGTCTGGGGATCACGTGTACCGCTACCAACTCGCCGAGTTTCGAGGCGGCAGCCGAACCCGACTCGGTGGCAGCTTTCACAGCACCAACATCGCCGCGAACCATAACCGATACCAAACCGGAACCGATTTTTTCGGTGCCGATAAGTTCTACCTCTGCTGCTTTTACCATTGCATCTGCTGCTTCGATTGCTGCAACCAAACCTCTGGTTTCTACCATTCCAAGTGCTTCAAGTGCCATTTGTAATATCTCCTTTTTTATGATTTATTGGTTAGTTCTTATCGAATGCATTAAGCTTTAACATTTTTTCAGTGTCTTTTTCCACATTCGGAATAATGTGCGTGCAAATAACGCCGGAGACGGCTTCGGCGGCGCTTTTTGCCGCTTCTACGGCAGCCGTAACATCGGCTACGCCACCCCGAAATTTCACCGCTACAATCAGCGGAACTTTCAGTCCATCGGGGTTTCCCGGTTTGTTTTTATCAAAGTTTTCCACTGTCACATTAGCAGCTTTGCATCCGGCATCGCACGCCACAAAAGCGGCGGCTAAGCCGTAAACTTCAATAATTCCAACTGCTTTTCCCATATCCGTCACCCTTATTCGTCAATAACGATGGCAATCTTGAGGCCCTGCATCGCCAAGTTGGTCTTCAATGCCTCATTGATTTGTTCCAGCGGGAAACGGTGGGTAATCAATTTTTCCACCGGTAGGCCAATCCCCTTGGCGCGTTTCAAGAAATCAAAGGTGGTGGCGTAATCACGCAGGGTGTATACCCAAGAACCAACCGTGGTAATCTCTTTGGCGCAAATATCAAAGTGGGGATTGATGGTGGCGTCACCGCCATTGATGAAGAAACCAAGTTCACAAAGTCCGCCACCGTTGCGAATAAATTTATAGATGTTCGCGTGGGCGATGGGAGAACCGGTACACTGAAAACCAAAATCGGCCGGATACCCACCAAAGGCATCTTCCACCGCTTTGGTCAGTTCTTCAATTCCCTTATGATTCTTGAAGTTCACCGAGCGGTCTGCACCCATTTCTTTCGCGAAGCTAAGGCGCTTATCTTCACCATCTACCGCCACAATATTTTCAATGCCCATAGTACGAAGAACGGCGATACAAAGCAGGCCGATAGGACCGCAACCCTGCACAACAACACGGCTGTTAAACCGCAAGATGCCGGTGCTCTTGGCACGCTCCACCGCGTGGATCAACACGGCGGCCGGCTCGATCAAGATGCGGAGATCTAAGCTCAAATCGCTCACGTTGAATACGGTGGAACCACCGCGAACCACGATGTAATCGGCGAACCAACCGTTGTGATGCACATCATCATCCGGAAGCAACCCGTACACATCGGCACCGCCAACATTTTGCTTGTTTAAATCAAACATCGTAATGTCGGGATTGTCTTTGAAAATCATACAGGTAACCACTTTATCGCCGATGGCCAGCGGTTTGCCTGCGCTGTCTTTTTTTACATTTTTACCCATGGCAACGATTTCGCCGGTCCCTTCATGACCGAGGACAACCGGAATCATGCCGAAGGGGTCGCGCTTGAACTCATGCGCATCGGTGCCGCAAACACCACAACCCTCCACCTTAACCAAAATATCATCGTCACCCAAAGCGGGGATGGGATATTCTTTCAGTTCAAAATTTTCCAGGGAGGTCAGCATCGCAACGCGGCCGGTTTTGGGAATCCCGCCGGCCGGCTTCGCGGCGGTGGCAGGCGGTGTGCCCTGCATCTGGCCAATTACCTGACGCACAATCTGCTCAATATCTGCAGAATTTACGCTCATAACATCACTTTCCTTTACTGGGGTTATAACAGGGAAGCAAACACCTCTTGCCCGTATTCGGCCAAAGCGGTATCCTCTCCCTCACTGCCGCCACTGACGCCCAAACCGCCGATTAAACGGCCGGATTGGTCATACAGCGGAACGCCACCACCAAAAATTACAATCTTTCCCTGATTGGTAAATTGAATTCCGTAGAGCGACCCGCCGGGGGCGGCCAATTCTTTTAGCGTTGTGGTCGGCATTTTTAAAGCCACCACGGTGTAGGACTTTTGCAACGCTACATCGTAACTGGCGATATAGGCGTTATCCATACTTTGTACCGAAACAGGGTGTGCCGCCGCATTGGATACGGCTACCACCGCATTCACGCCGATGTCAGCTGCTCTTGCCTTCACCTTTTCAATCAAGGCGTTGGCCAAATCCAGCGTCATACCGTCGGTCAAACGGTCGACCACCTGTTCGGTCAGTCGTTTCATTTCCTGTTCGGTCATGGTAAAAACTCCTTATTTGCCGAGTTGTTCCATTACCTTGCGGGTGATTTGGGCTACCAAATCTGCGTTGACAGAATCGTCACCGTGGCAATTACCTTTGCAACTGCCGCCGCAGCTGTGGCAGTTGGGCAAACCGGCCTTCGCATTGGGACACAGGTCGGCCGGATGTTTTCCGGGCAAACCAAACTGACGACGAATTTCATACAAACGCTCTACTTGACCCTTCGAAAGTTCTTTCGGACCGCCAAGTTGTCTGGACAAGAAGAGGAGTTGGGCGTAGAACTCTACCGACTCCATCTTATGGTAGGCACTGAGCAAAGAATCCGAGAAGGCCAAGGCGCCGTGGTTTTCCAACAATACCGCATCAAAGTTTTGAAGGTACTTTTCTACGGCATCGGGGATTTCGTTGGTCGAGGGGGTGCCGTACTCGGCGATCGGTACGCAACCCAATGCAATAACCGCTTCCGGCATAATGGGCTGTGTCAGCGGAATGCCGGCAATGGCAAACGCCGTAGCATACATCGGATGAGCATGTACCACCGATTGAACGTCAGGACGATGCTTATAGACGCGCATATGCATTTTGATTTCGGAAGAAGGTTTGAAGCCGGGGTTTGCTTGAATTACTTTACCTTCGGCATCTACCTTACAGATGTAGTCGGGAGTCATAAAGCCCTTGCTAACACCGGTAGGGGTGCACAAAAACTCATTGTCGTTGAGTTTTACCGAGATGTTACCATCGTTGGCGGCAACCATACCACGGTCATAGATACGTTTACCGATTTCGCAAATTTGTTTTTTGATTTCGTACTCAGATACCATTTTACATTTCTCCTTTATGAAAAGTTTTCTGAATTACCTTGGTAAATGACGTTAAGAAAGGCAAAAGCCTATCTTTCTATCCTTAATATACCACATAGTCCCACATAAGTCAACACAAAAAACAGTTATTTTCTGTTTTTTTATCAACTTTTTTTGGTTTTTTCTGTGTTTTGTATATTAAATCGAAAAAAATGTTGGTTTTTAGCGGGAAATTTTATTTTTTTGACTCCTATAATATGCTTTGGTATCAAAGGTGGTTAAAAAGTCCCGCAGTTGGTCAATTCCCTCACCGGTCACGGCACTGACTTTAAAGATAATTTCACAACCGGCCAAGCGCAACCACTGTTCCGCTTTTTCGGGCCGTGCATTTTTTAAATCGATGCCGGTGACAATGCCAATCACCAACCGATTGGCCAAGGAGGTTATGTTGGGAGAAAAGAGGGAATACGGCTCATCGGCCGACAAAAGTAGGCCAACAATGTCGCTTTCATAAGCATAAACCGCCAACGCCCCGCCGAAGTTACGGGTTTGAATATACTCACCCGGGGTATCGATGAAAAAACCTTCCCTTTCGACGGCTTGCGTCTTATTGTAGCGGATGTCCTCTCCTCTTAACGCTTGGGTCAAGGTCGTTTTGCCGCTCTCAGAACGGCCGATTAAAATCACCTTGTTCATATTAAGTTTTGGTAATCGGGCAGGTGGTAAAGTGCAACACTTCACGCACATAGTCACAAACGGAGCGAACCGCTTCTTCCACCTGTGAAACGGTTCCCACCACAATCAGTGTGCCGCTGAATCGATCGACAAAACCAAGTTCGGCGCCCGAAGCCTTGGTGGCAATATCACCGGCGATGATGGCCGTTTCGGCCGGACTAAGGGTGATGATTCCGATGGCTGAAGTTTGGTAATCCCCCGCCGGATCCAGCCCCAATTTGGTGTAGAGCACCGGATCCGGATTGGCAATGACGTGAGCCAGCGTAATCTGTTTGCCGGGAACCAACTCTTGAATAATGCGCGCCTTGCCATCGGTCTTCAGCGCGTCATAAAAAGAATCCATCGTTTCTCATCCTCCTATCTGGACGTTCAGTCCAAACCTGCGAGCCACTTCCGACAACTCCTGCATTTGTTCTTTGCTCGGAGGGGTTAGGTGTTCCAGTTCGTAGGTTCGGCCGAGGCTTTGGTATTTATCCTGTCCCAATCGGTGATAGGGAAGCAGGTGAATTTCGCCCCCCGGCAAAATGCTTGCTGTGTATTTTGCAATGGCGGCGATTTCTTCCTTTGTGTCATTAAAGGTCGGGATAACCGGCACCCGAATAATCAAGTGCTTGGCTTCCTTTGCTAAGATTTTCGCATTTTCCAATATCAAGGTATTTTCGCGGCCGGTAAACTGCTGATGCTTGACGGAATCGATATGCTTGATATCCATCAAATAATGATCCAGCCACGGCAGTAACGTGCGAATGGTTTCGATGGGGGCGCAGGCAGTAGACTCAATGGTCGTGTTGAGGCCGGCCTCTTTTGCGGCCCGCAGCAATGCGGCCGAAAATTGGGGCTGACAAAGGCACTCTCCCCCCGAGAGGGTAAGGCCACCGCCCGAGCGACGATAATAAACACGGTCGCTCAAAACCTCTTGCATAACCTCCTCCACCGTTACGTCCTGACCCATCGTTTTCGTCTTATTGCCGGTAGTCATCGTCTCGATTTCATACCGTTGCGATTCGGGGTTGCAACACCATTTGCATCGAAGTATGCAACCCTTCAAAAAGACAATGGTGCGAATCCCCGGTCCATCGTGCACCGAAAAACGCTGAATATCAAAGATACGACCTCTGGTATTCCGGTAGTCGTTCATATAGGTTAAAATCCTCCTTGTTCGGTACGGTTAATAATATCATCCTGCAAGGAGCGAGAGAGGGTGGTAAACAAAGCACTGTATCCGGCCACGCGAACCACCAAAGACTTGTACTTTTCCGGATTCTTTTGGGCATCTAACAAGGTTTCGCGACTGACGACATTAAACTGCATATGCGAACCTTTTTGGTCAAAGTAACCACGTATCAATGCCACAAAACTCTCCAGTCCGCTGGCGCCTTTGAGAGCGCTGGGATGAAATTTCATATTAAACAAGGTTCCGTTGGAGGCAATATAATGGTCCAGCCGAGCCACCGAGTTGCAAGCAGCGGTGGGTCCTTTGATATCGCGACCGGCAGCCGGCGAAACGCCGTCTGCCACGGGGGTGCCTGCCAAGCGGCCGTCGGGCGTGGCGCCGGTCTGGGCACCAAGCGGAACATTGGCCGAAACAGGATACAACCCCGCTTGGAAGATACCTCCACGCGGATTGCGATATTGTAACAACGGGCGGGTGTAAGTATAGGCAACATCACGAGCAAACAAATCTACCTCTTGATTGTCGTTGCCGAATTTCGGCAGCCCTTCAATGTCTGCACGCAAACGGTCGTAAACCTCTTTTTTCTCGGGGGCGGTTTTATTCTCACTAATAGTACGGTAAATGTCAGCGATTTGACTCTCGCTTACCGTTTTGCCCATCGCGGCCAATTCCTTAACCACGCCGGTGGTCATCTGTCCGGAAAGGTAAGAGGGGAAGGATTCGCCGTAGTTGTTGCGCAGGGCCTCGGCCACCGCCTCCAGCGTGTATTTTTTCTGCTCATACACCAAAGTTTTAATGGCGTACAATGCGTCGGCCATATTTGCAATACCAAACCCCTGCGGGCCGGTAAAGTTATAGATAGCACCACCTTGTTGTACCGACTTGCCGCGGCCGATACAATCCTCTACCATAGAGGATAAGAAGGGCAAAGGACAACGCTCGGCATGGGCCAAATCAATCGAGTTGTCTGCATTGACCATACATTCAATGCAGAAATTCATTTGGGCTTTGTAGGCATCGTAAAATGCTTCAAAGGTATTTAACTGAGAAAGCGGAGGCGTTTTTACGCCGACCTGTTCGCCCAGTTCATAACCGGAAGAGAAAACCAATTCCAAAGGACGACACATATTGAAGAAGGCGGCATCGTGCCAACCGTCGGTCTTGCCGGGGGTTTGCGGCTCTACACAACCGATGATGCAATAATTTCTGGCCTCTTGCAAAGTAAGCCCACGGTTGACCAGTGAGGGGATAATCACTTCATCGTTGTAATAGGCGGGTAGTCCCACGCCCGTGCGGGTTAGTTCGCCGGCACGCAACAAAAATTCGTGCGGTGTACCGTTCCATACGCGCACCGAGAAGGAAGGCATCGGCAACATTACGTGCATCGAAGAAGTAATGCACATAAAGGAAAGATCGTTGGTAGCATCCATCCCCTCTTCGGTTTGGCCGCCGGCAATCAAGTTTTGGAACAAACTATACCCGGCAAAGCCCTCCGCCGAAGCGGCATCACGACATTTGTTGAGGTCGTTGAATTTGACCCAAATGCAATCCATCAACTCTTGAGCAAATTCACGGGTAATTTTTCCTTCGTCCAAATCCTTCTTGTAATAGGGGTACATATATTGATCGAAACGACCGGGTGAAATGGAATGACCGCTGCCCTCGGTTTGCAATAACATTTGTACAAACCAGAAGGATTGACAAGCCTCATAAAAACTTGTCGCACCGTGGCGGGGAACATTGGCGCAGTTGTTCGCAATCAGCGCCAGTTCTAAACGACGGGCGGGATCGGTTTCTTTTTCCACCATTTCCAACGCTAAAAGCGCATATCGTTCGGCATAGCGGCAGGCTGCTTCCAACGACACAATTACCGCCTTTAAAAAAGCGGTGCGACTGCCGTAATCGGCATCGCCGGTGCGGCAGACTGCCAAGGCTGATTTGGCCTTCTCTATAATTCCCTCGAACCCGATGGCCAACACTTCATCGTAGCAAACACAAATATGTCCCACCCCGTTGTAGAAGTAATTGCCGGGGGTGAAGATATTGTGGCGCATCGCGGTTTTGGTTTCTTCACTCATATATTCTTCGGCCAATTCGCTGGTGGTTTTGCCACCCCAATATTGATAAACACGGCGCAACACCGCCTTATTTTCTTCCGAAATATAAAAAGGATCGGCCGAACGGGTTTCAACGGTATCCAGCTCAGATTCCATCCACGCAAAGGAATATTCGGGAAAAACCTGACAACTGCGCGGGCGCACGGTATTGCTGCCGACAATAAGTTCATTCGGACGAATGACAATGGGCAAATGTTCCATAATATGTGCAAAGGCCGCGGCGCGGCGAGTCACCACCGGTTTTCCTTCGGTTTGTTGGTAGGATTCGGTCAAAAGCCGCGCACGATCGGTTTCAATTTGAGGCATTTGTTCAAACAAATGGTCCACCAATTTGGCAATACGCGGGCTTTTGGGGAGTTTTTTGGTATAATAATGGGGCATTGTTATCCCACCCTTTCTTTCAAAAAACGGTCTCGAAAGACAGATTTACACCTATATTCTATTATAAACCCAACCGATTGTCAAGAGAAAAACAAGAAAAAACCAAAAAAATATGGTATAAAACAACATTTATTTTTGGGGGTGGGTAGGCAGAAGAACAAACCGGACAAGCCAACCCGAAAAAACAAAGAAAATTCCACGAAAAGCACTTGGTTAAAAAGTTTTTAGGCAATCAAAAGGACACTTTCGTTTTGAAAGTGTCCGGGCGGGTTGCATCTGTGAAAAAACAACCTATCTCAAAAAGAAGAGTGAGTGATATGGTAATACAGGTCTCACCATAATATTCGGTTATCGGTAAAATAACCCCCCGTAAGACAAATATAATGGAGGCTCCCTCCGTTATGGAGGGGCCTCCTACTTCCTTTTTGTCAATGCTTATTGTTGTTTCATCTTTTCTTCCAAAATTTCTTTAATGACCATAGGGTCGGCGGCGCCTTTCAATTCTTTCATACAAGAACCGAACAAGGCCTGTAATGCCTTGACCTTGCCCTCCTTGAAGTCGCTGACAGCCTGCGGATTTTCAACAATAACGCGCTCGACAACGGCAGCCACCGCAGAGGAATCCACCTTTTTATCAAAGCCCTGTTCGGCCGCATAGGCAACGGGGTCAACCCCTTTTTCAATCACCGCAATTAACACCTTTTTACCGGCGTTTCGGTTAATGGTGCCTTCTTCCACCATATGCATTACGGCATATAGCGTGTCGGCCGAAAGTTCTAACTCTTGCAAGGTCTTTTTATCCTTGCGCAAAATACCGGCACAGTCGGTTAAAATCCAAGCAGCAGCATCCTTCGGGTTGCTTCCCAAAGCAACGGTATCGTCCAACAGACGACTGATTTTTTGGTTGGCAATCAACATATCGATTTCCTTATCCGAAATGCCGGCGGCGCGGTACTCCTCCGCCTTCTCGTCAACGGCAACCGGTTGGTTCTTCTTGATTTGCTCTAACCATTCATCGTCAATAACAATGGGCATTAGGTTGGCATCGGGGAAATAGCGGTAATCGGCCTCGGTTTCCTTGTTGCGCATAGCAAAAGTTTTACCGCTGGCATCGTCAAAACGGCGGGTTTCCTGTACCAATTCCTCGGTTTCATATTCCAAAGCATCCATATGGCGCTTAGCCTCATAACGAATGGCACGTTCGATGGCCTCAAAGGAACTCATATTTTTAATCTCGGTGCGCACACCGAAAGCGTCACTGCCGGCGGGACGAACCGAAAGATTGACATCGCACCGCATCGCCCCCTCTTCACACTCCGAAATGCCGCCCAAACGAAACATA
This sequence comes from Acutalibacteraceae bacterium, assembly GCA_045577695.1. GTDB lineage: Bacteria > Bacillota > Clostridia > Oscillospirales > Acutalibacteraceae > UMGS1279. The sequence goes on from JAZNIW010000050.1 coordinate 28,060, forward strand.
TTTTTCAATTTGTTTAAATAGGCAAGCACCTCTTCGGCGCTGCGAAAATCAGGCTGAGTAACAATTTCAATCAGGGGAACGCTGGTGCGGTTAAAATCCACATAGGAAGCATTGCCGATATGCACCAGCTTACCGGCATCCTCTTCCATATGAATTTGCTTAATACGAATATCCCGCGAGCCCTCAGAAGTTTTTACGGTAACCAAACCGTCGGTGCAAATGGGGTGATTCAACTGGGTGATTTGATAGGCACACGGCAGGTCGGGGTAATAATAGTTTTTCTTATCAAAGGTAGTATATCGATTAATGTGACAGTTGAGCATCAATCCGGCAGTCGCCGCCAATTCCACTACCCTTTTATTCATCACCGGCAACATACCGGGCATACCGCTACAAGCGGGGCAAACACAATCGTTTGGGTTCTTGGCGGCCGAATGTCCCCCGCAAGAGCAAAATATTTTCGATTCGGTATTGAGTTCTACGTGGGTTTCCAATCCGATAACCAGTTCATATTGCATCGCTCACTTTCCCTCCTTTTCCATCGCTGCGGCCAAAGAAAGCAGGTCACTTTCCGAAAAGGCTTTGCCCATAAGTTGCACCCCGCCGGATACCAAAGCCGGCAGACCGATGAGGTTGGCCATGGCAGTAAAAACGCTTTCCTTATACACCGTTTCAAAGGCAGAATAAATATCATACGGTTCATACGAAAATTGACCGATAACGGGCAACAAAACGGCATCGTATTTTTCAAATAACTCCTTCATGGTGTCGGCCATCACACGGCGCACCTTTAACGCTTTTTGATAACAGGATTGGTAACGGTTTTTAGAAAGCACGTTCGAGCCGTACAAAATGACCGCCTTGGTATAGAAGGAAAATCCCTCGGTGCGGCTTTTGACATAGAGTTCATCAATGTCTTTATACCGCTCCGTGCGGTGACCGTATTTCACCCCGTCGTAACGAGATAAATTATTACAGGTTTCGGCCGTCATTAAAATTTGCCAAGCCGTATTGGCCGCTTCGAAAATATCCAAAGAAATTTCTTCCAGCATAACACCTTGGTTTTGCAATTTTTGGGTAGCGGCACGAAGTTGTTCCTTGCTTTTTTCATTGGTTTTTTCCAACAAATCGGTAACCACAGCCACTTTTTTACCGGCCAAATCTGTCTGCAAGGTATAATCGTAGCTCTCGTTTTTCAGGCTGGTGCCGTCCTTTTCATCATGACCGGCAATCACCTTCATCACCTCGGCAATACCCGCCGCATCGGCAGCAGACACCCCGACCGCTTCACCCGAAGCGGCGGTGGAAATTACGCCGTAACGTGAAACGGTACCATAGGTGGGTTTTAGGAAATCAACCCCCGAAAGGGCGGCGGCACGGCGCGGCGCGCCATTTATATCTACCGAAAGGGCAGCCTTTACCGACCCATTTTTTACCAGTTCTGCAGCGGCACCGCGTAACGGGGCTGTCGGTTCGGCATAAGCCGACCACTCCCCACACAAATCCAATCCGAATTCACCAACGTGGGTTTTCCCCGAAAGGGTGTAACCTTTTTGAAGTAAGCGCTCGACAACCTCGGCGCTAAACAATGGTTTGAATCCCTCTAATATACGCGAACCGGCGGTGGCCTCAACCCCTTTCACCAACAAGGTATCGTCCACAGCAATGTTGCCGGTATCTTTAATCTTTGTCGCATAATATTTCACCGTTCTCACCTCACTTTACCAATCTGGGAACCTGCCAACTGTCCTCGCTGCGAGCCGGCGCGCCTTTGAGCAAATCTTCTCGTTCAAAAGGCTGATCACGACGGTCCTCACGCAAAACGTTGGTCATCGGCATTACGTGTATCATCTCTTCTACGTCATCGGTCGGAATCAATTGCAAAGCGGTTTCTTTCTCGGCCATGGCTTTGAAAATGCCCTGCATAGATTCCTCTTCTTTTTCGGTCAAAGAGAGTTGATTTAACTGTTGTTCGTTTGCAAAGGTCGACCGCTTAGATGCCGAAGCCTTACCGGAATCCTTGCCGCGGGCAGCCAAAACATTACCGTTGCCGAGCAAATGCACATCTTCCAACTGCTGGTTGCTGACTTCGCTCGGTGCGCCGAGCAGTAAATCCTGCGCGTTGCCGTTCAACGGGAAGGCAATGACATCTAAAATCTTTTCTTCATCGGTCAACAACATAACCATACGGTCAATACCGGGTGCCATACCGGCGTGGGGCGGTGCCCCGTATTGGAAGGCAGTGTAAAGGGCGTTGAACCGCGCTTTTAGTTCTTCTTCGGTATAACCCGCAATCTCAAACGCCTTTTTCATAATATCAATATCGTGGTTGCGCACCGCACCCGAAGCAAGCTCAATGCCGTTGCAAACCAAATCGTATTGATATGCCAATACTTCGGTCGGGTCTTTTTGCAGCAACGCTTCCATTCCACCTTGCGGCATCGAAAAGGGGTTGTGGGTGAAAATGGTTTCGCCGGTTTCCTCATCCTTTTCATACATAGGGAAATCTACCACAAAACAAAATTGGAAAGAGTCGTCTCGAATCAGGTCGAGTTGTTCTTTTCCGGCCAACCAAGCGCGGATGTGGCCGGCTTTTTTCTCCGTATCGGCTTTTTTCTCATCGCAGATGAAGAATAAGGTTTCGCCCTCTTTCACACCGGTGAGGGTGATGATTTCGGCCTTTTTCTCATCGCTTAAAAACTTGGCAATCGGACCGGCAAAAACGCCATCTTTTAAGGTGATATATCCCAGTCCCCCCAGTCCCACTTCGGCCGAGGTTGCAAATTTTAAGGAATCTTCAAAAAACTTTTTCGACTTGCCGGTACAGTTGGCCACAATGCCGCGCACCGGTTTACCGCGAAAAGCCGGAAAGGCCACGTCGGCAAAAAAGTCGGTCAAATCACAGATGAGCAGGGGGTTGCGTAAATCGGGTTTATCCGAGCCATAGGTCATCATAGCATCGGCATAGCTAATGCGACGGAAAGGTTTCGGTGTTACCGCTTTATCGGTAAAGGTTTTAAAGGTATTGTGGACGACATCCTCACAAACGTCCAACACCTCTTCTTGGGTAGCAAAGGCCATTTCAAAGTCAAGCTGATAAAACTCACCCGGCGAACGGTCGGCACGGGCATCCTCATCACGGAAACAAGGAGCCACTTGAAAATAGCGGTCAAAACCGGACACCATCAACAGTTGTTTAAATTGTTGAGGAGCCTGCGGCAGAGCGTAGAACTTTCCGGGATGTTTTCGACTGGGTACCAGAAAGTCCCGCGCGCCCTCAGGGGAGGAGGCCGTGAGAATCGGGGTTTGCATATCCAAAAATCCCTTCTCCTCCATTTTGTTGCGCAGGTGACGGATAATTTTGGAGCGGATTACCAAATTATGATGATTTTTGGGATTGCGCAAATCTAAATAACGGTATTTCAAGCGCAATTCGTCCTTACTGTTGCGGGAAGAGCGCACATCAAAGGGAAGCATATTTTTGCTTTTTCCAAGTACGGTGAGCGCGTTAGCTACCAACTCCACCCTACCGGTTTCAATCTTTTCATTGACCGTGTCAGGGTCGCGTTTTTCTACCACGCCGGATACGGAAATTACCGTTTCACGGTTGACGTTTTTCAACCATTTCTCATTATGAACAACCACCTGTGTTACGCCGGTATAGTCGCGAAGATCAATAAAGATAACACCACCGTGGTCACGCACCACTTCTACCCAACCGGCCAGCTGAACCGTTTGACCGATATGCGTATCCCGAATGTCGTTACAAAATAATGTTCTGTACATTCCCAAAATCCTCCTTTAAAAAATAAAAAGCCCCGGGAATATCAAAATATTCCCGGGACGAGCAAACAAATTGTTACACCCGCGGTACCACCCGCATTGATGAGCCTAGACCCATCCTCTTTTATGATTTAGTTGTTGGGTATTGCCTTCGAGTGTTCCCAAGCTTACTACTCATCTCAAATGCGCTTTCAGTCGGTGACGCATTCTCCCTGACAGACTTTCCACAAAAGCTCGAGTCTCTTACAATATTATAGCAAATTATTTTTTCTTGTCAAGTATTTTCTTTCGACTTTTCCTTCAAATCTATTCTTCCCATTTGGCAGAGTATTATTCAAAAAACTTTACGATCAAAGATACCTACATCGATCCCTAGGGTATCTTCCTTATGGAGTATGCCCTGTTGCATTTTTTCGTTGCATTGTAACCAAAAAACGAATATAATAAAATTGCTTTTAATTGCTTTTAAGAAAGGGGGCGTTATTATCTACCGCACCGCAAAGCAACATTATCTGCAAAAGTTTGGCTGCAAAGTGTATAAACTGAGTTTAAGCGGCGGGTTCACTTGTCCCAACCGCGACGGAACCAAAGGGGTTGGGGGATGCAGCTTTTGCAGCGACCGGGGCAGTGGTGAATTTACTGCTCCCCCTTGCCAAACCATCGAAAAACAACTCACACTCGCCAAGCAAAAGGTGGCCCACAAAAATAAAGGCGGAAAATATCTAGCCTATTTTCAATCCTTCACCAACACCTACTCGCCGGTTTCCCGTCTGCGCTCCCTTTTTACCGCGGCCATTTCTCCCGACGATATCGTCGGACTTTCGGTGGCCACCCGTCCCGACTGTTTGGGCGAGGATGTCCTTACCCTATTATCCGAACTCAATCAAATCAAACCGGTAACGGTAGAACTCGGCCTACAAACTGCAAAGGAAGAAACGGCAGCAAATTTTAACCGTTGCTACTCCAACGCGGAGTATATCACCGCCGTAGCAAAACTGAAAGCAGTCGGCATTGAGGTGATAACGCATATTCTCATCGGTCTTCCAAACGAAACCCTTGAGGATATAACAAACACCACCCGATTTGTTGTGGCAAACCACAGCGACGGAGTCAAATTTCATCTATTGTATGTAGTGCGCGGCACAAAATTGGAGCAGGAATACTTGGCCGGACGATATACACCCCTTCGCTTTTGCGAATATGCTTCCATTTTAAAAGAATGCCTTCGCCTTTTGCCGGCAGAAACGGTAGTTCACCGTATCACGGGAGACGGCGATAAAAAAACCTTAGTCGCCCCCTTGTGGTCCGCCGACAAAAAACGGGTGCTGAACGACTTGCGAAAATATTTAAAAGCATAAAAAAAAGAACGGTCACGAAAAACGGACCGTTCTTTTTGTGTTGGCACCGCCCTATTTTCCCGGGCCGCTTCCAGCCAAGTATTTTCGGCACTGGTGAGCTTAACTTCTGTGTTCGGAATGGGAACAGGTGGACCCTCACC
>JAZNIW010000051.1:0-8258 GCA_045577695.1 Acutalibacteraceae bacterium
TTCAGCAAAGTCGCTGGACTACTCGACCGAGTTGTGATATGTTGTTGCCGTATCCTATTCGGTTTGATTTGACAGAGCCGCACTCGGCTCGGAAAGGAAACGTGTAATGAAATCAACCGAAAGCAAAAATTTAATAACAGCTATATACTGCCGCCTATCTCAAGAGGATGATCTGCAGGGCGAATCCAACAGTATTAAAAATCAAAAGTTAATCTTACAGCAGTACGCAGAACAGCACCGATTCCCGAACATCCAATTTTATGTGGATGACGGATACTCGGGAGCGAATTTCAACCGTCCCGATTTCAAGCGTATGATGAACGATATCGAACACGGCAAGGTAGGAATCGTAATCGTGAAAGACCAATCCCGTCTCGGCAGAGATTATCTGCAAACGGGAATGCTGATGGAGATCACCTTCCCCCAATACGACGTTCGGTTCATCGCCGTCAACGACGGTGTAGACAGTGCAAACGGCGTCAGCGACTTCTCCGGCATCAAAAATTATTTCAACGATTTCTATGCCCGTGATACAAGTCGCAAGATCAGAGCAGTACAACGAGCCAAAGGTGAGCGCGGGGAACGCGTCGGAACTACCATTCCATACGGCTATATGAAAGATCCCGATAACCCGAAGCAGTATATCCCCGATCCCGAAACCGCGCCAATCGTGAAACGGATTTTCGAAATGTATGCAAGCGGCATCGGCATCGTGAAGATCTGCGACAGACTGACCGCTGAGAAGATTCTCTGCCCAAGTGTGTATGCCTTTAGAAAAAGCGGAAACAAATCGGGCAATCCCGATCTAAGCCGACCGTATCATTGGGCACAGAACACCGTCCGCAAGATGCTGTCCAACCAGGAATACGTGGGAGATACCGTAAACTTCAAAACCTATTCCAAATCCAACAAACTGAAGAAAAGGTTGAAGAACGATCCCGAAAATATTCTCATATTCAAGGACACCCACGAAGCGATCATTGACCGCAAGACCTTTGAAATGGTACAAAGGCACTTCGCCGGACGGAAACGCCCCGACAAGCAAGGTGAGATGGACAAGTATGCAGGATTCCTCTTCTGCGGTGAATGTGGTAAACGGTTATACCTCCACCGAGGGAAAACCGTCAAACCGGAAAACAATAACTTCCAATGCGGAGGATTCCAAAGCAGAACAACCGAATGCACCGCACACTATATCCGTGAAAGCGTTCTCGATACCATCGTACTGCACAACCTCAGAACCGTGACCGCCTTCGCAAGAGATAACCCCGACGAGTTCTATGCGATGGCAACACAGAACGGTGAGGAAGAAGCGGAAAAGTTCTACCGCAATGCCAAGCTACAAAAGGAGCAGCTTGAAAAGCGAATCCAAGACCTGGACAACATCATACGGTGTTTGTATGAGGACAGAGTATCGGGAAGAATCACCCCCGAACGCTATGACTCAATGGCAAACGGATATGAACAGGAGCAGGCGGATAAGAAACGGGAGTTGAAGGAGCTTGCGGAAAGCATCGAAAGAATGGATATGCGTGACCAATGCATACAGCAATTCATTCGTGATGCAAAGCGGTATGTGGATATGCCGAAGCTGACACCCGAACTGCTGCGAGTATTCATACGCAGAATAGAGGTGTACGAGAAGTTCGAGAAATACTCACGAACGGCAGGCAATCCCATCATTATCCGCTACACCTTCCGCCTTCCCGAACAGGACGGAGTCCCTGCAATCGAAGTTCTCGCAGAACCTACAGCAAAAACCGCATAAAAAGTAATAACCGGAAGGTTTTTATACCTTCCGGTTACATACCACCCACCAATTCTCCGTTAAGAACATCACGGAAAGCCAAGGTTGTTTTCTCTTGCAAAACGCTTATTTTTTAAAGGTCGGTCCATAGGTCCGGCAAGCGCGGTAATCGGCACTCTCTTTATCCATACCAAAGGCGTTCCAAGCAGCCGGGCGGAAAATATCTTCCGTCGGCACATTGTGCAGCGAAACCGGAATGCGAAGCATCGAGGCCAAGGTAATCAAATCGGCACCAATATGTCCGTAAGAAATAGCACCGTGGTTGGCACCCCAGTTGTTCATTACCTCATATGCCGTTTTAAAGGGGCTACCATCTTTGCCATCACAACGCGGGGCAAACCAAGTACAAGGCCAAGTGGGATTCGTGCGCTCCATTAACGTATCCGTCACTTCATCGGGCAAGTTGACCGACCAACCCTCAGCAATTTGAAGCACTGGACCGAGGCCTTTAACCAAATTCAAACGAATCATAGTAACCGGCATTTCGGCTTTTGTGACATAGTGGCTGGAAAATCCGCCGCCGCGGAAGTTGTCAAAGCCGGCCTCGCACCAAACGGTAGCGTCGGGCATCTTCTTAATATCTTCCTCGGTCACATCCCACCATTGTTTCATCAAATGATTGCCGTTTTCATCGGTGCATTCGCCGCAACCATCCAAACAGGCAGCGCCGGAATTGAGCAGATGAATGATGCCTTTGCTCTCTTTGGCTTTGCCTTCAAAATCGTAACCGGTTACACGTTTGGTTGCTTCGGGCGACCAATAGGTGCGTACATCGGCAAAGATTTGAGCGCGATGGGTCAGCAGTTGCATAAAGAGCATACTCATCCCGTTGAGAACATCATTCTCGGTTGCAAGAATGCGGGGTTCTTTTTTACCGGTATAATCAAACGAAGAACTGAGCAACGCTTCGGGATAGTCACAGTTGGGCCAATGGTCGGTCCACTGACGTTGGCCTTGGAAACCGGCCACGATGGCATTGTGCCCCACCATTTCTTCTTCAAATCCCTTGGGAAGGTTGGGGTTACCGTTCATTAAATCCTTAATGATACAGTACATTTTTACCGTAAATTCCCACTGCTTTTCTTTTTCTTCCTTGGTGAACTTGATGCGGCGTTCTTCCCCCAAGAAGGATATACTTTCCGGGTTGTCGTCGCGACCTTCTTTGCAATGCTCTTTGGTCCAAGCGAGAGCTTTTTCATACTCTTCCTTGTTGTAAATGCCCTCTTCCATACGGCGGAGAATTTCAACCTCATCCACCGATTCTACCCGCATACCAAAGTATTCTTCCATAAAATCTTGGTCCATAATCGAACCACCAATACCCATACAAACCGAGCCGATTTGCAGATAGGATTTTCCGCGCATAGTAGCAGCGGCAACGGCGGCACGACCAAAGCGAAGCAATTTTTCTTTAACATCTTCCGGAATGTTGGTAACATCATCCACATCTTGTACTTCGTGACCGTAAATGCCAAAGGCCGGCAAGCCCTTTTGGGCATGGGTGGCCAATACCGAAGCCAGGTACACGGCACCGGGACGCTCGGTACCATTGAAGCCCCAAACGCCTTTGATGGTATGTGGATCCATATCCATCGTTTCCGAACCATAGCACCAGCAAGGAGTCACCGAAAGGGTGATATCGACACCGGCTTTGCGAAACTTATCGGCACAAGCGGCCGATTCGGTTACACGACCAATGGTAGTATCGGCAACAATAACTTGTACAGGGTCTCCGTTGGAATAATGCAAATTTTCTTCAAACAACTTTTTCGCGGCATTAGCCAGAGCCATCGTCTGCCCTTCCAAACTGGTGCGAAGTTGCATCGGTCCTTGTCGTCCGTCAATAACGGGACGAATGCCGATAACGGGATAACTGTCAACAAATCTTTTTTCTGCCATCTGAAAAATCCTCCTATCGAAAACTAAATATGAACATTTTTTAACACGGCAGCCCCTGGGGGCAACCCTTTTGCCATCGCTTGGTAAAAGGCGGATGTTTTCCCGTCTTAACCTACCGATAAGGTGATTTTAGTGTAGCAGATAAACCTTTTTTTGTCAATAGTTTGAACCCCTGCTTTGCGTGGTTTGCCATTTGTAATTAAAAAAATTCAAAAACCAAGGCTAAGCTATGTATATCAACAACGGTGTTAACCCTTGCATATCATCATTGCGAAGATTTTTTATGCACACCCGTCGGTGTGATGAGATACAACACGGCAAAGCCGTGTTGATGATATACACGAATACGTCGTGGTGATATGCCATTGCTTTCGCAATGGATAAATTTTCTTTCAAAAATATCGCCTCTGCAAACATTATAACATATTTAATGAAATATTGCTACGAAATCACTTGGTAATCAAAAGGACAATTTGAATCTGCCCAATCAATCTTATTTTTTTCGAACATAGCAATTATTGTTTGTATGATTGGTTTTAAATCTTCAGAAACACTTTCGCTACCAATAACCGTTACAAACTCAACCTCACAATCGCAATTTATCAAATCCCAAAAAGCATCTAAATTTTCGCCATAATATTCCGGGAAATCAAGGGAAGTTTTTATTCGTTTATGTAAATCGTTCAAATCATCACAGCCAGTTAAATCCAGCACTGCTTGTTTCATATTCATAAAAGTTCACCTTTCTAAATTATTTCATAAAATGTTCTATAATGATCATATGTTACAAATATCAATCCATCATTTGACCAAAGTATTCTTGAAGAATTTCGTTTACCAATTTTATAATTTATATCTGCTTCATACCATATTCGACCTGTTGCCGTAGGCAGGTGGCCATTAAAATTTTCAAATATACCTTTTCTCATCATTTTGCCAGCAGCATAATCCGAAGGTGCAGTTCCTCTGTGCCACCCTAATTGCTTGAACTTACTTTCCGAAAGATAATATTCAGGAAGTATTGCTTTATACTTCAACCAAAAATCAGCGCCATCTAATTTCTTATCGGTTGTAGCCCTGCTTTTAAGGCTTCCATTATTTTAATAACACAGCGGCAAAATGGGTGAAGTGGTGGTTTGGGATTAGGCACTTCAAATATTCCATATATTTTACCATGCATTTTTTTACAATCGTTGCACCGTTTTAAATCGTCTTCACTTATCCAATGTTTATAATTTTTTGATAACATACATACTCCTTAATAAATAAAATTAAAGTTAACTTTGATTTTATTATATAAGAAGTTAAGTTTATTTTTCGTCCCACAAATTTAAAAGGCTGTAATTATTATAATATATAAAGGGGTAAAAATCAATTGTAGGGTGGAAAACACTCCGCAATTTGTTGCGGTATATAATCACGGCGAATGCCGTGTATATCATCAAGACAAAGTCGTGGTGATATTCCATTGCTTCGCAATGGATAAAAAATCCCCGTTCCGAAGAACGAGGATTTTTGGCAAGGGCAGAGCACTGCCTTTCATATACACATTACGAAAATATTTCATAAGAAAAGTCATTGAAATTGCACAATTTATTAAAATCAACTTTACTATTTAGTATTTGGCTCAATATCTCCTTATCCCTAGCAAATTTTTGAGATAATGTATTTATACCCTTTATTACAACTTTATCCGCATCACATTCCGTACGGAGTAAATCATGAAAGGCATCCCAATTTTTTCCATACCATTCAGGGAAATCAAATGCCATTCTTATTCTTTCGTGCAACTCATATCCCGTTTTGCAACCGCTTAAATCTAATTCGATTATTTTCATTAAATAACTCTCCTTATACTATTTCATAAAATGTTCTATAATGATCATATGTTACAAATATTAAGCCGTCATTCGACCAAAGTATTCTTGAAGAATTTCGTTTACCAATTTTATAATTTATGTCCGCTTCATACCATATTTGTTCAGGGCTAATTGGTAAATGCCCGTTGAAATTTTTATATTCACCCATTGTTATTATTTTGTCGGGCACAAAATTTGAAGGCCATTTGCCTGGTACCCATCCAAGCACATTTGCAGCATAAGAACTTATATAGTATTCGGGTAAATATCCAGTATATTTCAGCCGAAAATCTGCTCCATCTAATTTCTTATCGGTTGCGGTACCTGCTTTTAAAGCTTCCATTATTTTAATAATACAGCGGCAGAATGGGTGAAGTGGTGGTTTGGGATTTGGCACTTCAAATATTCCATATATTTTACCATGCATATCTTCACAATCTTTACACCTTTTTGGATCGTTACAACTTATCCAATGTTTATAATTTTTTGATAACATAAATACTCCTTAATAAATAAAATTAAAGTTAACTTTGATTTTATTATATAAGAAGTTAAGTTTATTTCCCCCCACAAATTTAAAAGGCTGTAATTATTATAATATATAAAGGGGTAAAAATCAATTGTGGGGTAGAAAACACTCCGCAACTTGTTGCAGTATATAATCACGGTGAATGCCGTGTATATCATCAAGACAAAGTCGTGGTGATATTCCATTGCTTCGCAATGGATAAAAAATCCCCGTTCCGAAGAACGAGGATTTTTGGCAGGGGCAGAGCGCTGCTTTTCATATACACATTACGAAAATATTTTATAAGAAAAGTCACTGAAGTTACATTTATCATTAAACTTTATTTTTAACTCAAATACTCTATGCATTAAGTCTAAACTTTTTTCAAATTCTTTAGATAATGTGTTTTCTCCCTTGATTACTACTTTATCTGCATCGCAATCTGTGCATAATAAATCGTGAAAAGCATCCCAATTTTTTCCGTACCATTCAGGAAAATCAAACGCTACTCTGATCCTCTCGTGTAATTCGCCTAAGGTTTTGCAACCAGTTAAATCTAATTCTATTATTTTCACATCAATCACCTACTATTGTGAACTTGAAGTTAGGATTGATATTATGCAAATCTTCAAATACTTCTAACATTTTCTCACAACTATTACGCAAAGCACTATTCATTTTATTTAAGTTATATATTTCTACTAAATATTCTTCGTCATCCGAAAATACATCTTGCAGCAAATCCCAAAGTGCATCCCAATTGGCTCCATAAAAATCATGAAAACCAAATTTCATTTTTAATAACAAATGCACATCTGCCAAAGTTTTACAATCAGAAAAATTTAGTTTAATAGGATTTTCGGTTATTTCTTTAAGTGCGAATTTATCAATATTATTCATATTAAACTCTCCTCTGTGTTATTTCGTAGAATGTTTTATAATGGTCATAAGATACAAATATTAAACCATCGTTTGACCAAAGGACTCTTTGCAGATTGCGGAAACCAAATTTATAATTCAAATCTGCTTCATACCATATTCTACCAGGTGACTCTGGTAAATGTCCTTCGTAATTTTTATATATTCCCCTCGTTATCATTTTATTAGGACATGTTGTAGCTAAATTACCTTCCTTAGGTATCCAGCCTGATTTTTTAGCTTGATTTTCAGTTATATAATATTCAGGTAATTTACCTTTATATTTCAACCAAAAATCTGCTCCATCTAATTTATTATCGGTTGCGGTACCTGCTTTTAATGCTTCCATTATTTTAATAATACAGCGGCAAAATGGGTGAAGTGGTGATTTGGGATCAGGCACTTCAAATATTCCATATATTTTACCATGCATATCTTCACAAGGTATGCATCTTTTGGGGTCATCACAGCTTATCCAATGTTTATAATTTTTTGATAACATAAATACTCCTTAATAAATAAAATTAAAGTTAACTTTGATTTTATTATATAAGAAGTTAAATTTATTTTCCCCCCACCAATGGAAGTGGCTATAATTATTATAATATATAAGGGGGTAAAAATCAATTTGGGTGTGGAAAACACTCCGCAACTTGTTGCGGTATATAATCACGGCGAATGCCGTGTATATCATCAAGACAAAATCTTGTATATCATCAACTTTTTTCGAAAAAGTTGCATATCATCATTGCGAAGATTTTTTATGCACACCTATCGGTGTGATGAGATACAACACGGCAAAGCCGTGTTGATGATATACACGACTACGTCGTGGTAATATTTCATTGCTTCGCAATGGATAAAAAATCCCCGTTCCGAAGAACGAGGATTTTTGGCAGGGGCAGAAGGACTTGAAGTGCTCCGCACCCCTCTTGCGGTACCCGAAGTTCATAACGGCTTGGAGCGCCTATGAACTTCGACCGCTGCGCCAGCAAACTCTCCCTGTTTCCGCCACCGGCGGCGGTCGAGTGTGCTGCCCGGCACGCGCGTGCCTCGGAAAGTTTCTGCTCATACAAAAAGACATAGACATCGCAAAAGCGATGCCTATGTCTTTGGCAGGGGCAGAAGGACTTGAACCCTCGGCACGTGGTTTTGGAGACCACTGCTCTACCAACTGAGCTATACCCCTATATGCAGTTTTGCGCTACTAATATATTATACTCATATGCGCTCGTAATGTCAAGCGAAATTTTGAATTTTTTGTGAA
>JAZNIW010000052.1:0-7725 GCA_045577695.1 Acutalibacteraceae bacterium
TTAAACGTTTTAGAAACCGTATTTTACATATATTTTCACATCAAAATTCTAATAACAAACAAGCAGCCGCCTAATTGCGACTGCTTGCATAAATCTTTTCTGTTTTAACTCTTTACCCCAACTATTGACAAAGAGCCTAAAAGCAAAAACCTCCTAAGGTAGAATCCACACTACCTTAGGAGGTTTTGTTGTATCAAGAAATATATAAAATCAAAGATATAAATAAAGGATGGCGAGAATTTTAACTCCATCATAGAAACGATTGCAAAAGAAAAATTACCAAAGAGTGCCTATATAACCTAAAGATGGATGGATTTATCTCATATCCATTTTAAGATCAGTTTGGATTTAGATTGCAACCAAATGCAAACAAGACCAATAAGACCGCCGGTAATCATACCGGACAACAACAAAAAAGGCAAATAAAACCAAACACCGGTACCTACTGTTACTTGCGCTACCACCAATTGGCAAAGGTTATGCGCTACACTTCCGGCTACGCTTAAGCCGATGGGAGAAAAACACTTAGTTCGAAATAAAAGCCGCATAACAATCATACTGCACAGTCCCCCCGACAGGGAAAAAAACAAAGAAAATGGTGTAGCAAAAAGAAGAGCTGAAAGCAAAATTCGAACCAAGTTGATACCAAAACCGGCCCTTGGGCGTTCCCATAACAAAAGCAAAAGAAAAACTGCATTAGCAAGCCCTAATTTCACACCCGGGGCAATAAAGGTTAAGGGCAACATAAATTCCACATATCCAAACAAAATTGCCACCGCTGTAAACAAGCCATAAAGAGCTGTTTTTTGGGAAGTCTTTTTCATATTACCGAATCTCCACAATCAGTTGATGGGGCAGACAAACGATGCTTTCTCCTGTTTTTGAAATCCGTCCACGGTGAATACAAATGCCATCACGACAGTCAGCTGACGAGATATAACACGCGCCTTTTTGAATCACGACAGTGTTAAACCCTCCCTTTGTTGTAACGGTTTCTGTTATGTCGGTACGCAGTGGCAAGCGGCAAACCGTTTCGCCCCCCACGGTAACAACGGCGATTTTACCACCACTTTGAAACAATGGGAACAGAAAACAAAATAAAATAACAAACACCAATACAACAATAAGAATCCTATCCCATTGGGTTAGAATGTTATTCTTCATAAAGCCAAACCTCGGTTTGATCCTGCTCTGACAAAGCAGATAGATATGGTTCTTCGGGTAATAGGTCGGTCAGCGGTTTCAATACAAAGCCACGCTCCATCATACGGGGATGCGGTAACGTTAAATCGGGCGTTTTTACCGTCACTTTATCGTACATCAGCAAATCTAAATCTATGATGCGCGGACCGTTCGGAATGGTTCGCACCCGCCCCATGGCGGCCTCAATTCCCAGTAAACTGCCCAACAAGGTAAAAGGTCCAAGTTCGGTTTCCACCAAAGCCACAGCGTTCAAAAAATTATTCTGCTCGGAATAGCCCCACGGCTTGGTTTCATAAAGGGAAGAAACCGAAACCACCTTCGTTTGGGGCAGACGGGAAATGGATTCAACCGCCTTTTGAAGGTTGGCGGTTCTTTTTCCCATATTGGTGCCAAGTGCCACATATGCTTTGGCCATTTAGCCCACCGCCTCCTTTGTGATTTTTACACCGACCCAGTCAAACACGGCCGACATTGGGGCGTTTGGTTTTTTTAATAAAATATCGACTTTTTTCAATTGTGGAAAAGCCGACAACAATCGGGTTGCCACCTCTTCGGCCGCCCGTTCAATCAGCTGAAAGGGACGGTCACACATAGCGGCTTGCACCACCTTACGCGCCTTGGCGTAGTTGATAGTATCCTCTAAATCGTCGCTCTTTCTGGCGGACGAACAATCGGCATACATCGTAATATCCAATATAAAATCTTGCCCGTTTTCGGTTTCTTCGGGATTAACGCCGTGATGGGCAAAAATAGTAAGTCCTTTGATGATAATTTCGTCCAATATTCTTTCCTTTCTACTTTTTCGTGGTTCCGAAAAAGATAACCGAATAGACTCCAATGACCACAAGAGGCTGTAAATAATCGGCCGAACAAATGGTAAGCAAAAGGGTCAAAATGGGTGTATCCAAAAAAACCAGTTCCGAAATGGCATCGACAAAAGTCATTCCCCAGACAGCCACCAAAATAACCACCGCACAACCGAACAAAACTAAGGTGGTTTTGCGGCATTTATTGTCTTTTAAATAAACCATTAAAAAGACAACAGCCACCGCCAATACGGCATAGGCCAAAAAGGCAATAATATTTAAAATTTCAGCTTTATCGGTGGCTTGTCCACCCCTTGAAATCAATACCATTTGAAAGCCAAAGGCAAACAAACGAAGCAAGGCAGTAAGGCCAAAGAAAATGGCGGTGAAAAGGCGTAATGCGTTTTTTGGTCCCTTATCCGAAAGCCAAAGAAGCACCGTCACGCCAAGAAGCAATCCACACGGTGCCATGGCATTCATCACCTGATTGAATACCGCACCGCCACTTGTCGTTTGTAGGTTAAATAGTGTAAAAAGGTCTAAAAGGATTAATAATCCGGCCGAAATATACATGCCGATACGCGTCCAATTCCTCATCTTTTTTTCTCCTTTCGAATGAAATCCGCCACCGCGGCGGCTTGTACTGCATCGGATACATCATGCACCCGCAAAAAATCGGCACCGCCTAAAAGGGCAATGGTATGCGCTGCAATGGTGCCTGCATCGCGTGCGGACGGCGGCACCGAATGGTGAAGCGCCGCATTGATAACCCGCTTACGGGAGGCACCCACCAAAAAACCGTACCCCTCCACCTTCACTTGTTGAATGTTGGCCAATAAGGTGGCATCCTGTGTTCTATCCTTTTGAAAGCCGATTCCGGGATCAAAACACAGTTGCTCGGCCAAAAGACCGAAAGAAAGGGCCTGCTCTTTGTATGCTTCCAGACGGTGATGAACCGCACGGCAGATATCGTCATCCTCTTCTTTATCATTGTGCATTAAAATATAACCTGCGCCATATTCTTTCACCACTTCAGCCATTTCGCGCGAAACGGTACCACTAACATCGTTGATGATATGACACCCGCATTCCAAAGCACGAGCAGCCACCAGCGGGTAAAAGGTATCGATCGAAATCGGCAAGCATACTTCTTTTACCAAACGGGGTAAAATCGGCGCCAACCGCTTCCACTCTTCTTCAGCCGAAATAGGAACAGAATGTGGGGCGGTCGATTGCCCGCCGATGTCCAAGATATCAGCGCCGGCTTTCGCCAATTCCCTTGCTGCCTCTAATGCGGCTTCCGGAGAAAAACGATTACCCCCGTCCGAAAAGGAGTCGGGGGTGACGTTGATGATACCCATAATATAGGTTTTTTCACCTAAAATAAAAGTACCGTTTGAAAAACGAAAAAATGAGGGATTTTTCATTTTAATTCTCCAACAATTTTAAGGCCTCAGCACGAGTTTTACTATCCGATCGCATAATGCCACGCAGGGCAGAGGTGCAGGTTTTAGCCCCCGATGCCCGAACACCACGCATTGTCATACAAAGGTGTTCAGCCTCGATGACTACGGCTACGCCGCGGGCGTGCAATTGGTCAGCCAAAAAGTCGGCCACTTGAGCAGTCAGCCGCTCTTGCAGTTGCGGACGACGGGCAAAACAATCGACAATACGCGCCAATTTTGAAAGCCCAATAACCACCCCATCACTGGGAATATAGGCAATATGCGCCTTGCCGACGAAGGGAAGTAAATGATGCTCACACATCGAATAAAGCGGAATATCCCGTACAACAACCATTTCATCGTGACCGGTATGAAAGGTCTTTAAGAACTTATTCGGTTCGGTCGTAAGACCGCTGAACACTTCTTCATACATACGCGCTACACGGGCCGGGGTTTCTTGCAACCCCTCTCTCTCAGGGTCTTCCCCAATCGCAAGCAAAATTTCACGCACAGCTGCTTCGATACGCTTTATATCCATTCTTAAAACTCCAATTTTGCACGAATGTAAGCCGATAGCTCCGAAATAGAAACTCGCTCTTGCTTCATCGTATCGCGGTCGCGCACGGTAACACAACCATCCGTTTCACTTTCAAAGTCGTAGGTAATGCAAAACGGCGTACCGATTTCATCTTCACGGCGATAGCGTTTACCAATCGATCCTGCATCATCATAGTCAATCATATAATCTTTCGCCAAAATAGAATAAACTTCCATAGCTTTTTCACTTAACTTTTTACTCAGCGGTAACACAGCCGCTTTATAAGGGGCAAGGGCGGGATGCAAACGCAACACCGTGCGGGTATCACCTTTTTCGTCGGTTTCTTCGTCATAAGCTTCGCAAAGGAAAGCCAACAAAACGCGATCAGCACCAAGCGAAGGCTCGATAACGTAAGGCACATATTTTTCGCCGGTTTCTTGGTCAAAATACTCCAAACTCTTGGTCGATTCTTTCATATGCGCGCTTAGATCGAAGTCGGTACGGTCGGCAATGCCCCACAACTCTCCCCAACCGAAGGGGAACAAAAATTCAAAGTCGGTGGTTGCATTAGAATAGTGAGATAGTTCTTCTGGTTCGTGGTCGCGCAAGCGAAGGTTTTCCTCTCGAATGCCAAGGCTGAGCAACCAATTTTTGCAGGTTTCCTTCCAGTAATGAAACCACTCTAAGTCGGTCCCCGGTTTACAGAAGAATTCGAGCTCCATCTGTTCAAACTCGCGAGTACGGAAGATAAAATTACCGGGAGTTATCTCGTTGCGGAAGGATTTGCCAACCTGACAAACGCCAAAGGGAAGTTTGCGACGGGTGGTGCGCTGAATGTTCGAAAAATTAACAAAAATACCCTGTGCGGTTTCGGGACGGAGGTAAAGTTCGTTTTTGGCATCCTCGGTAACCCCTTGAAAGGTTTTGAACATTAGGTTGAATTTACGAATATCGGTGAAGTTTGAAGAGCCGCAATCCGGACAAGCGATACCATTTTCGCGAATATAGTCGGACATTTGCTCAAAACTCCAACCGGCCGGATTGACGCCGGTATCTTCAATCAATTTATCGGCGCGGTGACGAGTTTTGCAATCTTTACAGTCCATCAGCGGGTCGGAAAATCCACCAACGTGACCCGAAGCGACCCAAACCTGCGGATTCATTAAAATGGCGCTATCCAACCCTACGTTATAAGGGTTTTCCTGCACGAATTTTTTCCACCAAGCTTTTTTGACATTGTTTTTCAGTTCCACACCCAAAGGGCCGTAATCCCAAGTGTTGGATAAGCCACCATAAATTTCCGAGCCGGCATAAACAAAACCGCGCCCTTTGGCTAGGGAAACAATGGTCTCCATATTTTTTTGGTCGTTTTTCATAATTTTTTCCTCCAAAAACGAATGGGGAATATCGAACCGGTTTGTCCGATTCCGCATTCGATAATTTACCACATATATTTGTAAAATATTTTACCACAAACCACTTTTTCTGTCAAGCAAAGTGGCCGTTTTCAAGGGAGTTCGCACTTTTTGCAAAAATGCTCTTTTCTTTTTTTAGAATCTATGCTAAAATAAAAAAACACAAAATTTCATAAAAAGGAAAGGAGAATGGCTATGCTGCGATTTGAAGTTGGGAAAAACGATGCCGGTATGCGAATGGATAAACTAATTGCCCGCTTGGTGCCCACCCTGCCAAAATCTCTGATGTATAAATACATTCGTATGAAAAAAATCAAACTCAACGGCAAACGCACTGAAATCTCCTTTAAACCGCAGGTCGGCGATGTAATTGAAGCCTATATTCCCAATGAATTCAACGTCAAGGTAGAGCCCAAGTATGATTTCCTTTCGGCACCCAATCGGTTAGATATTGTTTATGAAGATGAAAACATTTTGTTGGTAGATAAGAAGCAAGGGCTTTTGGTTCACCCTGACAAAAACGAATATCGCGATACCTTGATTGCACGAATTTGCCACTATCTTTATGAAAAAGGCGAATACAATCCCGCCACCGAACATTCCTTTACCCCCGCCTTGGCCAATCGCATTGATCGCAACACCGGCGGTATTGTTTTAGCGGCAAAAAATGCAGCTTCTTTAAAAATGTTGTGCGATAAAATTAAATCCCGCGAGTTGGATAAACGCTATTTGGCAGTGGTGCACGGCCGCCTGAAACAAAAGGAAGGGTTACTGCAAGGATATCTGCAAAAGGATGAAAGTAAAAACCGTGTCTTTTTGCAAAAGAACAAGACCGAAAACGCCAAAACCATTCAAACGGCCTACCGCGTTTTGTCCGAAAAAGAAGACCTTTCATTAATCGAAGTGCATTTGATTACCGGCCGCACCCATCAAATACGCGCTCATTTTGCCTCTATAGGTCACCCACTGTTGGGGGACGGAAAATACGGCCGCCTGAAAGAGGATAAAAAGCTTGGGTTTTCAAAACAGGCTCTTTATTCATATAAACTTACCTTTAATTTTACCGAAGACGGCGGCTTGCTGGAATACCTTAACCACCAAACCTTTACGGTGAATTCAGTTTGGTTTGCCGAACAGTTATTTGATTATAATGGATAAAAATAGGACGGTTTCACATTAAAAATGAAACCGCCCTATTTTATTTTGTCTTTTTTGGTTGATAACGAAATACAGGCATCAATTCCAGTTTAAATAAACTGTTTTTATGCATTATATCGATTTTTTCTTTGATTTCCTTCGGTGGCTCAATTCCTCGGCGAATATAATCATCCAAGGTTTGGTAAGAAAAGCCCAAATTTTCCTCGTCGCTTTTACCACAAAGCCCATCAATCGGAACCTTTTCAATAAACTTTTCCGGCAGCCCCAGCTCCCGACCAATGGCCTTCACTTCTTCAACCGTAAAATCCGAAAGAGGGCTAAAATCTCCCACGCTATCGCCGTAACGAGTAGAATATCCCACCCAATCTTCCGAATAATTGCAAGTGTTGGCCACCCGCCCATTGTGAGACTGTGCCACGGCATACACGGTGGCCATCCGCACGCGGGCAGGCAGATTGAAGCGGGTTTGATTGGAAATTTCAAACAAATCCCCAATGGCATGATAAATCCCGTCAACCGCCTCGCCGATATTTACGGTATATCGACGAATATTCAAAAAGTCACACAAATCGTTAGAATAGTCAATATCGAACTGTTCTCCTTGTGGCATTAACACTCCGATAACGCGATCGGCTCCCAAAGCTTTGCAGCAAAGAGCAGCACAAACCGAACTATCCTTTCCGCCCGAAATGCCGAGTACGGCATTGCAGTCGCTTCCGTTTTTTAAAAACCACTCTTTGATCCATGTGGTGCATTGTTCTGCCGCCTCTTTGGCGTTAAAATGATACATACCATTCTCCTCATGTTCAAAAGTTCTCTTTTATTATACACGATTTTTTGCTAAAAGAAAACCATTATATTTTTTCTTCCTTCAACCTATTATACATAATATCAAACCCCTGTCAATCCCCTGCCCAATTTGACAATATATATTTCCTCCATTTCCCCATTTGCAAAAAAGTGAATTTTCCCTCGATTGATTTCTCGCATTATCGATTGATTTTTCGCATCATTTCTAATGTTATGATACAATAGATAGGTAACAGTAGAAATAGAAAAAACAACTCAAATGTGTTAAGATGAAAGTAACCACACTCAACATCGGCACAAAGGAGTTGTTTTTCTAATGAAAAGTATATCACCAAGAGCGCACTTTCGTC
>JAZNIW010000053.1:0-29779 GCA_045577695.1 Acutalibacteraceae bacterium
GTAATGGATAAGTCGCTGTCTGCTTCTGCTCACATCATCAAAGACTGCAATACCCGTTGCACCCTTGTTTACCCATCGACCAAAAGTGCCGTTCCAACGCTCAATCTCAAGCACGGCAGTAGCATCAGGTCTTTGAGCGAAAACAAGCAACTGCTCATCGAAACGGAGCTTATAGTTTCTGCAAGCAGAGGTCAAAAAGTCTTGCCAACTCTTTGGGGAAGATACGACCGTTTTGCAAGTACGGTTGTATAACTCGGAAATCAGGTCATATTTACGAGCCATCAGGTAACACCTCCTTATCGTTCAATTTCTTTGTTCTGTTTTTGTCGGGGAATGGTAAAGCCATATACTGCGGCAATATCATCACCGAGCCGTCTTGTGATCCTTGTTATATCGGCTCTCGTTGCTTTGCCCTCGTATATCTTCGCTTTGAGATTTTCAATTTGACTGTCGGTAGCGGTGTCCTTATACACACGATAGAGGTAATAGTTTCTGCCATCGTGGTGTACGGCATCGGCACGAAGGTCGCCGTATTTATCGACATACCATTCGCACATATCCATTTCGGTATAAAGACAGTCACAAATCTTACCTGATTTAATCTCTGCGTAACCGCTAACTCGACCGTTCCACCGACCAATATCGGCTATAACCAAGATCGGTTGAGAGAGCTGAACATTCAGGTTCATACGCTCATCACCGAGATAGTCGGCATTGATTTCGTGCATCTTTTGGATAAGCTCATCTTCGGAAAGGTCGGGGTATTGCTCCATCAGGTCATCCTTCCAATCATCAAAGTTTAGGTTTATATCGCCCCATATAACGTGGCGGTCATTCGCTTGGCTGCTCATCGTTACCACCGCCCAAGTAGGAGAACAGTTTGTTTGCTTTGGTCGCTTTCTGAAGCTCCATAATAACGGTCATATCCTGAATGGTGATATTGGGGATTTTCAAAATGCTCTCCATATCAAGAGCCTGCAACTCCTTTTCGGTTCTGCATTTGGCATCAAAGAGTTTATTCAGGACTTTGACCTTCTGCTGAAGGGTAAATGAGTCTTTCATCGTTCTGCCTCCTTGTTCTTTCTTTTATTGGCTCTCTTTAAGGCTTCAGCCTTTTCCTTTGCCCATTCGGGCATACTCTCCGGTTTTACTTCACCCATAACCTCATATCGCTCCCAACGGCAATTTTTACCCGTGTGAAGGTTGGTGCAGAACACGGCACTTCCACGAGTATTTGCCGAAGCTCCCGAACCGCCGTACACCAAGTACAACTGTCGGTCTGCTCTTTGAAATTCAGGGCGAAGATGCTTTGTATCAATGGCAATTATCTTGCCGTTTATATCGTGGGTATGGTGGTCAGGAATACAGTCCTCTGCGGTAATGACCGTAATAGGAATACCGAGTTTCTTGACAGACTCTATATGCAGTTCGGCTTCGTTTGCAATACGAGCGCCGTAAATCTTGGCAATCTCTGCATAGTCATCAGAAAGCATACTCTCGTGGTATAACTCAAAGAGTTCGTTGCGCTCCACAAAGCAGGTCATATACTTTTCGCCGTCTGTGTTTTTCTCGTCCGTAGCGAGTACAACTTCCTTTTCGCCAATTTTGACAGAGGACACGACTTCATAGGAGTGTATCATTCGTTTTTCTGTGTTTATCGGAAACACCTCACTTTCTCTTGTCAGTAGCATAGGCTTTGTATTTGCCTTGCTGTTTTCTTCTTGCTCTACGCACTTCAGGACTGCAACCGAGTTCAGGGGTTGCTGCCTGAATTTTCTGACGGGTGCGGCGAACACTCTCGAAGCAAGGAATATGAAACACCTTGTAGTTGTTCATAACCATCTCGAAAGGCAGTTCGCCAACTCTGACTTCACCGTAGCGATTGCAATAGAGAAGATAAAGGATCATATCATCATCTCGTGCTTCTTGGTGGTTGGAAAGAATAGCACGGACTCTGCTTTCAATCGTTTTTAGGTCTTTCATAACTTGCCTCCGTAAAATAGAAAAGGGGCGGAGTATTTCATCCGCCCCAAAGGTTTATTTCTTCTTGTTTCTCACCTGAAGGAAGATAATTCCTCCGATGATGAAAGCAATCAGCACGATAGTGATAATTACTTTAGGTTCCATTACTGCTCACCATCCTTCTTCTTACGTCTGAAGCCGAAGAATACGGTCGCTCCGACACCTACAACAGACAGACCGAGCAAGCCGAGCCACAAGCCGATATTGCTATCATCGCCCGTCTTAGGATTGTCGATAAATACATTGTGCATCTCAACAATGGTCGTGGAGTCTGTCATAACATTTGCCTTTCTATCGGCAGGTCGGGAGTAAGGAGCAGACACATCATCTGCGACTTCGGAAACGGTGTACTCACCAATGCGAAGTCCCTCAAGGAAGATCTCGCCGTTCTCGTCAGTCTTGAGTGTTACGTCAAAACCATTCGGTCCGGTGATACGGAAGGAGAACCCTTCGACCTTTCCATTAGAGGAAGTCTTGACGATCTTGAGAGTACCCGTCATAGCGTTGTTAATGAAACCAACGCCTGCTTCGTTCTCAACAACGTAGGTAGTACCGTCAGTTTCAATGAATACGGCATACACACCTTCATCAAGGAAGAATCCGTCAGGTGCGACAGTTTCTTTGATAAGGTAATGACCGTATCTCATATCCTTCATTTCGTAGATACCTACTTCGCTTTCGGTAAGCGTACCGATAAGGGTGTCGCCATCATCGAGCTTGCCGTCTGCATTGTTGTCCTTGTAAACCTCAAAGGTCGCTCCGCTGAGCTTGTTATCAGGGTATTCCTTATCCACCTTAGTCAAGGTGATGTTGCCCTTGATAGGCTTATTGATAAAGCCTACGCCTGCTTCATTTTTAATGACATACACCTTTTCATCGGTGTCGATGAATACAGAATATACGCCGTCATCAAGCAAGAAGCCTTCGGGAGCAACGGTTTCTTTCACAAGGTAGTGACCGTAGTAAAGGTCGAGCATTTCATACACACCGTCTTTTTCGGTAAGTGTGCCGATAAGCTCATCGCCCTCGTCAATTACTCCGTCTGCGTTGTTGTCCTTATAGACTTCAAAGGTTGCACCGGAGAGTTTATTTTCAGGGTAGTCGGCATCTACCTTAGTCAAGGTAATATCGCCCATAATAAACTCGTTGACGATTTCGATTTCCACGATCTGAGCGTTCTCTTTGATTACCACGTCAAAGACAGTTTCGTTGAGAACAAAGCCTATAGGCTGCTCAATCTCACGAACTACCCACTCACCATAAGGAATATTGGCAAAAGAAAAACTACCATCTTCTGCGGAAGTGGTAGTCATCAAGGCGTTATCCTTTGTGAAGTTGGTTTCGTCTTTCTTGAACAAGCCAATTACTGCTCCTTCAAGACTGTCGCCGTGTTCGGTGGTTTTCATACCCTCAACAGAACCGTAGATAAGGTCGTTTTCGATAGGCTTGCCGCCGTTTACAGACAAGGTAACGGCAACGATTTCCTGACCTGCATACTCAAATGCAAACTCATACTTATCGGAGTTCAGGATATAATGCTCATCGGTTGCGATTTCCTTTACATAGTAACTGCCGATAGGAAGGTCGGTCTTAACGGTTGCAAGTCCGTTCTCATCAAAGGTAATTACTTCGATAAGTCCGTCGGCAGGAATGGAAGTACCGCTTGTGGAAACAAGTTCTTCTGCGGCATATAAGCCAAACACTACATTCTTGATTTCGCCATTATTACCGATTTCAAAGAGGTCATTTGTTTCAAGTACCTTCTGCATAGAAAGGGTTGCTTTCTGTCTTTCATTATAGAAAGAGGTAGCAGTTTCGGTAACGGACACATTCTGTCCTGCGTAGATCAACTCAACAGAGTGAATGTCTTTGCTGATTACATAACCGTAAGGAGCTTTGATTTCCTGAACCTCATACTTGCCAAGATAGATTTCCTTGCTCTTGGCTAAACCGTCAGCTCCGGTTGTAATGGTGTCTACCACTTCGCCCTTTGCATAACGGAGTGTGCCGTCAGGAGTGTAAATATCTTCTGCGGCTCTAATTTCAAAGACTGCACCCTCAAGGGCAGTTTCCTTGTAGATAGGCTGATAGATTACGGTATTTTCATCACCGCTAACATCAACACCGAAGAATACTTCGCCGTTCTTTTCTACGGTAACAGTACCTTTCTGTGCCATATTTGCCTTGTTGACCTTAATCACAGTAACCCCGCTTTCCTCAGTAGTAGAATTATCTTCCGTTACATCAAAATACACAGGAGTTGTGTCAAGCACATACCCGAAAGGAGCTTCGACTTCCACAAGGTAGTAACCCTTGCCGTAAGGGAGCTTTTCAGGGGTAACGAGCGAACCGTTGGCATCGGTGTAGAAGGTATCAATGGTAGTAGGTGTCGGATAAGTGAAAGTCATCTTTACAAGCTCACCGTCAGGATTGTAAATCTTGAAGGCTGCACCTGCATACGGGATAGTCTTTTCGGTTTCCGCATCTACCTTAACCACACGGACATAGCTCTCAAAGTTAGCGTTGTTAATAAGGTAGCGGTAAGTTGTTTCGTTCTGTGCGATATACACATCAAAGTCAGGCATTAACTCACGACCGTCCCAACCGCTAACCTGATGCACGGTATAAACACCGTAAGGGAGCATCTTTGTCTGTCCGAAGCCGTGTTCATCACAGACGATAATATCACGCTCAGTTTCCTTTGCGTTCTTATAGTTACCTGCGGCTTTCAAGAAGATCTCAAACTTTGCACCTTCTTCGGGAGTTTCGATTTTGGTGCTGCCGTCATCGGTGTGCTTGATAATGGCAATGTCGCCCTTAATGATGTCCTCATACACATCGGGATACTCGGTATTGAGTTCTACGGTGTAGTTTTCTGCCGAGCAGTCAATGTGATAGATGGTAGTGTCGAGCAAGTAACCCTCAGACGGAGAGATTTCACGGATGCTCCAATCATCACCGCATACATAGTAGTCGGTGATAAAGTAGCCGTTTTCATCGGTTGTATAAATGTCTACAAGAGTTTCGCCCTTATATACACCGTACACAGCGCCGCCGAGAGTGGCATCGCCCTGAGTCTGTCCGTAAGCTCCGCCCAACTTCTCAATCATTTCATCGGAATCGCCGTCAATCAACATAACGGGAACACCACTACTGCCGCCGTTATTATCGGCAAGTTCGGAGTCGAGCTTGAACACATCGGCTCTCCACTTCTTCAAGATATTCTCAAAAGATTTCTCAGTCACTTTGTTCCACTCAATGACTGCACTCTGACTTTCAGGAATGACATAGCGGATAGGGGTATTTACTTCTTCAATAGTGAAGTTAGAGCCGATAAGAATATTCTTGAAAGTGGCAACACCGTTCTTGTCGGTAGTTGCATACTCATCGACTTTAATTCCGCTGAGAGAAGTGCCGTACAAATGAAACTTGAGTCCTTCAACGAGTTTATCTTCGGCAGTCTTAACCACCTTGAGATCGCCACGCTTCAAGATGTTCTCAAAGGATTTGTTTACTACCTTGTTCCATTCGATTTCAACGGTCTGTGCTTTGGGAACGATATACTTTTCTGCGGTGTTTACTTCCTCAAGGGTATAACGAGAGCCAATGAGTACATCTTCAAACA
This sequence comes from Acutalibacteraceae bacterium, assembly GCA_045577695.1. Lineage (GTDB taxonomy): Bacteria > Bacillota > Clostridia > Oscillospirales > Acutalibacteraceae > UMGS1279. The sequence goes on from JAZNIW010000053.1 coordinate 5,648, forward strand.
TCGCAACACCGTTTTTATCGGTAACTGCATATTCGTCCACCTTATGACCGCTGAGAGAAGTACCGTAGAGGTGGAACTGAATGCCCTCAACCATATTATCTTCGGAAGTCTTTACGACTTTGAGATCGCCACGCTTGAGTTCGTTATAAAAGTCGTTCTCGGTAACTTTTTCCCATTCGATAACCGCAACCTGACTGTCAGGAATGATATATCTTTCTGCGGTTTCGACTTCTTCGAGGGTATAGTTAGTGCCTACAAGCACGTTCTTGAACATAGCCACACCGCTTTTATCGGTAGTGGCGAAAAGGTCAACGGTCTGTCCTGAAGTGGACTTGCCGTAAAGGTGGAACTTCACGCCCTCATTCATATTATCTTCGGAAGTCTTAATGACCTTCAAATCGCTTCGCTTGAGAACGTTCTTAAAACTCACAGAAGCCGTCTGTCCACTCACGACCGTTACAGTCTTAGACTGCTGCGGCTCATAATAACCGATAGACTGTTCTGTAACGGTGTAAGTGCCGGGACTAAGGTTATCAATGATAATCTCGCCATTAGAACCCGTCTTTACGGTTTTATTCACACCGTTGCCGGTAATGGTAAAGGAAATTCCCGATACGTTACCGTCCTCAGAGGTCTTAACGATTTTGGCAGAACCCAAGCTGACCTTAATATTGAGATAACCCCTCACGGGATCGTTTACTTCTGCGGCAAAGGTAGACAAGTCCTGAATACCTGAACCGGGTGTAATCACACCATCCGACCAAACAATAACACCCTTACGAACAGAACCGTTCTTTGTTGCGGTAATGCTCACTTTGCTCGTAGGTGCTTTATTTGCGGTGATAGTCAACTTGTTTCCACTCACGGAAAAACTGATACCCGACTCACTTGCGTTAAAGGAATAATTACCCAACACATTGTTTGTGTCGGTGAGTGTAGTTGAATAGTTTGTGCCGTTCCACTCAAGTTCAATATCCTGAGCCTTAGAAGTAGACTTCGCAAAGAAGCTCGGTACTTTGGAGTGCTTCTGCACGTTGGATACCATACTGTTATAGTAGCTCATATACTGACTGTAAAGCGGGTGGTTCTTGCTTACACGGTCGTTTACTGCATCGTAGCTACCCGTATCAACGTGGTTAAAGTTGGAGTCACGCTCACCGACAACTGTTTCCCAAATAAGAGTCTGTGTTGCCATAATATGAGCCATCTTATCCGCATCTGCGGAGTTCTGAGAACGCCAATCAATATCTACCGTTCCGGTGTAGCCGTACTGAAAGATACGACCGATGAACAATTTAATCTCGTCAGCAGAAATGGTCTTGTTGTAGGTTGACGGATAGTTGTCCCAATAGGTTTCATCACGCTTTACCATTTCATCGCCAATGGCAAGCGGTGTACCGGGTTCGATACAGTAACACGCATTGCCCGACCACGAACCAACGGTATAGACCGTGATCTTTTTGGTTTCTGCGGCAGACCAACCGTTCATATAGTTAAGATTGCCGTGTCCCCAATCACCACTGTAATTGCTATCTCCATCACGAGGAAAAGACATCATTACAACCTCTGCGGTGGTACTTTCTGCGGCAAAGGCGGTTGTCGAGCCAATACCAAGAAAAGTAGAAAGGCACATCACAATGGCAAGTAACGCCGAAGTGCCTTTCTTAAAAAAACTCTTTTTCATTAGGTTTTTACCTCCTTTTGACATAGAAAAACGCACCGATTTTTCACGGTGCGTTCTTTAGAATATTTTGTTAAGCGTAGCCGATATAAATATCGTAGCAATCATTGCCGACTGACTCTGCCCATATCCATACATCGGTTATATCCTCATCGTTTGCATAGCGGTTCAAGCGGCTTTGTATATCTCTTTCGAGGTATATACAGTGCGAACCTGCTCGTATAGGATTGTCCCAACAATCGACTGCGGCAGCATCCAAAACAAGACCTTTACTCTGTGCATAGTTCTTTGTATATCCAACCCAATAGCCAATGTCAAAGGCTTTAGGCGGTTCTGTGGTTTCGGGTGCTTGTGTTTCGGGTTCGGGTTCAGGCTTAGACTCCGGCTTTGGATCGTCCGTAGGCTTTGTCTGTTCCGTACTCGGTTGTGTAGTATCAGGCTTGGTTGTTTCAGGTATCTTTTCTTCAGGCTGCTTAACGGGTTGTGTTTCTGTGGGTTTCTTTTCGGGTTCAGTCTTTTCAGTCTGTGACTGAGCAGACTCGGTTTTGCTTGTTTCCGGTGACTTTTCAGGTTCTTCCGTTGGTTTACTCTCCGAAGAAGAAGTAGGCTTTTTGTCCTCATTTTCTCGGCTTTCGGTAGGCTCTGTAACAACTTCATTTTCAGTCAATGAAGCGGTGCTTTCCGTTGTGGAAACACTCGGTTCATCAGTTAAGTTCTCGTCTTGTTTTAGCTCCGAAATTTTACCAACCGAAGAAGAACTGTTTTCAGGGTTCTGTGGGGTTTCGTTGGTCTGTGAACATCCCGCCAACAACATCATCAACAGAACAAGCAGAATGGCTAAAAATTGCTTTCTCATAAACTCACGCTCCTTTGCTTTTCTACCCACATTGTACGGAGTTTTTCTTACTCCGACAAAGGTGCGAATTTACGAGGGCAAACTTAAATCATAACAACCACCTCCTTCAAGTGTGAATTGTGCGTTTTCTTTATGAGAAAGACATATACTTTGATATAGTTTATTCAGGGAGATAGTATATATCTTTTTCGGTAAGTTAGCTTGTAATCAGGGGTTAGAGTATGAGAAAGGGGAACGGGAAATTTGTACTCTCACTACCTTGTGTCACGCTCTGCACGTTTTCGCAAAAAGTTGTTGTAATGCTCCAATGCCTTACAAATAAAGTCCTCCGTCTGACTGAGTGGGACATTCTTGGGAATGAGTTGTCGCACCCGTTCATCACGAAGGACTATCTTTTCACGTTGATTTGGTTTTTGTTCGGACATAATGGCTTGGATTGCTTCAGGTGTGAGTTTTCCTTCCTCAAACATCTTTCGCATACGGATTGTTTGGTCGTGGGAAGGGGTACAGTCGTTCAAGTCGATTTCATCAACAAGATCACGCTGACAATCTTCATTAAGATATGAAAGTTCTACGGCGGGTTTTAATGCCATTTGCAGGCAATCCTTATCTTTAATTACTGAGTTATCAACCAAATCGAGCAATTCGGGAATAAGATATGTTAATCGAACATATCTGCGTACAGTTTCACCACTTTTGTCGGCAACCGTATCACGACTTTTCTTTCCGTCCGACTTGTGCAACTCGGTTGCACAAGTTAAGTCTGTGCGTTTTCCTTGTCGTGCCAAAGCATCAAGTCGCATCTTATATGCAAATGCTCTTTCCGAAGGTAACTGCTGTGTTCGTTGATAGTTGCTCTCTACCATTAAAATAATGGCTTCATCTCTTGTCAGGTCAACCACTTCGCATCTCAAGGTTTCAAATCCTGCAAGTTCACTTGCTCGTTTTCTTCTGTGACCTGAAATGAGTTCATATCTGCCATCTTCTTTTTGACGAACCATAGCAGGTGTAATAACACCACGCTCTTTAATACTCTCAACGAGCCGATCCATATCCTCATCGTCCTGAACCCTATAAGGGTGTTCGGGGAAATTGTCAATCAGCTCTAAGGGAATATCTCTGATTTTGGCGAGCTTTTCATCATCTCTCATTTCCTGAGTCGAGAAAATATCATCGAACTTGGGCAGAGTGAAGTCGCTCTTTCTTCCTGCCATCGGCTAACACCTCCTTTGAAAATTCGGTGTAGGCTTTAGACACCGTGCTATTTGGTTCATAGGCGTAAATGCTTTTACCTTTGGAACTTACCTCTGCCGCTTTGATTGCAATGGGAATGTGGGTGTTATATATCTTTATATAACTACCAAAGTTCTCACGTAAAGCATCTATGGTGCTTTTGGCAAGATTTGTTCTGTTGTCTACAAGGGTTAAGAGAATACCGTCTATGCTGAGTTTAGGATTGATATGCTTCTTTACCTTTGTGATAGTTCTCATCAACTGTGTCATACACTTCGCCGGAAGGTAATGAGCCTGAACGGGAATGATTACGCTATCTGCCGCCGATAAAGCATTGAGAGTCATCATACCGAGCGAAGGTGAGCAGTCTATTATGATATAATCGTAATTGTGCTTTACTTCATTCAGGTAGTTTCTCAAAATGGCTTCACGGTTCATTGCAGTTACAAGACTGATTTCAAAATCAAATAAATCACTACTTGAAGGAATAATATCCACACCTTCTTTGTGATGTAGAATGCCCTTCATAGGGTCTTTGCATTTATCCTGCATAACTTCAACCATTTTGTCCGGCAACGCAATAGGAAGGTTATCTGCGTCTTGCCAACCAAGACAAGTTGTGAGGTCGCCCTGTGGATCGGCATCTACAAGGAGAACCTTCTTACCTTGCATAGCTAATCCTACACCTAAGTTAACGGTGGTAGTTGTTTTTCCAACACCGCCTTTTTGATTACATACAGCAACCGTTTTACAGTTTGGCATTACTTATGCTCCTTTCGTTAGATTTAGCATCCTAATATAAGATGCTATGTAAAGACCAAAGCGTGTACTTTGGTCGTATGTTATTTTTGCAATATTTGTCCTCAACACCCCTTGCTGTAGGAAGTACATAGGTAGCGATGTGCTACATCGCTTCATAGGAATTTCACCTCTGCCGGGTTCTCCGCCAGCTCCGTAGAGAAGTATCATTATGATTCTGACTGTCATCGCCGTATCAGGGGCAACCTGATATTTACAACGGGGGTTCTCGCTCATTCCAATAAAGGAAGTCGTGGCGTACTCGTTAAAGTGGCTAATCATCAGAAATAAAGTCCTACGTACCTGATATTCAATTTTCAAGGATCATTGAAAAAGTTGCTCCTAATCGGAGTTAGAAACGAACCCTTTCACTTATTTGGAATTACACCCCCGAAATGCACCCCTATTTTTTGAAAAAAGTTAAAAAATTTTTTTGCAACAAAAAAAGCCGCCTACTCCGATAAGGGAATAGACGGCTCTGAATTTTCGCTCAGTTGGTGAAATATAAAATTGTATATATAAATGTAGATGAATGTAGAGAACAAATTGTTCATTAAATAAAAGAAAAAACCGAATAACAATCGCCTTTAAAATTAGCAAGATTTTTAGCTGAGAAATCCCTTTTCTTAGCAGAGCGGGTGAAATTCTTTGCATAATAACATTTTTCTTGCTAATTTTTATTAGCAAAGCGTTCGCCTAAGTAGGTGATTGTTCCATAGTTCACAGTTCATTAGCAGACAGACTCTTGCTAAGAATTTTCTGCATTTAATTTTAAAAGCTTAGAAAAAAAGAAAGCCTGAAAACCTTGTAAAATCAAGGCTTTCAGGCATTGTTTGTGGCACCCCCTGCGAGAATCGAACTCACAACTAACCCTTAGGAGGGGTTTATTATATCCATTTAACTAAGGGGGCTTCTAAAAAATATATAACAATATTCAATTATATAATAACTCGTTATCAATCGCTTTTGCTACAAAGTTGATTGTTATAACAAACTCTTAGGAGGGGCTTGTTATATCCATTTAACTAAGGGGGCTTGTTTTTATAAAACACCCTATTATATTACAAGAAAAGCAAAGGTTTGTCAAATGCTTTTTGCCAAAAAAGCATCCGACCCGCAGTGATAAAACCGAGCGGTGAGCCATTGGGTTTAAAATCATTCGTTGATTTAATCGAGGTTGTAACGGAATCCGCAATCCACATAAAAGGCACCGCCTTTATTTAACAAATTGAATGATTTGTTCTATCAAAGAAAAAGGGGGCCGGAGGGAGAAAGAAAAATATTTTTTCTTTTTATTCGCTACTATATAATGGGGTGATGGTAGAATGAGACTGAAAAAACCACAAAATGCAGAGTTTTTTCTACCAAAAACGACCGAATGTCGATGAGAACTACGTCCGTACAACCTTGAAATTCCTTGACTTTTTGCTCGAAAAATGTATAATATTAATAGTTATTTTCAAAAAATCACAAAAGGGGAAATGTACCCCTTCTTTTGATAAAACACAACCAAAGCGGGAGGAAAGAAAAATGATAGGTTGGGTGTTGTTTCACGGACGTGATTTAATGCTTCGTTTTACGATGACCAATACCGGCGTGGTTGAAAAAACTCCCTATGCGCTGGGTGGTGCCCTTTGTGATTTTGCGGCAGTGCGGCCCGAAATTTCAGGGAAGTTGTTTCAGTTTATACATAAAAAATTTGTGACCGATGTGGCCGGCCGCATCGACACGCCGACGATGGGGGCGTATGTACCTTTTTTGCGCAAAGCTTTGGAAACCAATCCCTACCTGTTTATCTATTTAAAATTCTATGCCGAATGCTTGATTTTAAGTTGCAACGATAAAGAGAAACTAATCGAATCCTTGCGTGAATTTTTATCTCCCGAATTGGCCGAGAAACATTTGCATGATATGTTGGTACTGGGGGATGCCGAACAAATTGCCGCATGGCTCGGCAAGGTTTTGTCAGAGGATTTGGAATTTCGCCGTGGGCGCACCAAAGCGCAGATTGATGATATTGTATCGCCGGATAGCAGCTTGGCAAAATACACTCCTGAACAACGGTTATATATTTTAAAAATGGAGAGTGGAAGCGGCTTAAATCGCACTTTTCAAATGTCGGTAGCCAGTGAGTACGATTTTGAACGCAGTGCCAATCTCGGTACCATCAAGGCAAATTTGCTGGAACGCAACAGTGCTATTTTGGCCGAGTATGAAATTCACAACCCTGACGATTTTATCGCGTTGGAACTCTTCCACACAGTACAAGGGGCGCTGCCCATTAAAAAGTGCCGTTGTTGCGGCGAGTATTTTGTTCCTTCGGGACGAAGTGACAGTGAGTATTGCAGTCGCATCAGTTTAGGCGAAAACAAGCGTTGTGTTCAAATCGGTGCCATGCGCACTTTCCAAGGCAAGTATGCCGAAAATCCTATCTATGCCGAATATAACCGCGCCTATAAGCGCAATCATTCCCGTTTGCGCAACGGAAAACTGTATGATGAGGAGTTTCGCGATTGGTCGGCCGCCGCACGGCAGGCACGTGACCAGTTTATTCGAGAGAATAAAACGGTGGAACAATTCCGCCTATATTTGCGTGAGTTGGAAACGGAATAATAAAAGTGGCTGTTTAACCTCAGTGGTTAAACAGCCACTTCTTTTATTATTCCATACTTTCATCCAAGGCTTTGGAAAAGGCGGGTAAAAATTCTTTCAAAAAAACCTCGGCGGCCGGCAAGCCACATTGCCTTACGGCGGCTTCGGAAACCTTTTCGGCGGTGGCGAACTCTTTGTTTCCAAGGGAAAGTTCCTCGCGGCATTTAATCAGTGCCGAAATTTTGTCGGCTGCTTTAACATAACGGGTGGTGACATCGTCGGGATGATAAAGGGGTAAAAAATCTTCTCGCAAATCGTCCGGAATCAGCTCCAATAGTTTTTGCTCGGCGGCAGCTTCAATGCTTTTGTAGGTCGATTTCATCTCATCATTGTAGTATTTCACAGGGGTGGGTAAATCACCGGTAATCACCTCGGCGGTATCGTGAAATAAGGCGGCGGCAGCAATGCTTTCGGGGTTGAGATGTTCTCCAAAGCGGCGGTTGGCAATAACGGCCAACCCGTGGGCAATCAAGGCGGTGTCCAGTGTATGTTCACCGACATTTTCTTCCCGTAGATTGCGCATCAGCGCCCAGCGGTGAATGTATTTCATCCGAAAGAGCATAGCGTAATAGTTGCTTTTCATCTTTTTAAATCCTTTCTGTTAGGTCGACACGGTTGTGTTCTTCTCCCGCTTGAAAAGCGAGAATGTTTTGGACAATTTGGTCGATACAACGCGTTCGGGCTTCAAAAGCGCCCCAAGCCATATGGGGGGTGGCAATGACGTTCTCGCGGTTTAAAATACGGTTGAGGGGACTTTCGGCTGATAGGGGCTCGGGGGCATAAACGTCGGTACCGAATCCCCCTAAGCGACCTTGCTCTATGGCTTCCACCACTGCTTCCTCATTGAGCAAGGCGCCACGGGCCACATTAATTAAAATCGCATCCGGTTTCATTAAGGCCAGCTGTTCTTTTCCTATGCAGCCTTTGGTTTGTTCGGTTAAGGGCAAATGTAGGGAGATAATATCCGAAACGGCACACAGCTCATTTAAGGAGAGATTTTCGTATTCCCTTTTGGGGGTGCGGGAAGCGCAGACCACGCGACACCCCATCGCCTCGGCTACGCGGGCGACCTGTCGGCCGATGTTACCCAACCCGATAATGCCCCACGTTTTGCCGGCGATTTCGTGAAAGACCGGTTCCAAAGCGTTTTGAATGCCGGCGTTGCGGTAGTTGCCCGAACGAACCCATTCGCGGTAGGGTTCCAAATGGGTGAACAATGAAAGGGCAATGGAAAGGGTAACCTGCGCTACACTGTTGGTAGAATAGCCCTTAACATTACAAACGGCAACCCCACACGCGCGGCAAGCGTTGATATCAATGTTGTCGTATCCCGTGGCAGTTACGCAAATTAGTTGTAATTTCGGTAGGGATTGAACAAGTTCTTTGGTGATTTGAATTTTATTGAGAATAGCAACCTCGCAGTCGGCTAATCGTTCGGCCAACAAAGAGGGATCGGTTTTGGGATAAACCGTTACCTCTCCCAACGAATGCAAGGGTGTTAACGAAAGGTCTTTGCCCAAGGTGGCGGCATCCAAAACAACAATTTTCAAATCAATTCACTTCCTTTTGTGGTGGGGGGTTCGGGATTATGAAATTTGAAAGATTCCATTGATTATTATATCAAAAAATGTTATAATATCAATAGCTATTTTCACCGAAATCATTTTTACGAAAACGGGGGAGGGTTACCGATGCAAGTTGGATTGAGAAAATCCGCAAAACAAAAAACATTGTGGGATTTTTTCTGGGCGCTTTTTGCCTTTTCCCTTTTGATTCGGTTGGCAGTCGGGCTGGGTTATTACAACCCGCAGGATACCCTTTGGTATCAAAAATGGGCACTGGATTTACCCAACGGATTATTTGACGTCTATGCCAGAGCCGACCAAATTTCGTTGGATTATCCGCCACTTTATCTTTTTTGTCTTTCTCTCGTCGGCTGGGTGTTTCGTTTGTTGGGGGGAGAGTGGTCCTCCTACACCGTAATGTTTTTTATGAAGTTTTGGCCCATCGTCGGTGATATGCTGATGGGACTTTCTCTCTTTTTATTTTTCCGTAAAACCTCTCCCAAAACGGCCTTGGTAGCCGCACTTCTCTGGCTCTTTAATCCCAGTGTTTTGTTTAATAGTTCTTTTTGGGGGCAGACCGACCAAATTATGTGCCTATTGTTGTTGCTAAGTTTTACGGCTTTGGAAGGAAAACGGCCGCTTCTCGCTTCGGTTTTGTTTGCCGTTGCCGGTATGACGAAATTCCAGTGTCTGTTTTTCACCCCCGTTTTTTTATTGGAACTGTTATCCGAATATAAAATTCGAACCTTTTTTAAAGGAATTGGGGCGGCCGCTCTCACGGTGGCAACCGTCTTTTTGCCTTTTATGATAGGGTCCGGAAATCCCTTTTTATTTTTCGATGTTTACTTAAAAGGGCAGGGGCAATACCCCCATTGCACCTTAAATGCCTTTAATCTTTACGGTCTTTTGGGCCTTAATTGGGTAGAGGATTCTACGGCTGTGGTTGGCGGTATTTCTTTTGGAATGCTCAGTACGGCTCTGGTGGTGCTACTCCTTTTGGTAGTGATAGCGGTCTATCGGTTTGCGCCGCGCCGTTGCCCGTGGGTTATTGGATTTTGGTTGATGAACAGCTTGTTTTTATTTATGACCCGTATGCACGAGCGTTACCAATTTGTCGTTTTGATTTTTCTCTTAATGGCGTCTCTCAAACACCGTCATCGTGGCTTTTTCTTTTCTTTTGCCGCGTTAAGCTTAATGACCTTTTTTAATCAACTGGTGCCAATGTTTTCGTGGAACGTGCCAAACACCTTCTTTACTACCTACTACGGCGGGTGGATGATGTTCGGCTCGCTATGGAATGTGATATTATGGGTGGTTACCACCTATATTTGCGCGAAATTTTTGTTTTTTGCCCCGCTAAAAACGGCTCCGTCCTTGTCCGAATAACCCATCTCATTATTTAAGGAGGAATTTTGTATGCCATTTGCTAAGCGTAGAACCGAATTGCTCGGCCGCAAAAAAGAATTGTATCTTTCCACTTTTTTTGGTGCCTTGCTGGTGGCGGCCGCTTTTTTCTTGCCCTATATTTTTATGGATAAGGGATATTTTTTGTTTTACGGCGATTTCAATGTGCAACAAATTCCCTTTTATAAACTTTGTCACGAGGCCATTCGTTCCGGCGAAATCGGATGGAATTGGAATACCGATTTAGGGGTTAATTTCATCGGTTCGTATACCTTTTACACGCTTGGTAGTCCCTTTTTTTGGCTGACCTTACCCTTCCCGACTGATTGGGTGCCTTATTTAATGGGGCCGCTTCTTATTTTAAAATTTGCTGCCAGTGCACTAACGGCCTATGGCCTTATTCGACGTTTTACCCGCACGCCCGAATCGGCGCGACTGGGCGCTTTTTTGTACGCTTTTTCGGGTTTTTCGGTCTATAATATTTTCTTTAATCATTTTCACGAAGCCATTATATTTTTCCCGCTTTTGCTTTTGTCGGTAGAATTGTTGATTACCGAAAATCGCCGTGGATTTTTTGCTGCTATGGTGGCTATAACGGCCGTTTCCAACTATTTCTTCTTTTACGGAATGGTTGTCTTTGTAGTGATTTATTGGCTGGTTCGCACCTTATCGCACTGTTATAAAATTCGACCGGCTCGGTTTTTCTGGTTCTGTTTTGAGGCCATTTTGGGATTCTTGCTTTCGGCCGTTGTTATGCTTCCCACAATGATGACGGTGTTGGCCAACAGTCGCATTGGTGAGATAGCTTTGGGCTGGGGGGCAGTACAATACGGCAAAGAACAAATATATTTGAACATTTTGCAGTGCTTTTTCTTCCCGCCTGATTTGCCGGCTCGGCCTATTTTCTTCCCCGATGCCGATGTCAAGTGGTCGTCGCTTGGTGGATGGCTGCCGCTCTTTTCGATGGTTGGTGTGTTTGCTTGGTTGCAACAAAAAAAGCACAGTTGGCAACGACGTCTGCTTGGCATTTCTATTTTTATGGCCTTGGTTCCGATATTGAACAGTGCCTTTTATCTGTTTAATAACGCCTATTATGCGCGTTGGTATTTTATGCCCATTTTGATCATGGCCTTGGTGACAGCGGCGGCTATCGAGGACCACGAAATCGAATGGAAGACCCCCTACAAATGGGTGACCGGCATTACGTTGGCGACCGTTTTGGTCATCGGTTTGTTCCCCCGTACGATGGAAGACGGAAAAATCACGGAATGGGGCTTGTATACGAACACCGATTCCTTTTACACCTACCGCTTTCTTGCCACTTCGGCCATTGCGGTTGTCTCCTTGGTGATATTGGGTTTGATGCTTCGTTTATTGAAAGAGAATCGTCGTCAGTTTATCCGCATTGCTACGTCACTGGTTTGTGTGATTAGTGTGATTTATTCGGCCTATTTCATCGGAACCGGAAAAACCCATTCTTATTCTTCCGATGTGATGATTGACGATTTAATAGAGGCTGACCTTTCTTTGCCTGACGATAAGGAAACCTACCGTATTGATGTTTACGACGGGGTAGATAACACCGGTATGTATTTGGAATATCAAAGCATCAACGCCTTTCATTCCATTGTACCCACTTCGGTAACCGAATTTTGGGAATATGTGGGAGAAGAGCGGGGGGTGGCTAGTCGTCCGGAACCCAAATCATATGCTGCCCGTTCGCTGCTCGGGGTAAAATATTTGCTCTCTCGCAAAGACGGAGCCGCCTTTACTGACGAAATGGGAGAACCTCAAATGCCCGACTTTTCGTTGTATAGTCACGAAGAGGGGTATGATGTTTATCGCAATGAAAATGCCCTGCCGATGGGCTTTGCCTATTCGTATTATATGACCGAAGAGCAGTGCAGCAGTTATGAGGCTGAACAACGCTCGAATATGATGCTCAAAGCCGTTTTGTTGGATGGGGAGCAGATTGAAAAATACGGCCACTTACTGACTAATTTATCGGCCTATCAAGATCCCGCAGAGCAATACTCACCCTCCACTCAAGAAAATTCCGCGACGGAATCGGTGGGTAGTATGGTACAAAACCAGAATTTCGGCGGGGCCTCAGATGAAGAAGTCAACCTAACCGATGAGCAAGAAAACGTTGAGGTTTTAGAGGAAAGCGATTCCGAGCCAATCGATGCCGCGTATTCCTTTTATTGCGATACTGAGGAATTGCGCACCGATACCGCCGCATTGAAACAAATGGGGGTTACTTCCTTTGCCCATACCAAAACCGGTTTCGAAGCTGAAATCACTTTAGAGAAAGACAATTTGGTCTTTTTCTCGGTGCCGTATGAAGATGGTTGGAGTGCCACCGTAAACGGAAAACCGGTTGAGGTAGAACAAGTGAACGTTGGCTTTATGGCCGTCAAGGGCGAGGCGGGAGAGAACGCGATTGCGTTTACCTATCAAACACCGGGCCTTTCGCTTGGTATATGGATTTCGATACTTTCGCTGCTTATTTTGGTGCTGTACTGCGCGACTTATGGATTGGTTCACCGTTATCGCGGACGTGGCGTAACCGAATATCCCGAAGGGGAGCAACTCTTGGCTCGCTTTGCCAAGGAGCAAGCCGCCGAAGAAATGATGGAAGCAGCTGCACAAGAAGCCGAGATGGAGGAGGAATCCGACATTGTGACCGAGGCAGAAAACAACAATTCTTTCTACCGCGCCGCGGAGGAACAGGATTTTAAACGCGGATTTTGGATTAAACTGGAAAACGAGGAGGAGTTGACGCAAGAGGAATCAAACTTGCCGACCGACGAATCCGATTTCTCCGACCCGAACGAAAAAAAGGAGTAAGCTACTATGCCACGCTTTTTTAAAGAAGATTTCGCATCGTCACCGATTTTAACCGGCGACGATGCCGCCCATATTACCCGCTCATTACGGATGCGGGTGGGGGAACGGTTGGTGGTTTCAGATAGCAAAGGCACCGATTTTGACTGTGTAATTACAGCCCTTTCGCCCGATTTGGTTTCGCTGGAAGTGGAGCAAGAACGGCCCAATCAAAGCGAGCCGGATATTGCGGTTACCCTTTGTACTTGTTTACTTAAGGGAGATAAATTCGAAACGGTGTTGCGCCACGCGGTGGAACTCGGTGCTGTGGAAATTTTGCCGGTTCTTTCCACAAACTGTGTCTCGCGACCCGATGCAAAGACCTTACAAAAAAAAGCAATTCGTTGGCAAAAAATTGCCGACGAGGCGGCCGGACAGTGTGGCCGTGGCCGATTGCCACAGGTGTCGGCAACCATCGAACTGACCGACTTTATAAAAACCATCGACCAATACGATTTGGTTTTGTTCTTCTATGAGGTTGAAGGGGCGCCTTTGGGTGAAACTATGTGGGAGCACGATACCGCAAAAAAAATCGCCATTCTCACCGGTCCTGAGGGCGGATTTACCGCCAGGGAAGCCGCCCTGTTAAGAGAGGCCGGTGCGAAAACCATCTCGCTGGGAAAACGGATTTTGCGTGCCGAAACGGCACCACTAGCCGCCCTGAGCGGCGTGATGTTGCTCAGTGATAATTTAGAATAAGAGGGGAACGGATTGTTTACTTTTTTACGAACCACCGGCGCTTACGAATATTTAATTGTTGGGTTGGGAAATCCCGGTATTACCTATGAAAAAACGCGTCATAATGTCGGTTTTCGCGCCGTAGACCGTTTATGTCGCTCCTTCGGCGTGGCGGCCGACCGCTCCAAATTCAAAAGCCTCACCGCCGAGGTGAAAATCGGGGAGCACCGCTGTCTGGTGTTAAAACCGCAAACTTATATGAATGCATCGGGAGTGGCGGTAGCCGAGGCGATGAGGTTTTATAAAATCCCACCCGAAAAGGTACTGGTTATCTCGGACGATGTTTCGATGGATGTCGGTCGTCTTCGCATACGGGGCAAGGGATCGGCCGGTGGACATAACGGTCTGAAAGATATCATAGAATGCATTGGTTCACAGGAATTTCCCCGCATTAAAATTGCGGTGGGACAAAAACCGCATCCGGATTACGATATGAAGGATTGGGTGCTGGGGAAATTTCCTAAAAATCAAGAAAAGCAAATAGAAGAAACCATTGATTTGGCGGCCGAGGCGGTGGAATGTTTCATAAAACAAGGCCTCGCGATCGCAATGAATCGATATAATCGGTAACACCACCTCGTTGGAGGATGCCTATGCCACTTTCTTTTATACCACAAGCGTTTGAGTATATGCCGACGCTGCAGCCGGTTTTTGCTACCGCAACCGGGGAGGGGGACTCTCCGGTTGCGGCTTTTGGCTTGCCCGAACGCGCCCGTATGGCCTTGGCGTTGCAACTGCAAAAAAAGGCAAAACAACCGATTTTTTTGTTAATTGCAACCGAAGCCGAGGCGCGACAAATGGCCGAAGAAGCCACCTTACTGGGGGGCAAAGCCGTTGTTTTTCCGGCGCGAGATTATGCTTTTCTACCCACGCTGGGGCATTCCAAAGAGTATGAGCATCAACGCATACACGCGCTGTGGCAACTTGTCACCGGTGAGGCGGATGTACTTTTGCTGGATGCCGAAGCCTTTACCCAAAAAACCATCTCCCTCTCGGTCTTGAAAGAACGGGCTGTGACTCTTTCGGTGGGAGAAGAATATTCCATTTCGGCACTGCGCGAAAAATTGGTTACGATGGGATATGATATCACCGAACAGGTTGATGGGATGGGGCAATTTTCGGTGCGCGGCGGCATTGTAGATGTTTTTTCGGCCGGTATGGAACAACCGGTAAGGATAGAGTTTTGGGGGGACGAAATCGATACCATTTCTTCCTTCGACCCGATGCATCAGCGACGCGGTAACTCGCGGGAGCAAGCCACCCTATTGCCGGCGGTTGAAGCGGTTTGCAAAGAGCGTGACTTGCTTTCTGTACTGGAACAAAAAGCAGCCAAAATAAATCAAAAGAACACGGTTTTTCACCAAACTCTTTTGAAGGATATTGATACCCTGAAAAGTGGCGGAACCGTTTCGACCGATCGCTATATGGAGGAACTGGGAACCCTTTCCTTTTTTGCCGATATTCTTTCCCAAGGCATTTTGATGGTGAGTGAAAGTCGCAATATTTTGGCACGTTTCCAACGGTTGGAAGAGGCCCGAGCTCTTTTGTGGGAGGATTGGTTGAAGGCCGGTGTTTTGGATACCGATGTCACCCCTTTTTGCGATGGAAAAACGGCTCTTTGCGGTGCGGTAAAACGCCTGCGCACTATTTATATGGATAGTTTTACGGCTCACAGTTATCCGGTGCCGCCCAAGGCGGTTACCACCGCCTTTTTAAAGCAACTTACTCCATGGGGTGGTAGTTTGGACGTTCTGTTGGAGGATATTCGTCCGGCTATAGCGCGTGGCCAAAAGGTGGTTATCTTAGCCGGCGGTGAAAAAGGGGCAGCCGTTTTGTGCAACCAGTTGGAAAACAATAGCATCACGGCACGGTATGACTCGGGTGGCAATTTTTCTCCTTCGGTGGGCGTTTCGATTTTGCCGGCCGCTTTTTCGTCCGGTTTCGAATGGCCGGAGCAGAATCTTTTGGTGATCGCCCACAAACCACTCGGGGGGCTGCTCAAAAAGAAAAAGCGAAGATTAGCCAAGGGTCAAGCCTTTCGCTCGCTGGATGAGTTGAAAGTGGGCGACTATGTTGTTCACGCGGCCCATGGTATTGGTCAGTTTGACGGCATTCATCGTATGGAAACCGGCCGAGTGGTAAAAGATTATATCAAAATTAAATACCGTGGCACCGATGTGCTTTATCTGCCGGTGACGCAACTGGATTTGGTTTCCCGCTACATTGGGGCGGGGGGCGAATCGGGGCCGCCGTTACATCGTCTTGGCGGCACAGAGTGGCAGAAAACGCGCACCCGTGTGAAAGCCGCCGTGCGCGATATGGCAAAGGAATTGGCCCGACTTTATGGCGAGAGGATGAAGATAAAGGGGTATGCCTTTTCGCCCGACCACGATTTGCAAGCCGATTTTGAAGCCCGTTTTCCCTTTGAAGAAACCGATGACCAACTGCGTGCGATTGATGAAATTAAAGGCGATATGCAGCGCGAAGTACCGATGGATCGACTTTTGTGTGGCGATGTTGGCTTTGGAAAGACTGAAGTAGCGTTGCGGGCCGCCTTTAAATGCATTTGTGATGGAAAGCAGTGTGCTATTTTGGTGCCCACCACGATTTTGGCTTGGCAACATTTTCTAACGGCAACCGAACGATTTGGCGAGTTACCGGTACGGGTGGAAATGCTTTCACGGTTTTGCACGAAAAAACAGATAGAAAAAACCTTGGTGGACTTACGCCATGGGGAGATTGATTTGATTATCGGTACCCACCGCATCATCTCCAACGATGTGCGTTTTCGCGATCTGGGATTAGTAATTATTGATGAAGAACAACGGTTTGGAGTGGCACAAAAAGAAAAACTGAAGACGGCCTTTCAAACGGTCGATGTGTTAACCCTTTCGGCCACCCCCATTCCCCGCACCTTAAATATGGCCCTTTCGGGAATACGGGATATGTCCTCGATTGAGGAGGCACCGCAAGACCGTCGACCGGTTCAAACCTATGTGTTGGAGCAAAACAATCCGCTTTTGGTGGAGGCTATGCAAAAAGAATTGCGTCGCGGTGGGCAGGTGTATTATCTGCACAATCGGGTTGAAAGTATCTATCATACGGCCGCTCGCTTGAGCGCGGCAATGCCCGAAGCGAGAATCGGTGTTGCACACGGAAAAATGAAAGAAGAGGAACTTTCTCTCGTGTGGAAAGATTTGTTAGAGGGCGAGATAGATGTTTTGGTCTGCACTACCATTATTGAAACAGGGGTTGATGTTCCCAACGTTAACACCTTGATTATTGAAGATGCCGACCGTATGGGATTGGCGCAACTGCACCAAATCCGTGGTCGCGTTGGACGGTCGAGTCGAAGAGCTTATGCCTATTTCTGTTTTCGCCGCGGCAAGGCCCTCAGTGAAATTGCAACCAAACGGATGGAGGCTATTCGCGAGTATACCGAATTCGGCTCCGGCTTTAAAATTGCTATGCGGGATTTGGAAATTCGAGGAGCCGGTAATATTTTAGGCGGTGAACAACACGGCCATATGGAAGCGGTTGGCTACGATATGTATATGGAACTTTTACAAGAGGCCATTTCGGAGCAAACCGGAAAAGAAACCGTGAAAAAGGTGGAATGTTTGGTAGATTTGGATATTAGCGCCAATATTCCCGAAGCCTATATCCCCTCCTTATCCCATCGGCTTAGCATTTACCGTCGCATCGCCGATATTCAAACGAAAGAGGATCGAATGGATGTAATCGATGAACTTTGTGATCGCTTTGGGGAACCGCCCGAATCGGTGTTGGGGTTGATGGATATTGCTTTGCTGCGCGGGGCGGCAGCAAATCGCGGAGTTTATGAAATTTCGGGCGACAAAACCGCCATACGGTTCTATCTCAAGGAGTTTCGTCCGGATGCCGCCGGCGAATGGATGAAATTGTTGGGAAATGAGGCAAAACTCATTCCGCGTGAACCGGTGCATTTTCTGCTTCCACTTAAGGTGGGGGAGAATATTTCCTCTAAATTGCGCCATTTGGCAGAAAAATGGGAATAATGTTAACAAAAAATTCACTATTTTCTAAAAATAAACAGTATAATACGGATATAAATATGAGGGAGTAGTTTGCACGAAGTTTCTTCTTCGTGTTTCAAGTCAACATCCCTGTCAGGTTTTCTGACTGGCTTGAATGAAAGAACAAGACTCATACACGTCCAATCCGTGTATGAGTCTTGCTGTTTTAAAAGTAGAAAAGGAGAATGGTTTATGGAATATTATGAAAAAGAATCGGTTGACGTGTTGAAGGAACTCGATACCCACGCAAGCGGTCTTTCGGGAGAGGAGGCCGCAGCACGGTTGGAAAAATATGGTTCAAACCGACTGCAGGAGGGTAAAAAGCCTTCTCTTTTTCGCCGCATTTTGGCCCAACTGAGCGAGCCGATGACCATTATTTTACTGGTGGCCTCGGTAGTCAGTGCCGTTACGGCCATTTATTCCAACGAAAGTTTTACGGATGTAATCATCATTTTGGCTGTGGTTGCCATCAACGCCTTTTTGGGTGTTTACCAAGAGGGAAAGGCAGAAAAAGCCATTGAAGCTCTGCAAGAAATGACGGCTGCGACCAGCAAAGTATTGCGTGACGGAAAGCAAACAACTATGCGTAGCGATGAATTGGTGCCGGGAGATATTTTAGTCTTGGAAGCCGGCGATGCCGTTCCGGCCGACGGACGTTTGCTTCAAAGCGCCAGTTTAAAAATTGAAGAAGCCGCTTTGACGGGGGAAAGTGTTCCGGTGAATAAACGGGTCGATGCGCTTTCACTCGATAACGGCAAGGCGGTGCCGTTGGGCGATCGCAAAAATATGGTGTATATGGGCAGCACGGTGGTCTATGGACGCGGAAAGGCGGTAATTACCGGCACCGGTATGAATACCGAAATGGGTAAAATCGCTTCGGCGTTGCAAAATACCGCTGAGGGACAAACGCCCTTGCAGAAAAAGTTGGCGCAACTGGGGAAAATTCTTAGTTGGTTGGTACTGGGCATTTGCGTTTTTATTTTCCTCTTCGGTTTGTTAAAAACGGGCGATTTCCACTTTGAAACGATTATGGATACCTTTATGGTTGCCGTTAGTTTGGCGGTGGCCGCCATTCCCGAAGGATTGGCTACGGTGGTTACCCTGGTGCTTTCGATGGGTGTTACTAAAATGTCCAAACAAAATGCTGTTATCCGTCGGTTGACGGCGGTGGAAACTTTGGGCTGTGCCCAAATTATTTGTTCGGATAAAACCGGTACCTTAACCCAGAACAAGATGACGGTGGTTGAGCATACCGGTGACGAGCAACGTTTGGCTACGGCAATGGCACTTTGTTCGGATGCGGTTTTAAACGACGAAGGCATTGCAGAGGGTGAACCGACCGAGGCCGCCTTGGTGCAGTACGCTGCAACTTTGGGACTGAAAAAGGCCCAAATGGAAAAGGCTACTCCCCGTGTGGGAGAGGCTCCCTTTGACAGTATGCGCAAGATGATGTCGACTCTGCATCAAACCGAGAATGGCATTGTGCAGTACACCAAGGGCGCTCCCGATGAGATTTTGAAAAATTGCACCCACTATGAAAAAGAGGGGGAAGTGTTGCCACTCACCGATGCCGTGCGCGAAGAAATTTTGGCAGCCAATAAGCAGTATGCGGATAAAGCTTTGCGGGTGTTGGCGGCTTCCTACCGTCGCTATGATGTGTTGCCGGCATCGACCGAGCCAGCCGATTTGGAACAAGAATTGATTTTCATTGGGTTAACCGGTATGATCGATCCCGTTCGTCCTGAAGTTGCCGCCGCTATGGAAGAGTGCAGAGCGGCCGGTATTCGTGCCGTGATGATTACGGGTGACCACCGCGACACCGCTGTTGCCATTGCCACGGAACTAGGTGTTATTCAGTCGGCCGCAGAGGCCATTACCGGCAGTGAACTCAATGAACTGAGCGACGAGCAACTTGAGGAAAAAATTGAAACCTTTGGTGTGTATGCCCGTGTGCAACCCGAACACAAGGTTCGCATTGTTAATGCGTGGCGTAAAAAGGGATATATTACCGCAATGACGGGAGACGGCGTCAATGATGCCCCCAGCATCAAAAGTGCAGATATTGGTATTGGTATGGGTATTACCGGCACCGATGTCACCAAAAATGTGGCCGATATGGTATTGGCCGACGATAACTTCGCCACCATTGTAACAGCCACAAGAGAGGGGCGTCGCATTTACGATAACATTCGCAAAGCCATTCAATTTTTACTGGCTTCAAATATGAGCGAAGTGCTCAGTATTTTTGTGGCCACTTTGCTTGGCTTTACGATTCTAAAACCAGTGCATCTGCTTTGGATAAACCTCATCACCGACTGTTTTCCGGCTATTGCTCTTGGTATGGAAAAGGGCGAGCCCGATTTGATGAACCGGCCGCCCCGCAAATCCACCGACGGTATTTTTGCCGGCGGACTGGGCGTTGATGTAGCCTATCAAGGGGTGATGGTGACGGTGATTACTCTGCTTTCTTATTTGATTGGACATTTTATGGAAAGCGGAAAATGGGAATGGGTTACCAGCAACGACGGTATGACTATGGCCTTTTTGACTATGAGTATGGCTGAAATTTTCCACAGTTTTAATATGCGCAGTCAACGCAAGAGTGTATTTTCACTCAAAGGGCAAAACAAAGTTTTGTGGCTGGCTATGGTCGGCAGTTTTATCGCCACCACTGCTGTCATTTATGTTCCTTTCTTGAAAAATGCTTTTGGATTTACTTCCATTCGCTGGGAAGAATATTTCGTGGCATTGCTTTTGGCCGCTTGTGTCATTCCCGTTGTGGAAATTGTCAAGGTCATCCAACGCGCAATTGCCCACCGAAAAAAATCAAAACAATCATAAAAATAAGCCATCCGAGAAAACTTCGGTTTTCCGGATGGCTTGTCTTTTTATCGGGGTCGGCTTAGCGGCCGGCCTTTAGTTTGGCAAACATTTTGGTGTTGCTTCGTTTTACGCGTGAGATGAGGTTGCCTTCTATATAGGTAAGGGTGGCGCTGTTCCAGCGCAGTGGCAGCAACATCAGTTTCATATAGGTAGAACGGGGAGCGGCGACTTGTAAAGCTGCACGTGCGCTTTTGGTGGAAATCATTCGTTTGATTTCTGCCTTTTTCTCTTTCTTGGAAAGGGTGCAATTTTGGTTGGTAACGTTTTCAATGCACCCAATGATGCGCTCAATGTAACGGCGGGATAAAAATTCTTCCACAGCAGGGGAGGAAATACCCCAATGAGCGTATAGGTCAAGCAGCCAGCCGTGCTCTTCTTCGCGTTTGTCGTACATATCACTGCGGTAGCGTGCCGTTTCACTTTCGGCGCGTTTTCGAATGAAGTGGTAGTATTTTTCTTCGGTGACTACCACCGACTGAATATCCCGTACTACGCTTAAATTAAAGGGAAAATCGTCCCAGAATGTTTGCGGAAAATAGATTTTGTTGTCGCGAATATAATCGGCGCGGAATAATTTGTTCCAAGGGGTGTAGAGTAAATTTTTGTCAAACAATGTGTGGGCGTTTTCACGAAATTCTTGCTGTGAGGCATATGCCACCGAAGGAACCGATTGCTCTTGGGTGAATTTTTCGGTATCGTTGTAGTAGGTATCGATGTAGTAGCCTGCCACTACCAACTGAGCCTTATGTTCTTCGGCCAAGGAAACCATATCGGCCAACATAGTGGGCTCGGTCCAATCATCAGAATCCATAAAATAGAAATAGTCACCGGTGGCTTTATCAATGGCCACGTTGCGGGCACTTGGGGCGCCGCCGTTTTCTTTATGGATAACCCGAATGCGCTTGTCCTTTTCGGCGTATTGGTCGCAAATGGCACCGCTATTATCGGGTGAACCGTCATCCACCGCCCACAATTCCCAGTTATCATAGGTTTGGGATTGAATGCTTTCAATGGATTTTCCTACGTAATCTTCCACGCCGTAAACCGGCATAATAATGCTTACTTTTGCATTTTTCATAAAGCACGAAACTCCTTTTCACAAAGGGCCAAAGCAGAGGCAATGACTTGGTCCATATCGTAGTATTTATATTCGGCCAAACGGCCGCCTAACAGCAGGTTGGGTTTGGTTTCGCAAAGAGCCTTGTATTGTTGAAACAGGAGGTTGTTCTTCTCGTCGTTGACGGGGTAGTAGGGTTCCAACCCTTCTTCCCAAACGGCGGGATATTCTTTGGTTACCACGGTTTTGTCGCTGATGGCATTATCGAAATGTTTGTGCTCAATCATACGGGTAAACGGAACGTCTTTGGTGGTGTAGTTGACTACCGCTACCCCTTGGTAGTTTTCTTCGTCCAGTACTTCGCTTTCAAAACGGAGACTGCGATATTCCAATTTGCCGTAACAATAATCAAAGAGAGAATCCAGCGTACCGGTGTAGAGCACTTTATCGGCCATAGCGGTGAAACGGTCGCGGTCGGCGTGATAGTCGGTGTTTAGCATACAGTCACAATCGGCGAAAAGTTTTTCGATAAGACCGTTGTAGCCCCCCACCGGAATGCCTTGGTAGGGATGATTGAAATAGTTGTTGTCGTAGGTGTAGCGCACCGGCAGCCGTTTGATGATAAAGGAGGGCAATTCAGTGCAAGGACGTCCCCATTGTTTTTCGGTATATTCTTTGACGAGTTTTTCGTAAATATCTTTACCCACCAGTTGAATGGCTTGCTCTTCTAAGTTTTTCGGCTCGCCCTGTACGGCGGCGCGTTGTTGGTCAATTTTCGCCTTGGCCTCGGCCGGTGTGCGAACCCCCCAAAGTTTGCTAAAGGTGTTCATATTAAAGGGCAAATTATATATTTCGCCGTGATAGTTGGCAATGGGGCAGTTGGTAAAACGATTAAACTCTACCAAATTATTGACATAGTCCCAAACGCGGCGGTCGGCCGTGTGAAAAATGTGAGGGCCATATTTGTGTACCGGAATATTTTCTACCATTTCGCAGTAGAGGTTTCCACCCAAATGGTCGCGTTTTTCTAACACCAAACAGGTTTTTCCGTGTTTGGCGGCTTGCCTTGCGAATACACCGGAGAATAGACCGGCACCAACCAATAAATAATCGTAATGTTTCATTGAAAATCCTTCTTTGCAGTTATTTTTTACATTTGGCAAATGGCTTTCATTCTCTTTATTATACCAAACACGGCACAAGAAGTCAACGATCACCAACGAAGGGCGTCCAACCCCTCTTGTGTGACCAGATTTTCGGAAAAAGCGGTGGCCGAACCAAAGGCAACCCCCGTCTTTAGGGCGGCTTCGTGCCCCTTTGAAAGGCCAAGCAGAAAACCGGCTACCATTGAATCACCGGCCCCAACGGTACGGATAACGGTGCCGTTTGGGGCATGACAAATATGAGTCTTTCCCAATTCATCCAACAAATAGGCACCCTCTGCCCCCAGTGATACCAAAACATTTTGGGCACCACTTTGTTGCAGTTGAGCGGCGGCATCAAAAACGGCCGCGTTATCCGGCAGGGGAGCGCCGGCCCATTCTTCCAGCTCCGTGCGGTTGGGCTTGACTAAAAAGGGTCGGTAGAGCAGGGCGTGGCGCAGGGCTTGACCCGAGGTATCCACCACAAAAGGAATGTTTTTTTCATACAAGAGACGGCACAAATCCGAAAAGGATTCCGGCGGCAAAGAGGGAGGCAGACTGCCGGCCAACACCACTATATCGTTTGGGGTGACAGCGGCCAGTTTTTGTTTTAATTCTTCCATCGCGGCGGCGGGGATAAAAGGACCTTCGGCGTTAAGTTCGGTTTCAGTTTTGCTTTTTAATTTAATATTAATGCGGGTTAACCCTTTCGGCAGACGGATAAAATCGGTCGGTAGACCCTGTTGTTGCAAGGCTTTTTCCAAAGCGTCACCCGTAAAGCCGGCCAGAAAGCCAAGGGCAACGGTTTTTTGCCCAAAACGGTGCAACACGGTAGAAACATTAATACCTTTCCCCCCAAAGGTAATGCCCGATTGGTTTGCTCGATTGGTTTTTCCTATGGTGAGGGATTCAATCTGCATCTTATAATCCAAGGCGGGGTTAAACGTCACGGTGTAAACGGTGTTCCATACCATAATAATTCCCCCTTCCACAACTTAATAATACACGTGTCCTTTGCAAAAGTAAAGTCTTTTTCTTCGCTAGCCAAAGCATTTAAACCTGAACCAGCCTTAAATGACTATTTTTAGGCATTTTTTGGCTCGCCGTCATTCATAGGCGAAAGCCTTATGAACTCCGTTTCACCAAAATCTACACAAAAAATAACTCATTTAAGGTCGTAAG
>JAZNIW010000054.1:0-78383 GCA_045577695.1 Acutalibacteraceae bacterium
CTTGCGACCTTAAATGAGTTATTTTTTGTGTAGATTTTGGTGAAACGGAGTTCATAAGGCTTTCGCCTATGAATGACGGCGAGCCAAAAAATGCCTAAAAATAGCCATTTAAGGCTGGTTCAGGTTTAAATGCTTTGGCTACGCGAAATGATGCAGTGCTTCGCACAGTGATGCTGCTCGTATTACTCGCAGTGATGTGATGTGTTCCAAATCACTTGCCGAAGGCAAACATCACGCACGAAGTGCACATCACGCTGTAAGGCACATCACGTTACGCGCAAGCAGAACACATCGTTCCAAAAAAATAGCAGCCGCTGAAAGCGACTGCATTTTTTTGAAAATCAAGTGGTATTTTGATACAATGCAACGCTATTGAGGTTAGCGTTGCATTGTTCGTTGCAGGCATTAATCGAACCAAAAGGGCGCATATCCGTCTTCGATCAATTCTATTTCACCCTTAAACAAAGCGTTTACATTATCGAGCTCAAACCAACGGTAATCCCACGGCATCATTCGGTTATTATAATAAATAGGTTCCTCGGTTTTGCCGGTTTTATCGATTTGCTCTATAAGCTCTTGCAGTTCATCGGAGGACATATCATCAATGATACCGCAACCCGAGCCCTCAGTGATATACGGATATCTTCTGCCTTGACCCCGTTCCATGTCTTCGACACCGATAAGCTCTATCCAAAAGGTCTGTGTTGTGCCAAAGTCATAATCCATACGAATACGGTCGCCTATTTTAAGATCCAGCTGATGCAGTTTGAAAACCGCCATATCGATTTGCTCTTCGTCTGCATCATCGCCCGGAATTTCAAACCGACCATCTTTATAATGAAATTCAAACAGATGATATGCCATCGTATCAAACGCCGCCAAAACAGCGTAGCCAAGTTGATCCAATCGGTAATTTGATGAAACAGCAATATTTCGCCATATCTTTTCTGCTAATCCTTCGTAGGAAATATGAAAGGTATATACTTTTGCGGCCATACTAAAACCTCATTTGCATCTGATTTATTCAATTCCACGATACCCGTGTTTTTCGGCATTACCAAGCAAATATAGGAAAGCAAAGGCAGGAATCCTCAAAAGCTCCTTGCCACAAGGTGTATGATGCACGCCAAAATCCGTTGTAGTCTTCGTAACAATAATAGCAGCAGAGGCTTCTCCGCAAAGCTCGATAATCGCATCATCATCCGCAATGGGAGCACCTTCGCGATACTTAACCTCAATTAAGATATTCTTAATATTGGGATAATCAACAACAACGTCGATTTCTTTATTCTTTTTACCGCCACGGAAATACCCGATAGAAGTAGCGAATTGATAATAAAACGCCGCGACGTGCTTATAAATTGCTGTTTCTACAACCTTTCCCATACCTACCGGATCGGTCATAATAGAATCATCCATTAACACGGCGTTGCGGATGGCGGCATCGGCGATATATATCTTTGGTCTTGCTTTAAGAACCTTTTTGCCCGCCATATCAACAGGCCAGCTTTGATATATAAGATTTGCACTTTCAAGGTACTGGATATAGTTTTCTACGGTTGTTCGGGAAACACCATTCAATTCTTTCGTTATAGCTTCAATCGAAACGATTTCGGAAGAAACGTTACACAGATACAAGAAGATTCGTTCAAGCTCTGTGGCGTTTCGGATATTATACAAAGATGGCAAATCTCTTTTCAGCACTTTATCAACTACGTCTTCACGCATGATTTGCTGTGCCATCAAATCGTTATCCGCAAGAGCCAACTCCGGGAACCCACCAACCTGCAAATAACGCATAAAATGATTTTGCACCTTGGACAGCTGAAGCATAATCTGGTTTCGCTCAATTTGTGTTTTATGCAGAAGAGAGGTCACCTTCATATCTGCCGGGATGTCGGGTCGCTCAACACCCAACAATTCACAGTATTCATAAAAAGACAAGGTCGGAACCTGAATTACAGACCATCTGCCTGCACCGCTTTCTCTGCTACCCTTCATGAGAGCAGGACTTGCAGAACCCGTTGCTATAACCTTTGTATCAGGCTGGGTATCATAAATGGTTTTTAGCCACCGATCCCAATCCTGGGCATATTGGACTTCATCAAAAAAGTAGTAAACATCTTGTTCGGCATAAATATTTTCATGGTAGCACTCCAATACTTCTTGAAACTGACTCAATTTAAGCATCGGATGATCCATAGAAATAAATACTATCTTTTGAGGTGCAACACCAGAACTTAGAAGCGATTCAATCATCTGATACTGAATTGTCGTCTTTCCCACTCGACGTGTTCCGGTGAGCACAACGGTTCTTCGAATATCTTTTTCCTTTAATCGCTTCATCGCTTCATGAAACGCAAATCTTTTGTAAGTTTTGGTCATCTTGGGGTTTACAACGCCCGTTTTCCACCAGGGGTTATATGCAGTTAACACTTTCAAGATGCCGTCTTTCGAAGTAATAGACATTTAAATCACACTCCTTTGTATGTATTATACCCACAAAATCAATTTTTGTCAACAATAATTAATAGTATACTTGCAATCTATTTCAAACAAAATTGATTTTCACAAACAAATATAGTAATATTTTTTTAAAACCAGTCGTTTAACGAATTGCGGTTGTTTAACGATAGCGATTATGCCAATGGCAAAGATATACCTTAACAACTACTATATTTGATACAAAACAACCCTCATTAACGGCAAAAATAACCGAAAATGAGGGTTTGACCCCTGTCAATGCATGTTGAAAATACAGTGCTATTTTGATACAATGCAACGCTACAGCACCGAGCGTTGCATTTTTAGGTATCACTTCAGCCGATAATAAGTGGTGTTTTTGCCGTTACCCTCGCGTTTCAGTTCACCTTCGGCAACGAGCTTGCGGAGTGCGCCTTCTACCGAGCTGATACTGAGAGAGGGACAAAGCTCCATAATATCCTGCTTTTTGAAGCGACCGATCTTATTCTGTGTCGCACGTCTTACCATTTCAAGTGACGAGAGTTTTGCTTCCACCAATGCAAAGCGGTCTTCAAAATCTCTGTATGCCGCAAGGATAGCGCCGAGAATATATTTGATGAAGGTCACTGCATCCTCTTCACCCTCGTGCCACCCCTGTTGGGACGCTGCAAGGACGTCGTAATACAGATCCTTGTTTTTCGCAATCTTTGCTTCAAGGGAGATATACTTCCCAACGTAAAATCCGTTTCGGTACAAAAGGAGTGTTGTGAGAAGTCTGCTCATTCTGCCGTTACCGTCATTGAAGGGATGAATGCAAAGAAAATCGTGTATAAAGGTTGGAATGGCAATCAGCGGTTCCAGCTCCATATTGCCGATCACACGGTTATACTCGTTACAAATGGTCTCAAGTGCCTCCGGTGTCTCAAAGGGATCAAGAGGCGTAAACAGCGTTTCTATATGACCGTCGGGATAGGTGGCGCTGATATAGTTCTGCACGCTTTTTGTTTTACCCGCCATCGGGTTATTCATATGGCTGTAAAGGATTTTGTGAAGTTGAAGGATATAGTTCGGGGTCAGAGGGATAGCATCAAAGCTCTCGTGGATAATATTCAGCACATCTCTGTAACCGGCAATTTCCTGCTCATCACGGTTTCTGGGGGTGGTTTTATCTCCCATCAACTGACGGATACGGGTGCTTGTAGTAACGATGCCCTCAATGGCGTTGGATGCCTCGGTGCTTTGTACCTTCGCAATCTCCACCAACTTTTCAAGCTCCTCGGGGCGCTGCTTCAAATACATCTCTTGTTTCCCGGCTTCCTTGTAAATAGCCGCAATCAAACCGAGCAACTCGGAATCCCATTTATTTTCACTTATTTTAGAGTAATTAAAGGTTTTCATTGTGCCACCTCCAAACAATTCCCTTAAATAATATCATAAATTAAGGGAATTGTCAACACGTCAAGGGCATATTCCCTTATAATTCTTCTCAAAATAAGGGCAAAATATACTTTTGATGAAGAAATAAGGGAACTAAAAGATAATATTTCAAACAGGGACTTGACTTTTCGGCATTTTAGAGTCATTACATACACTACCGAAAATTTCAGGAGGTATTGTATGACCAAGGAACAAGCCACGGCAGAAATGCGTTATAGGCTCAGTAAATATGTTTTGCAGGTGTTATTGGATGCAGAACTCATCACCACCGAGGAGGCAATAAAAACAAAATCGGCTCTGCTTGAAAAGTACGATCCGTTCACGCGCTGTTTGGAGGAGGTGGACTCATGGCAGAACGAGTTGTAAAGCTGGTTCGCCCACGCTCCAAAGTTCCGTCCCTCCCGAAGGAGATACGAGAAAAACGTGTGGCAGCCTATGCCCGTGTGTCTACCGACTCCGATGAGCAGATGGGCAGCGTTGAGGCACAGAAGGATTATTTTGAAAAGCTCATCCGAGAGAAGCCGGGATGGGTGTTTGTTGGCGTATATGCCGACGAGGGTATCTCCGGTACATCCCTCAATCATAGAGAGGCATTTGCCCGTATGATCGACGATGCGATGAACGGAAAGATAGATTTGATCGTTACAAAATCCCTCTCCCGTTTTGCCAGGAATACGGTGGACGCTCTCAATATTATCCGCAAACTCAAATTAAAGGATGTGGGTGTGTATTTTGAGAAGGAGGATATTTCTACCTTGGACAGCAAGGGCGAGTTCCTTTTGACTCTGATGTCAAGCCTTGCAGAAGAGGAATCACGCTCCATTTCCGAAAATGTGCGATGGGGTCAGCGTAGCTGTACATAATCTTGCATACTGCATCTTTGTTAATCCACCGACATAACTACCAAATGGATTGATAATTTGTGAGAGCGATTTTCCTGACTCTTTTGTTTGTGATGACATTTTGTATCAATTCGGAGGTTATGATTTTACTGAAAGTGAAATGATTTCAGTAATCGAACAAATGAAATAATCTTGAATCTAAAAGTGTCCCAAATGTCGTATGATTTTTGGGACACTTCTGTTTTAAGAACAAACCTTGACAAATTCGCTCTAATATGTTAGAGTATATGAACTCTAATGAGTTAGAGAAAGGAGCTTTCATTATGAATACACCGAAAGTTTTTGAAAGTGAATATCGTTTTTGTCTGATTTTGTGGGAGCACGAACCAGTTAAAAGCAGTGAACTTGTAAATCTTTGTAAGGAGCAGCTTGGTTGGAAACCCACCACCACTTACACCGTTATTAAGCGTTTATCTGAGCGCGGTGTTTTAAGGAATGAAAATACTGTGGTAACTTCCCTTGTTAGCAAGGATGAAGTGCAGGCCGCTGAAATCAATGAAATGGTGGAGAAAACCTTTGAAGGCTCTTTGCCGGCATTTGTGGCTGCGTTTACCAAACATCAGAACATCTCCGAGGAAGAAATTGATGCGGTTCAAAAGATGTTTGACCGCTTCAGGAAAGGAGAATAACTATGGCTGATATTTTCTTGAAAATTGTCAACATGAGCATATCTGCAAGTTGGATTGTTCTTGCGGTATTGCTTTTAAGATTGTTGCTTAAAAGGGCTCCTAAATGGATTACTGTTCTCCTTTGGGGTATTGTTGCTATTAGACTGATTTTCCCGTTTTCTATCGAGAGCGTCATGAGCCTTATTCCGAGCACGGAAACAATTAGTCCAGAGATTATGATGGATAAAACACCAACTATCAATTCTGGTGTTCCAATCATCAATAACATCATCAACCCTGTTATCGGAGAGTCGTTTACTCCCGATCCTATTGCAAGCGCTAATCCCTTGCAGATTTTGATTCCGGTTTTGGCAATTGCTTGGATTGTGGGAATCGTTATAATGCTTGCCTATACTGCTATTAGCTATTTACGTGTGAAAAGTAAAATTGGCACAGCGGTTCTTTTTCGTGACAATATCTATCAAAGCGAAAACGTTATTTCTCCCTTTGTGCTCGGCATTATTAAACCGAAAATTTATTTGCCGTTCAATATGAATGAGCAAGATATGGAACACGTTATTGCTCATGAAAATGCACATATCCATCGTAAAGATCATTGGTGGAAACCATTTGGATTTTTAGTTCTCACTCTCCATTGGTTTAACCCTTTGATGTGGCTCGGTTATGTATTGCTTTGCCGTGATATCGAACTCGCCTGCGATGAAAAGGTAGTAAAAGAATTCAACAATGAGCAAAAAGCCGATTACTCTCAGGCACTTTTGACCTGTAGCGTGAATCGCCGTGTAATTGCAGCTTGTCCTCTGGCATTTGGAGAGGTGGGTGTAAAAAACAGAGTAAAATTGGTTTTGAATTATAAGAAACCTGCTTTTTGGATTGTTGTAGCCGCTATTGTTGTAAGTATCGCAGTTGCAGTTTGCTTCTTGACAAATCCGAGAACAACTATTGATGATGAGTTGTCTGTATTTCTTGATATGCAGATTGCAGAACACCACTATAGTGAGGGACATACTGACGATAACTTTATAACCGTACACCACAAAGTGCTTGATGTGGATAAGGGGTTAACAAGAACAACCGTATATATGTGGGTGCTATATCACGAATATAGTTGTGAAAATGGTGAGATAAAATTAGAAGCAGGTGCCCATACTCCAACAGTGATTACGGCAAAACGCACGAGTTCGCACGGTCATTACGAACTTGTCGAGTATTGGACACCACGTGACGGTTCTTATTATGCAGATGATATTAAGGAAAAATTTCCTTGGCACTTGCATAGCAAAGCACTTGATTCACAAAGATATATCGGTGAGCAAAAAGCCTTTTGTGAAAACGCTGCAAAAGAGTATTTCAGAGAAGACACTAATTTTGTTGGTGGACCTACAAATATCGGCCAATTAAAAGAAAAATATCCTCAGTTTTTTAACGTATCAACCGATGGTGGATTGACTGTTTATGTTTGGCAAATGTCAAAGGATAACTACAGTTGCTATCTTGCAAATACTTCTATGGAAGCAATCTCAGATAATAGTTTCGCATATGATGTTGGTACAACTATTCCAGAAATGCGCGCAATTTTAACTACGTATAATGTTGATGAAAAAGACATTACTGTTCAGCCGGTTATTAACCCATTGTCAAGCTATTACTATGAGATAGATGATGCATATCGTGCAAAGATTAAAGAATTGTTTTGGCAAGGTGGTTACCAAATTAGCGGCACAAATCCACATAACCAAGTATATGATGTAACTCTTTCGTATGCGAATTGGACAGATGACAGTAAAATTTGTACAAGTTCGTTAAACTTAAGGAAAATGCAATCAAACAGCATTCAACATCCACCTATCTACAAGTTTGATTCTTTGAAAGACTTGAAACAATTCAAAGAATCTTTTGGTGATATACTGACAATGGATAGCGGTTGGGATGAGGTGCCCTCTTTTAACGAAGCTACCGCAAAATACGATACGAAGTTTTTTGAAGAAAATAGCTTGATGCTGGTTTATGTTTCTGCATCAAATTGCACACACCGTTTCGGCTTAGGCAGCATTGGCTGGGATGAAAAATCATTCTGTATCAATGTAGTAGAAACCACCGGTAAAGAATTTGTTGATGAAGCCATGTCAGGTTGGTTCTTGACTGTTGCTGTAGAAAAAGAAACTATTGCAAGCTGTACAGAATTCGATGCGGATTTGAACAATGAAATAAAACTATATTATCCAGCATTCTCTTATGCGGAAGATAGTGCAATATATATCGAGGGGCAACCTGGCGTAAAAACCTCTGGATTTGTGAACACATCCGAAATTAAAATCGGTTTTGAGAATATTGCTGAACACGCAAAGAAAGAGTGCACTATTAAGTATTACACAAAGGCAATGAAAGGCATTATGTCAGAGCAGATGCGATTGAAGAAGTAGTGACATGTGAACTTCAAAGGCTTGCTGATTTTCTTCGTTACGATGAAGAAGGCTTTGCTCAACTGCTTGCAGATAAGACCAATAAGGACATGCTTGAAGAACAGAAAAATGCCAAGCAAACCATAGACCAAAGTAAGGCAAGAATCCAGAAGATTGATACGCTTTACGAAAGGTTATATGAAGACAATGTGTCGGGTAAAGTCACAGATTCATTCTTTATGGAACTATCTCACAAATACGAAAATGAGAAGGAAGAACTGAAAAAGAAAATCTTTAATTACAAAACCCGGCTCGACGAGTTGGACAAGATGGTTTTTCACAAAGAAATGTTTTTATCGGCAATTCGTAAATTTATGGAGATGAAAACCATTACGGCACCGTTGGTTCGCGAATTAATTGACCATATTGAAGTACACGAAACCGAAGGCGAAGGAAAATACAAAACGCAACGGATTGTGATATTCTATCGGTTCGTAGGTTATATAGAAATCCCCGAAAGTGCCTTCACAAAGCCTTTAACAAAGGATACAAGGCAAGGTGTGGCGGTTTCGTATATACCAAAAGCTTTACCGGCATAACAAAAAAGATCAGGCAAAACCTGCTCCAATATATAGAAAATACTGATGTGCATAAAAAAGAATGTTCATAGCGGACATAAGTCCGTTATGAACATTCAACATGGTTGCGGGGACAGGACTTGAACCTGCGACCTCCGGGTTATGAGCCCGACGAGCTACCAACTGCTCTACCCCGCGATATAAGATTGTCACGCCTCAAAGCGCAATAGTATTATACACACTTTGAGGTGAGAATGCAACCCCTTTTTGAAAAAATTTTATTTTTTTGTTTTTGTTTTTCTTTTTCTCCTTTTCTTGCAAAAAAAAAGAATATATGCTATGATAAAAAATAACAAAAATGATTTTACAGCAATCCTTTTTGCCTTAGGAGGAATCGGTAGATGCAAGAAATGAAATGTCCCAAGTGTGGCCAAGTATTTCAGGTAGACGAATCGGGCTACGCCGCAATTGTTAAACAAGTGCGGGATAAGGAATTTGAGAAAGAAGTGTCCGAGCGTCAAAGTGTTCTATTGGCCGAAAAGGAAACCGAAATTATGCGACTAAAAGGGGAACTTGCTTTAGGAAAAAGCAAGGCCGAACTGGCTGTTCACTCGGCTATACAAGAAAAAGAGGCCGAAATTTTATCCCTCAAAAACAAATTGGCCCTTTCCAAAAGTGAAAATGAATTAAAAGAACGCACGCTAAAAGAGCAGTTTGACTCGGCCCTTCGCCTGAAAAATGAAGAAATTGATTATTACAAGGATTTTAAGGCAAGACAATCGACAAAAATGGTTGGCGAAAGTTTAGAACAACACTGTGAAAATGAATTCAACAAACTACGTGCCACCGGTTTTCAAAGGGCCTATTTTGAAAAGGATAACGATGCCAGATCCGGCAGCAAGGGCGACTTCATCTATCGTGAAACCGATGAAAACGGGGTAGAATTCATCTCCATTATGTTTGAAATGAAAAACGAAATGGACAAAACCGCCACGAAGCACAAAAATGAAGATTTTCTAAAAGAACTGGACAAAGATCGTGTGGAAAAAAACTGCGAATACGCCGTTTTGGTTTCGCTGTTAGAGGCCGACAACGACCTATACAACACCGGCATTGTCGATGTTTCACATCGCTATCCAAAAATGTATGTAGTGCGGCCGCAATTCTTCATTCCGCTAATAACCTTGTTGCGTAACGCAGCCTTAAACTCGCTCAAATACCGTGCCGAATTAGAGGTGATAAAAAATCAAAACATTGACATCTCCCACTTTGAAGATGCTATGAACGATTTTAAAGATAAGTTTTCTTATAATTATCAATTAGCCAGCAAAAAATTCCAAACCGCCGTGACCGAGATTGACAAAACCATTGAACATTTGGAAAAGACCAAAGCCGCCTTGCTTTCTTCCGAAAACAATTTGCGCTTGGCCAACAATAAAGCTGAGGGTTTAACCATCAAACGGTTGACCAAGAACAACCCCACTATGCAACAAAAATTCGCCGAATTAAAAAAAGAAAAATAATCCCCCAATGGAGGTAACGCTATGCTGCGCAAACTGTTAAAAAATCCCCCAAATTCTTATCGTCCCGCCCCCTTCTGGTCGTGGAACGAAAAGCTGGACCCCACCGAAACGGTACGGCAAATTGACGAAATGGAACAAGCCGGACTCGGCGGCTTTTTTATGCATGCCCGTGGGGGATTACAAACCGAATATTTATCCGAAGAATGGTTTGAAAATATCGATGCCTCGATAGAACGTGCCAAACAAAGTGATATGTGGGCGTGGGGCTACGACGAAAACGGTTGGCCGAGTGGGTTCGGCAACGGCATCGTCAACGGGATGGGTCTTGCCTATCAGCAAAAATATCTACGCTGCGAAAAAGTAAACGAACCCAAAACCACCGAATATACCATTGCTAATGTGGAACGTGAGGGCCAGCGGTATCACCTATATTTTGAGGTCAACCCTTTTTACGTGGATACCTTGGACAAAAAGGTCATCGCCGAATTTTTAAAAAGCACCTACGATCGCTACGCCAACCGAAAGGGTGGCGGTTGTGGCGGAATGAAGGGATTTTTCACCGACGAGCCACAGGTTTCGCGCAATGGTTTGCCTTGGTCTTTTGTGTTGGAAAAAGAATATCTTTCGGCCTACGGCGAGCCACTGCTACCGGTATTGCCCCTGCTTTTTGAGGAATTAGAAGGCTATCGCGCCGTGCGTTACCGTTTTTGGAAATTAGTGGGTGATTTGTTCGCCGAGGCCTTTAATGGTCAAATTCAAGCTTGGTGTAAAGAACACGGCGTCCTCTACACCGGCCACGTCGCCTGCGAAGGGGAGGAAGGCTTTCACGACCACATTACCTCTAACGGAGCTTGTATGCCGTTATACGAATATATGGATATTCCCGGTATGGACCATCTCGGTCGCTCCCTGGCTGACCTGCCGAGCGAAATGCAACTTTCTTCCGCCTGCCACCAATTAGGAAAGAAACAGATTTTATCCGAAACCTTTGCCCTGTGCGGTTGGAACGTAAGTTTTGAAGATTTACGCTGGATCTATGAATCCCAAATGGTGCACGGAATCACTTGGCTTTGCCAACATTTAGAGGGATACAGTCTGCGCGGCATCCGCAAGCGGGATTATCCGGCTTCCCTCTTCCGTCATCAACCGTGGTGGAAGGATTATCGCCGGTTTAACGATACTGTCAGCCGCATTGGCGTTCTGCTGAGCGAAGGACGGGTATCTCACGAGGTATTGGTACTGCACAGCATTCCCAGTGCGTGGTGTGAATTGACTTGGCGGCAGGATTCAATTGATACCATCAACACCTATCGGGATAAAATGTTGGAAACGATGCTTTCTTTAGAATGGGCCTCCATCCCCTACCATTTGGGGGATGAACGCCTAATGAAACGACACGGTTCGGTACAAGATGGCCATCTTACTATCGGCTCACAGTCCTATCGCGCCGTTGTGGTCCCGCCCGCCCTTTGCTTGGGTCAAGCCACTGTTGCCCTATTGCAAGAGTTCAAAAAGCAAGGGGGGCTTATCCTCTTTACCGAGCAGGTGCCGACCCTAATCGATGGCAAGCCCTCCTCTACCCTTTACGAATTGGCCACGGGTTGTCCTGTGGTATCCATTACAGAGGTGGCGGAGCACCTACCGCAATCGCTAAAACCCGTTTCACTTTCCTATGATAAAACGGGCGATGAGCACCCCGTTGCAGTAGCCATTCGCCGCTTTGATGCGGAAAAAATGACCCTCTATTACCTCGTCAATCCCAACCCGAAGGCACGGTCGATCGAAGCCCGTGTTTTTGGTAAAAGCGCCACCCTCTACGACCCCGTTACAAATGAAGAAAAGCCGGTTTATTACCATACCGAACAAGATAACATAACCATAAAAACCACCCTGCAAGGCCGCGGTTCGGTTCTATTGTTTGTGCACGATGAAGCCGTTGTCCCCGCGGGAAGTGAATCTTCGACTCCGTCCATCCCCCTAAATGATGCCTTGGCGGGCGACTGGAAACTCTCTGCTGAAGATAACGCCCTTACCTTAGATACCTGCGATTTATATTTTGAAGGAAAATTGGCAGCCAAAAATTTACCGATATGCGACGTACAAGAAAAGGCCTGCGCTTTTGGTCGCGCCGTAGAAACCGAGGTAGTCTACCACTTTACCGTGAAAGAAGACGGCTTTTCACGGTGCCGTTTAGCGGTAGAAATTCCACAATGCTTCACCATTACGGTAAACGGAAAAGAGATCGATAAAACCGACCTTGGTTTCTACCACGACCCCGCCTTCCGTTTATTGGATATTCGCAGTGCTCTGCAACAAGGCGAAAACGAAATTCGGCTCTCCTGCTTGTTTGAGCAAGCCCCCTCGGTTTATGAGAATTTAAAAAATGCCTTGGCATTCGAATCCGAGAAAAACAAACTTTCTTACACTATGGAAATAGAGGCCGTTTACTTGGTGGGAGATTTTGCAGTACGCACCGATGCTCCCTTTGAGGCGTTAGAACGCCGAGCTCTACGTACCACCGGCGGGTTCTATCTAACCAATGCGCCGCAGACCGCCACCGTTGGCAATATGGCAGAGCAGGGCTATCCCTTTTTTGCCGGAAGTATGACCTTTACCAAAAATATCACCCTACTTCCTGATGAAACCAAACATCGTTCTCTTGTTTTTGAACGTCTTTGTTCAACCGTTACCACCGTGCGGGTCAACGGAAAAGAGGCCGGCCAAGTTATGTGGCAACCCTATTGTGTGGAGCTGGACGATCTTTTGATTGAAGGCGAAAATGAAATTTCGGTTACCATCACCGGCAACCTGCGCAATTTGCTGGGTCCGTTCCATTTAGGCGAGGGTGAATGTTTGGAGGTTTGTCCCCCCAGTTTCATTCACGAATCCCCCGTATGGGTAGGCGGAATCAACCCCGATTGGGTTGATTCCTACTGCTTTGTCGAATTCGGCCTGTTTCTATAAAACCAAAACACTCTGCTATAAACCAGATATGCACCTCCAAAAGGGTTTGATTTTTGGAATGCATATGAAACATAGCAGAGTATTTTTATATTCTTCTTTCAGAATGTTGCAAGTTGCTCTGAATATATGAGCAAATAATTCTTTGACATAATGTCACTTCCTTACAATTATCATACTATAAATTTAATGTAAAATTAACGCGAAGCATTGTATATCATCTATCATCAACGGTGTTAACCTTTGCAAATCATCATTGCGAAAGAATTTTTGATACACACCTAAAGATGTGATGATATACCATTGCTTTCGCAATGGATAAAAAATAGACTTGCAAAAGCAAGTCTATTTTTTGGCTGTTACGAACTATTTAGATGCCAACATTATCTTAAAAAAGAGATATATCTTTTACCTATATGAGTTAGTGCCCCCAAATCACCTTCTAACATCATTTTATATTGTTCGTCATCCTTAATAGCTAATTCTATTCTTTCACCTGTTTCCTTCTCAAAAATAACAAAATTAAATCTTTCTATTGAGCCAACAGGGGTATAAATTTTCTTTGAAACAATTTTAGCTTTTACGGTTTCTTCTTTACCCTCTTCATTTTCGCCGAACACTTCTTTTGTTGTTTGAGAAGATTTATTTAGCATAGGAATGATGATAAAAATAAAGACTATTGCAAAAACTATTAAAAAACTAATTATCATAGGCTCTCTTATATTATCCATAATTTATACTCCTTTAATCCCAAATATATCCATCATATTTTTGAAAGCAAGGTGCGCAATATTCTTTAGTACCTTGCCCTATCCCTGCTTTTGCACCGCAATAATCACATTTGCCATCTTCGCCGCTAATTATAGTTGCTATGCCGGAACCAATATCTTCTGAACACATTGATAGGCATAAGCATAGCGCAATGAACAATAACGCAACAATAACAATCTTAGCATTTTTATTCATAAGACAATCACCTCTATTGATAATTATACTCAATGTTTTAAGTATAGTCAAGGGGTTAAGTATGATAATATTAAAATGGTGATAAAAATGATTTCATATAAGCCGTTTTATGAAACGCTTTTTAAAAAGGGGATTACGGAATACAATCTCATATTCAAACAAGGATTCTCTGCAAACACACTCCATCGAATGAAAAAAGGCGAAGCAATAAACACCAAAACGCTTGATGCTCTTTGCTACGCCCTAGACTGTGAAGTGAGCGACATAATTGAATTTGTAAAAGAATAGCACCTAACTCCGTTTTGGAATTGGGTGCTATTTTTATTGTTTTGATTTAACTGTATTTACCGATGAAATCAGCATTACACGAATACTTGTACAAGCAGAATCGAGATTTTTATAGGTTGCTTCATCGATATAGTTTGTTTTATATAAAAGTTCAAGCCAATAGCCTGTTTCATTGGCTTCTTTAAGTGCTATTTGTAGTTTTGACACAAAGTCCGCTTTACCGTGAGCATATTGTGCTTCTCGAATGTTTGCGCCGATAGATGTGCCGCTTCTGCCAATCTGGTTGGAGATAATGTTTTCTTTTTTAAGTTTAAGGGTTTTAACGAGATTTATAATTTCAACCGCAAAATCTAACGACATATCAAGCAATTTGCTTTAGACATTTTATCACTTCCTATATATCTATTATACTATAGTTTTTAGTGAAGTGCAAGTCTATGCCTTGCATGAAGTTATGCCTTACGGCATAGTGAAGTATTGTGCCATCGCACAAAGTGAAGTTAAGTGTGCCACTCACGCCACAGTCACTTCACTTGCGAAGCAAACTTCACGCACCGAAGGTGTACTTATCGTGCCGCTAGGCACACTTAGTTCCACCAATAGTAAAAGGACATCCAATCGGATGTCCTTTTACTATTGGTGGGAGCGGGTGGATTCGAACCACCGAAGTCGAAGACAACAGATTTACAGTCTGCCCCCTTTGGCCACTCGGGAACACTCCCTTATTTAATTTGCATTTGGAACAGGTTTAAAGCTATACCAAAATGGAGCTGGTGGACGGACTTGAACCCCCGACCTGCTGATTACAAATCAGCTGCTCTACCAGCTGAGCTACACCAGCGAACCAAAGCACTCAAGTACTATACCACAATTCATTCGCAAAGTCAAGCAAAAAATAATCTTTTTTATATTTTTTCATAGGAGGGAGACTTTTTCCTCCTTTTCCCTTTTTGAAAAACTGTTTTTGACACTTTTTCCTTTTAATAAAAAAGAGAGGAAAAGAGAGGAAACGGGAATTTTATGAAAAGAGATGAAACGGGAATTTATTTCTTGCAATTAAGAGGGAAGAATAGTATAATAAAAATGTATTTCTATGCCTATTTTGTCACACAATAAGTCATATCTGTGAAAGGAGTTTGAATCTTTTTGTTACAACAAGAAAAAGGGCAAGAAACTACGCGCGAAAATGCATCAAACGAGGAAACAACCGGTGTTTCGAAACACCAGTTGGAAATGATTAAACAAATTGGCTCGATTACACCGGCCAACGGCAAACACGTCATACATTGTTTGACCATTGCCGGTGAGATTGAGGGGCACATTCAACTGCCGCAGGGTACCAAGGCCACTCGCTATGAACATGTTATTCCACAACTGGTTGCGATTGAAGAAGACCCCGAGATAGAGGGGATGCTGGTAGTGCTTAATACGGTGGGCGGCGATGTTGAGGCTGGCTTGGCCTTGGCCGAACTGATTGCCGGTATGCGTAAACCAACCGTATCGTTAGTGTTGGGCGGAGGTCATTCTATTGGCGTACCTCTGGCCGTTGCTTCGGACGTTTCGTTTATTGTTCCTTCAGCCACTATGACCATTCACCCCGTACGCACCAACGGATTGGTATTGGGGGTGCCGCAAACCCTACATTATTTTGAAAAAATGCAGGAGCGCATTACCGATTTCATTACGGCCCATTCGGGCGTTTCGGCCGAAACGCTGCACCGCTTGATGATGAATACCGGCGAATTGGCCACCGATATGGGTACCGTTTTGCAGGGGGAAGATGCAGTCAACATTGGCCTGATTCACAAGGTAGGCAGTTTGAAAGATGCCTTGGCTGAACTGTACGAACGAATTGAGAAAAACAAGGGGTAACACCCCGTTACATAATTATGATAAAAAAAGGAGATCATCCTATGGCGACAAAATCCAAAAAAGGCGCAAAGCCCGGCAAGAAAAAAAGTGCCACCGCAACTGAAATCAGCAACGAGCGTCAAAAAAAGACCTCGCAACCAACCGGAGGTAAAAGAGAACTGACGGCGATTTTGTTGTTTGCTTTGGCCGTGCTATTGTTGTTTTTGGTTTTCGTACGGGGGGAAAGTTTTTGGACCGTTTTACATAATGTTCTGTTTGGCTTTTTTGGTGTATGTGTTTACGCTATGCCCCTTTTTATTGGGTTTATCGCCGTTTTCTGCGCGATGGACAAGCTGGATTCCGGTGTGAAGGTGCGATTATTTGAAACGGGCTTTTTGCTGCTGTTTTTGGAGGCGGCGATTGACATTTTTTCAGCACACCCAAAAGCCGGAGAATCCTTTGGTGCGCATTTAGTCACCGCCTATCAAAACGGCATCACGATCAAAGGCGGCGGCTTTTTGGGCGCGCTCATTGGTCAACCCTTGTATTTAGCTTTCGGCAAAACGGGCGCCGGTGTGATTGTTTGCCTAATTTTATTTGTATTGTTTATGTTGTTGACCGGCACAACCCTCATTGGTCTGTTTCGCACCATTGGCAAACCGGTAAAAACCATCGGCAAACAGGCCGGAGAAACTTTGGAACAAATCAAAGAGCAACGATTAGAAAAGGAAAAACAAAAACAGGAATTTGAATTTGATATTCCGGTTGACGACATTCCCGAAGAAAGGAATTTTATTAACGAAAGTTTGGATAAAAAAGGCCGCCGTGTCATTGCAACCTACCACAATATGGAAGAATATCTACCGGCCGGGGACGAATCCGACACGCAAGTCACCACGCAACCTGCCAAGGAAAAGGAACTCGTCACGGAAGAAAATCCCGCCCTTATGGCTGCAATGAAAAACGCCTTTGAACAAGAAGTATTCAACCAAGAAAAGCCGGAAACCGAATACTGCTTTCCGCCGGTTAGTCTCTTGCAGGCCGTTCGAAAAAAAGGCGGAATGCAAAGCGAAAAAGATTTGCAGGAAACGGCAGAAAATCTGGTTAACGTACTGCGTAGTTTCGGGGTAGAAACCCGCTTATTGGATGTCAGCCGCGGTCCGTCCGTCACCCGATACGAACTGCAACCATCGGCCGGTGTGAAGATTAGCAAAATTACCGGTTTAGCCAACGATATCGCATTAAACCTTGCCACTTCCGGTGTTCGCATTGAGGCACCGATTCCCAACAAAGCAGCCGTCGGCATCGAGGTGCCCAACAAAATCACCGCCGCCGTTGGCGTACGCGATATTATTGAAACGGTAGACTTTATGACCGCCAAAAGCAAACTGACGGTAGCCCTCGGCAAGGACATTGCCGGCCAGGCGGTACTGACTGATATTGCCAAAATGCCGCACGGACTTATTGCCGGTGCTACCGGATCGGGTAAATCGGTCTGCATTAACTCCATTATTATTAGTTTGCTTTACAAGGCTACTCCCGATGAAGTGAAATTGTTAATGATTGACCCCAAGGTGGTAGAACTTGGTATCTACAACGGCATTCCCCATTTGTTGGTGCCGGTTGTTACCGACCCGCGCAAAGCATCGGGTGCTCTTGGGTGGGCGGTGCAAGAAATGGAAAAACGCTACCGTCTGTTTGCCGAAAATGATGTCCGCAATTTGGAGGGATATAATCAACTTGCCGCTATGAGCGACGAGTTGCCCAAAATGCCCCATATTGTAATTATTATTGATGAGTTGGCCGATTTGATGATGACCGCCCCCAACGAGGTGGAGGACGCCATCTGTCGCATCGCCCAAAAGGCACGCGCCGCCGGTATGCATTTGATTATTGCTACCCAGCGCCCCTCGGTCGATGTCGTCACCGGTTTGATTAAAGCCAATGTGCCTACCCGTGTTGCCTTTGCTGTATCCTCCCAGATTGACAGCCGCACCATCATCGATATGGGCGGTGCCGAAAAGTTACTGGGTAAAGGTGATATGCTCTTCTGTCCCGTCGGCTCCAACAAACCGACCCGCATTCAGGGTTGCTTTGTGAGCGATGCCGAAGTGGAACGAGTGGTGAACTTTATTAAAAACGGCCAGCAAAGCGATTACGATGAATCCATTAGCGAGGAAATCGAGCGGATGGCCGTGAACCCGAAAGAGAAGGGCCATAAAGGTGTCGATTCCGGCGATGAAAGTGACCGCGACCCGATGATTCACCAAGCCATTGAGTGTGTGATTGATTCGGGCCGTGCTTCGGCTACCTTATTGCAAAGCCGCCTAAAATTCGGGTATGCCCGTGCTTCACGCGTACTTAATGAATTGGAAGAAATGGGGGTCATCGGCCCGTATGAAGGTTCAAAACCGCGACAGGTTTTGATGACCAAAGCACAATTTTTAGAGATGCAGGCCGGCAGCAGCGATGCCCCGACCAACGAGGAATTTTAGTTTTCGGAGTTTTACGTTTATGAGTTTTTTGCCCATTACTATGGCCGAAGCCACCGCACGCGGCTGGGATGAATTGGATTTTGTACTAATTACGGGAGACGCCTATGTTGACCACCCCAGTTTTGGCACAGCCATCATCTCCCGCGTGTTGGAAAGCGAGGGTTATCGAGTAGGAATCATCGCTCAACCCAAGTTTCATAACACCGACGATATTGCCCGCTTCGGACGGCCGCGATTGGCATTTTTCATCAACGCCGGTAATATAGATTCGATGGTGGCCCATTACACCGCCGCCAAACGCAAACGCAGTGACGATGCCTATTCTCCCGGCAATAAAGTCGGTCTGCGTCCGGACCGTGCCGTAACGGTATACTCTAAATTGGTGCGAGAACGGTTTTCAGACGTGCCGATTATCATCGGCGGATTGGAGGCATCGCTGCGTCGCTTTGCCCATTACGATTATTGGAGTAATAGCGTGATGCCTTCGATTTTGACCGATTCGGGAGCCGATATCTTGTCTTTCGGTATGGGAGAAAAATCCACGAAGGAATTGGCCGCCGCTTTGGCCAAAGGACGGGCGGTTGACCGCATTACTGAGGTGCGCGGT
The DNA here is from genome assembly GCA_045577695.1 of Acutalibacteraceae bacterium. Taxonomy (GTDB): domain Bacteria; phylum Bacillota; class Clostridia; order Oscillospirales; family Acutalibacteraceae; genus UMGS1279. The sequence goes on from JAZNIW010000054.1 coordinate 19,103, forward strand.
ACCTGCTACAAAACCCGTATGGTGGATGGTATACAAGGGATTATGCTGCCCTCGTTCGAAAAGGTAAAAACCTCCAAAGAGGCCTATGCCAACGCCTGCCGCGTGGAATATGATGAGCAGGATGCCGTTCGCGGAAAACGATTGATTCAGTTGCAACAAAACGGCGAGTATATGGTGCAAAATCCCCCGATGCCACCACTTACCACCCCCGAGATGGATGCCGTTTACCAACTACCCTATGAAAACTATTACCACCCCATTTATGAAAAAATGGGGGGTGTTCCGGCCATTCGAGAGGTAGAATTCTCCATCATTCACAATCGTGGTTGCTTCGGTGCTTGCAATTTTTGTTCCATCGCCTTTCACCAAGGGCGCCAAATCAGCACTCGCAGTAAAGAATCCATCTTAAACGAAGCTAAGAGATTAACGAAAAAACCAAATTTTAAAGGATATATACACGATGTGGGCGGACCGACCGCCAACTTCCGTCATCCCTCTTGCGAAAAACAGGCAAAAGTGGGCCTTTGTAAGGGCAAAAAATGTTTGGCACCAAACCGTTGTCCCGCCCTGCAAGTCGACCATACCGAATACCGCGAATTACTCAAAGAAATGCGGGAAATCCCCAACATTAAAAGCATCTTCATTCGCTCCGGTATTCGGTACGATTATTTGATTGCCGATGAAGATGAGCGCTTTTTTAAAGATTTGGTGCGCTACCACGTCAGTGGCCAATTAAAGGTGGCACCGGAACATTGTTCAGCGGCGGTGCTTGACCAAATGGGGAAACCCCATATTGAAGCCTATTTGAAATTTCAGAAACGTTTTTACGAACTTACCAAAGGGATGAATAAAGAGCAATATTTGGTTCCCTATCTGATGTCAAGTCACCCCGGTAGTACCCTTGCCGATGCGGTGGACTTAGCCGTGTTCCTCAAAAAACAAGGCATTCATCCCAGACAGGTGCAAGATTTTTATCCCACGCCGGGCACCATTTCCACTTGTATGTTCTACACCGGACTCAATCCCTATACGATGAAACCGGTACCGGTGGCCAAAACGGCCGAGGAAAAGCAAATGCAACGCGCTCTACTTCAGTATTTCAAACCGGAAAATCGCCCCTTGATTGAAAAAGCGCTTCGCCTCACCGGTAAAATGAAATACATCGGGCGTTCGGCCGACTGTTTAATTACTCCTTCACCAAATACCAATCAACAAGGCGCAAAACCAACCAAAAGGAAACAACCGATAAGGGGGAAGAAAAACCGTTGGGATCCGAAACAAAGCAAAAAATGGAAATAAAACGAGTCTATCGCTTTGTGGCATTGGCGGTGGCAATGGTTCTGTTTGCCCTCCCGGTCGGATGTGAAATTGCCTATACGGCCGGACTCATTCCGGCCTCCCCCACGCAAGCCGTTCTTTCGGCTTTTGGGGTCGGTTCTAGCGGCACTGCCGATTCGTTTGTAGAATTTCTTTCGGTGGGACAAGGAAACTGTGCAGTTATTAAAAGTCAAGACTGTGCTGCTATCATCGACTTCGGACCGCCCGAATCGTCCGAGAAAATTTATCGCCGCTTGCAACAACTTGGCATTTTGCGGCTGGATTTAGCGGTAATTACCCATCATCAACAAGACCATATGGGCGGGCTTTTGCATTTAATGGATTGCATGGAAATCGACCGACTGCTTGTGGCAGAAGATACGGCCGAGGATGGAGATGCTGCCCTTTACCAAGCTATTTTGAATAAGGCAGATGATTGTGGTACCGTTATCTATCCGCCGCGGGTCGGTGGAAAGTTTCAAATCGGCCAAGCCGTGTTAGAAGTACTTTATTCTGACCAAACAGCCGCCGAGGAAAACAATCGTTCGCTTGTTACTCGGTTGACCTTGAACGAAAAACGCGTATTGTTTACCGGCGACTTGGAAGCCGTTGGTGAAAAGGCTTTGTTAAAACTATACCCCGATTTGCGGTGTGAGGTCTTTGCGCTGGGACATCACGGTTCCAACACTTCCAACAGCGATGCCTTTCTTTCCCAAATCCGACCGAATGTCGCCGTTGCCTCGTGCGGGTATGACCATCCATACGGACATCCCTCGACGCAGGTGTTAGCACGACTGAAAAATCACTCCATCGCCGTATACCGTACCGATTTGGATAAGACGGTGCGCTGCAGCCTCTCGCGAGAGGCCGTGACGGTGCAAACCGAACGGGAGGGAATAGAAGAATGATAATATTAGACCGATACGAGGGAGAATGGGCAGTTTTAGAAACCGATGACGGAATAAAATCGGTGCCCCTTTCCTTATTGAAAGAAAAATTTCCGGTGGGAAGTGTCTTGCTTTTTTCGAACGGAGAATATATACTGGAAGAAAAGGAAACAAAAACCCGACGAGAAAAACTCATCGGGTTGCAGGACAGCCTGTTTTAGACGTTTAATGGCTTACTTCGTGTGTGGTTTCCGACTCACTGCGGAAGAGCAGTGAAATGCACCAAATAGCCGCCAAACCGACAAGGGTATAAATAATGCGGCTGAAAATGGCGTTTTGTCCGCCAAAAATCCAAGCAACGATATCAAAGCCGAATAGACCGATGCTGCCCCAGTTGAGTCCGCCGATAATGGCGAGAATCAAACAGATTTTATCAAACATTTCTGTCACTCCTTTTTTCTTGTCTAGTTCTAGTTTGTTCATTGAAATGAGAAATATACCATAAAACTATATGGAGGAAAAATTTATGAAAAAGAATCAAATTTTGGCATTTGACTTTGGTGCTTCCAGCGGCCGCGCTATGCTCTCTCGCTTGGAAAACGGGAAATTGGTGATTGAAGAAATTCACCGTTTTGCCAACGACCCCGTGCAGGTCGGCGGCCATTTATATTGGGATGTTCTGCGTTTGTTCCACGAAATTAAGCAGGGTATTTTAAAAGCCAATGCCGCGGGTGGATTTGACAGCATTGGTATCGATACTTGGGGCGTGGATTTTGGCTTGCTGGATGAACACGGCGAATTGCTCGGCAATCCCTATAACTACCGCGATATCCGCACCGAAGGAATGCAGGAAGAATTTTACAAAACAATGTCGGCCGAGACCCTCTATGCCGAAACCGGCATTCAACAGGTTGATATCAATACCGTTTATCAATTGCAATATATGGTAAAATATCGCAAGGAAACGATGGCACAGGCCAAAACCTTTTTGATGATTCCCGATTTGTTCGCCTATTTCTTAACCGGCGCGAAACGGGTAGAATACTCTAACGCTTCAACCACCGGTTTGCTAGACCCTACCACCAAACAGTGGAACGAAAAGGTGTTATCCGCCCTGGGTATTCGCAAAGATTTATTCGGCGAACTCATTAAACCCGGCGAAATCTACGGTAATCTCTTGCCCGAAATTTGTGAAGAATTGCACTGTGACAGTGTGCCGGTGGTGGCTGTTGCCTCACACGATACCGCTTCGGCTGTTGCCTCGGTTCCGACGCAGGAAAAGGATTACGCCTATATCAGTTGCGGCACTTGGTCGCTCTTTGGTACCATTATTGATACCCCGATTTTGTCAGAAGAATCCCGTCAAATTAGTTTCACCAACGAAGGCGCTTCGGATGGAAAAATCCGCTACCTCAAAAACATTATGGGCCTTTGGCTCATTCAGCAGTCGCGTCAAGAGTGGAAACGTCAAGGATTGGACGTTTCCTTTGATGAAATGGAACGTGCCGCCAAAGATGCCGAACCTTTTCGCTGCTTTATCGACCCCGATGCCAAAGATTTCATAGCCCCCGGTAATATGCCCAAACGGGTGCAGGAATTCTGCAAACGCACCGGTCAATATGTGCCGCAAACTATGGGAGAAATTTTGCGCTGCATCTATCAAAGTTTGGCCTTTAAATATCGCTATGCCGTAGAAGGTTTGGAAAAATTAGTAGGACACAACCTGCCGGTCATCCATATGATTGGTGGCGGCATTAAAGATCAACTGCTTTGCAGTATGGCGGCGGACTACTGCCAAAAAACAGTTAAGGCCGGACCTGTCGAGGCGACCGTTACCGGCAATGCGGTGGTGCAGATGATGGCTTTTGATCAAATTCAAGATTTGAATGCAGCCCGTGCTATTATTGCTGACAGTTTTCCAGTCAAAACCTATTTACCGGCATCCGATTTGGATTTGACCGTTCCCTATGCTGAATTCTTAAAATATATTGGTTCGTAATTTTCCATAAAAAAAGGGCCCATTCTCACTGAATGGGCCCTTTTTTATGGGAAGAAAAGAAATCTTATTCCTTTTGCCCCCGGTGGAAATATTAAAAAAGTAGTCAGAAACTCTTGACTTTGTACGACATATGCTATATAATGTATGTGCTTTTTCGTTTTAAACACAATATATTGTGTTTTCAAACAATTTAACTCACCGATTTTAACTCATAAGGTAAGGAGAAAACAGAATGAAAATTATTAAGCGGAACGGCGCAGAAGAAGTTTTCGATTTTCAAAAAATCCAAAACGCCATTCAAAAAGCCAACGAATCGGTCGAACCCAACGACCGTATGACCGATTTGCAAATTCAACGAATTACCGAATCGGTGGTTATTTCCTGCGAATCGCTGGGTCGTGCCCCCACAGTCGAAGAAATTCAAGACTTGGTGGAAAAGAAAATTATGGCACACGGCGCCTTTGAAGTGGCAAAAAGCTACATTACTTATCGATATGTTCGCTCTTTGGTGCGCAAAAGCAACACCACCGATGACAAAATCCTCTCGCTGATTGAATGCAATAACGAAGAGGTAAAACAAGAAAATTCAAACAAAAACCCGGTGGTCAACTCCACTCAGCGTGATTATATGGCCGGCGAGGTTTCGCGGGATATTACCAACCGTATCTTGTTGCCGAAAGAGATTGTAGATGCCCACAACGAAGGGATCATTCACTTTCACGATTCGGATTATTTTGCCCAGCATATGCATAACTGCGACTTGGTGAATCTGGAGGATATGCTGCAAAACGGAACGGTGATTACCGGTACCTTAATCGAGCGTCCCCACAGTTTTTCTACTGCTTGTAACATTGCCACCCAAATCATCGCGCAGGTAGCATCCAATCAGTATGGCGGGCAGTCCATTTCATTGACCCATCTAGCACCTTTCGTGCAGGTTTCGCGCGAAAAAATCACCCGTCAAGTACGGGAGGAAATGCAGAAACTAAACCTATCAATTTCTGTTGAGCAGGAAAAAACTATGGTAGAAACCCGCCTGCGAGAGGAAATTCGTCGCGGGGTGCAAACGATTCAATATCAAGTGGTTACTCTGCTGACTACCAATGGACAAGCCCCCTTTGTAACGGTGTTTATGTATTTGGGTGAGGCCGCGAATGAACAGGAAAAAAGCGACCTCGCTATGATTATTGAAGAGGTTTTGCTCCAACGTTATCAAGGGGTGAAGAACGAAAAGGGTGTATGGGTAACCCCCGCCTTCCCAAAACTGATTTACGTGTTAGAGGAAGAAAATATCCACGAGGATTCAAAATATTGGTATTTGACCGAGCTGGCGGCAAAATGCACCGCCAAACGTATGGTTCCGGATTATATTTCCGAGAAAAAGATGAAGGAATTGAAGGTCGACCAAAATGGCGACGGCCAATGCTACACCTGCATGGGTTGCCGCAGCTTTTTAACCCCCTATGTCGACGAAAACAAAAAGCCGAAATATTACGGCCGTTTTAACCAAGGGGTGGTCACCATCAACTTGGTGGATGTTGCCCTCTCTTCAGGCGGCGATAAGGAAAAATTCAACAGAATTTTTGATGAGCGACTGGAACTGTGTCATCAAGCCTTGCTTTGTCGCCACGAACGGCTCAAAGGCACCCTTTCGGATGCTGCCCCAATTTTGTGGCAATACGGCGCTTTGGCGCGGTTGAAAAAGGGCGAGCCGATTGACAAACTTTTGTTTGGCGGTTATTCCACCATTTCGCTGGGATATGCCGGCCTTTATGAATGTGTTAAGTATATGACCGGAAAAAGCCATACCGACCCCGAAGCTACCCCCTTTGCTCTGGCTGTGATGGACCGGATGAACGCTGCTTGCCGCCGTTGGAAAGAAGCCCATAATATTGATTTCAGCTTGTATGGAACTCCGTTGGAGTCAACCACCTACAAATTTGCTAAATGCTTACAACGTCGCTTTGGAGTGATTCCCGGAGTAACCGATAAGGGTTATATCACCAACAGCTACCACGTCCACGTAACCGAAGAGATCGATGCCTTTGAAAAATTGCGTTTCGAGGCACAATTCCAACATTTATCCCCCGGCGGTGCCATCAGTTATGTCGAAGTTCCGAATATGCAACACAACATTCCGGCCGTGTTGCAGGTGATGAAATTTATATACGACAATATCATTTATGCTGAATTAAACACCAAGTCGGATTATTGTCAAGAATGCGGATTCGACGGAGAGATCGAAATTGTCGAGCAGGAAGGGAAACTCATTTGGCGCTGCCCCAACTGTGGAAATATTAATCAAGATAAAATGAATGTTGCGCGCCGCACCTGCGGATATATTGGAACTCAGTATTGGAACCAAGGGCGCACCCACGAAATCAAAGAAAGGGTTTTGCACCTTTAATGTATTACGGAGAGATTAAAAACTGCGATATTGCCAACGGCGAAGGCGTACGGGTAACTCTGTTTGTTTCGGGTTGCCGCAACCGGTGCAAGGGTTGCTTTCAACCCCAAACTTGGGATTTTTTCTATGGGCAACCCTTTACCAAAGAAACCGAAGATACTCTGCTTGATTTGTTAGAACCCGATTATATTGACGGATTGACTCTACTGGGCGGTGAACCCTTTGAACCCGAAAACCAGGCACCGATTCTGGCCTTTTTGCAGCGGGTAAAGCAACGGTTTCCGCAAAAAACCATTTGGGCTTTTACCGGATTCACTTGGGAGGAACTAATGCAGCAAGAACCCCGCCCGCGATGCGCGGTGACCGATTCACTTCTTTCGCTCGTTGATGTGTTGGTCGACGGAAGATTTGAAGAAGAAAAGCGGAATCTTTGTCTGCGCTTTCGCGGGTCAGAAAACCAACGTATATTGGATATGAATGCAACCCGACAAGCACAAAAACCGATTCTTTGGGAATCATAACTACGGCACTCCTTTTCTTTTGTTGTGAGAAAAGGAGTGCCTTTTCATTACCATAAAATTGGTTGATTTTTTCTTTAAAAAATTGGTTGAATCACAAGAATAGATATGCTATAATAAATATGATGTATTTTGGCGTATTATGCGGTAACCCCAAAAAATCAGAAAGAGGAGTTATTATGAATCTGAGAACAGTAAAGGGAAAACGATTCCGCATTGTTTTTTTATTGCTTTTTTTAGATATCCTGTTTATTGCCGGTTCGTTTTTTTCAGCTTTGCTCTTGCGGTACGACATTGATTACACAAAAATCCCCCTCGATTTTATGCATTCTTATCTGTCTGCCATTGGTGGTTGGGTGATTATCTGTATCCTTGTTTTTGCGCTACTGAAACTTTATCAGAATATACTGACCTTTGCCGGACAGGAAGACCTGATTCGCATTTTGGTTGCCTATGTTATTTTGTCGGTTTTGGGTGTTTTTTACGTGGCTGTTTTTAACGTTTATTTGCCGCGAACGGTTTATTTTATCGGTTGGTTTTTGAGCTTCGCTTCCACCCTTGCCATTCGCTTCAGCCACCGCATTATCAGTGGCATTCGCAGCCGCATAAGCAATCGGCAAGCCAACCGCGAGCAGGCCGAACGAATTATGATTATCGGCGCCGGCAATGCCGGACGGTTGGTCTTGCGCGAGTATTTAGAAAGTGACAAAATCACCGGTACGGTGGTCTGTTTTATCGACGATAATCTGCAAAAAAAAGGTTGCCTGCTGAATGGTGTGCCGATTGTGGGAACACGGCAAGATATCGTTGATACCGTGGCCGAGTACCGCGTGAACAAAATCATCTATGCCATCCCCAGTTCCAATGGCGAAACCAAAAAGGATATTTTGAATTTTTGTTTTCAGACCGGTTGTCAGGTGGAAATCGTCCCCGGCATTTATCAGTTAGCCAACGGACAACATACCGCCGATAAGATACGAAAAGTAGAACTGCAAGACCTATTGGGAAGAGACCTCGTACAAGTTAATCTCGATGAGATTTATCGCTACATATCGGATAAAGTAGTAATGGTTACCGGCGGTGGCGGTTCGATTGGAAGTGAACTTTGCCGCCAGATTGCTTTTAGTTCTCCCAAACAACTGATTATTTTTGATATTTACGAAAATAATGCTTATGATATTCAAATGGAATTGCGCCACAGATACCCCGATTTAAACTTGGTGGTTCTCATTGGTTCGGTGCGTAATACCGCCCGTTTGGATTATGTGATGGAGCATTATAAACCTGATATTGTTTTTCACGCTGCCGCGCATAAGCACGTACCGTTGATGGAGGACAGTCCAAACGAAGCCATTAAAAACAATGTATTTGGCACCTATAAGATGGCCGAAATTTCGGTGAAACATGGCGTGAAAAAATTTGTTTTGATTTCAACCGATAAAGCCGTAAACCCCACCAATATTATGGGGGCTTCTAAACGTCTGTGTGAAATGGTGGTACAGATGATGAACCGCCGTTATCCCCAAACCGAATTTGTCGCGGTGCGGTTCGGCAACGTGCTGGGCAGCAACGGCAGTGTGATTCCGTTGTTTAAAAGACAGATTAATGAGGGCGGCCCTGTCACGGTCACCCATCCTGAAATCACCCGCTTTTTTATGACCATACCCGAAGCAGTTTCGCTGGTATTGCAGGCAGGTTATTATGCTAAGGGCGGCGAAATTTATGTATTGGATATGGGCGAACCGGTCAAGATTGCCGATATGGCCCGCAATTTGATTCGCCTTTCGGGTTACGAGCCGGATTATGAGATACAAATCAAATACACCGGTCTCCGCCCGGGCGAAAAGCTGTATGAAGAACTGTTAATGGATGAAGAAGGTATGCAAGAAACGGAAAATCGACTGATTCATATCGGAAAACCGATTGAAATGGACGACGCCTTGTTTCAAACGCAACTGGAGCGATTAAAAGAAGCCTGTGCAACCGAATCGGAAAAAATGAAATATATTGTGGCCGAAATCGTAACGACTTATCGGCCGAGCAATCTGTAACCGAAAGAAAGGAAACGATATGACTATGCGTTATAAAAGCAATGCCACCGCGAAGAAGAAAAGTGTCTTTGCCGTTATCACCACTATTTTGTATGTGATAGAACTAATAATCGGCATCGGTGGCACAATTTATATTGCTGTTTTGGATTTGTTGCCGATAAAATATTTATTTATTTTATTTGCTATGCTTTTGTTTGTGGGCGGTTTGCAATACGCCCTGCTGGCCTGTAAAAAAGGTGGAAAAAACGAACAAGCTGTTTTAAAAACGCTTTGTATGTTACTCAGCGTTGTGGTTCTTTTTGTTTCGGTGATGGGAGTTTCGTTACTGGGAACGGTATCTCAAGCTGTTTCCACCCTGCCGGGGGAAACGATTGAAAATGCTGCAGCAAAAGAAGATGTGTCTAAAGAAAGTTTCGTGGTTTATTTGTCTGGTGTGGATACCCGTAACTCAAAAAAAATTCCGGAAAAGGGCCTTTCGGACGTAAATATGGTAATTGCAATCAATCCAAACACCCATAAAGTGTTGATGATTAACGTCCCGCGTGACTATTATGTTCCGCTTGAGGGAAACACCAATAAGATGGATAAATTGACCCATGCCGGCAGTTACGGGGTAGATTGCTCAATGCGCACCCTGGAAGCACTGTTTGATATCGAATTCAACTATTATGTGCGTATCAATTTTAAATCGGCGGTTGATATCGTCGATGCCGTTGGCGGCGTCACAGTGGATTCGGATTACGCCTTTACCAGCAAACACTCCCTTTCCAAAAGAGTTTATCAATTTAAAAAAGGGGAAAACACCTTAAGCGGCGATGCGGCGTTAGCCTTTGCTCGCGAACGCAAAAGTTTTTCGAACGGTGACCGCCAACGCGGAATTCATCAACAAATGGTTATTCGAGCCGTAGCCGGTAAGATGATGTCCCCCTCCATTTTAAATTCAAAAAAACTCAGTAAAATTTTAGATGCAATTTTTGATAATATCTTAACCAACTTCACGGAAAAAGAGGTAAAATCTCTGGTTAAAATGCAACTCAACGAAATGCCAAAATGGAAAATTGCTTCGGCGGCTGTCGACGGTCGTGGCTCCAAAGCCGTAACCTATTCCGGTGGTTCTCAACAACTATATGTTATGATTCCCAATCAAGCCACCATTCAAACGGCACAACAAGAGCTGAAAAAACTGTTGGACTCTGAAACGGTTTCACAAACCGACGCGGGAAGCAGTACGATGAATCCGTAACCGAATGGATATGCCCCCTTTTTTCAAAAGGTTCTATCACACAAATATTGCGATAGCCAACCTAAAACCTGTAAAGGTAAATGAAAAATGAGTAAATAAGTAGAGCATATTTGGAAAAATCCGTTAAAATGGAATGAAACAAAAAAACCATTAACGGAAAACCAAATATGCTCTGCTTTTTTACAGAGAATTTTTCGGATTGCAAGGAATCGATATCACAAAGTTTTGGCCATAAACGACTATGCACAATATGTTCATCGGCATCAAAACCCAACTGTCCTTGAAGTGATTTTTCAAAAATTTAAAGAAATCAATATTATTCACGCAGTCAAACTCATTGGCTTGAGCGCCATCTTTTAATAAAGGGAACTGTTAATGAAAAGAAAACACCCCGACGAAGCGAAAAGCTTCATCGGGGTGGAATCATAAACGCAATAACCGAAGATTACAAATTATTCGTTAATCTTGGTAACAACGCCGGAACCTACGGTACGGCCACCTTCACGGATAGCGAAACGCAAACCTTCTTCGATAGCGATAGGAGTGATGAGTTCAACATCCATCTCTACGTTATCGCCAGGCATACACATCTCAGTGCCTTCCGGCAAGGAGATAACGCCGGTAACGTCGGTAGTTCTGAAGTAGAACTGAGGACGATAGTTGTTGAAGAACGGAGTATGACGACCGCCTTCTTCCTTGTTCAGGACATAAACCTGACCGTGGAATTTGGTATGGGGGTTGATAGAGCCGGGTTTGCAGAGAACCTGACCACGCTCGATATCGGTACGTTGTACACCACGGAGCAGAGCGCCGATGTTATCGCCGGCCTCAGCATAATCGAGGATTTTACGGAACATTTCGATACCGGTAACAACGGTTTTGCTGGTTTCTTTGATACCAACGATTTCAACTTCTTCCGAAGTGCGGAGTTGACCACGTTCTACACGGCCGGTAGCAACGGTACCACGACCGGTGATGGTGAATACGTCTTCAACCGGCATCAAGAAAGGTAGGTCAGCTTTACGATCGGGAGTCGGGATGTAGCTATCAACAGCGTCCATCAACTCGGCAATCGGAGCATAAGCAGCATCAGAGGGGTCGCTTCCGGCTTCGAGAGCTTTCAAAGCAGAACCCTTGATGATGGGGGTATCATCGCCGGGGAATTCGTATTTATCCAAAGTCTCACGGATTTCCATTTCAACGAGTTCGAGAAGCTCTTCGTCGTCTACTTGGTCACATTTGTTCATAAATACTACGATATAGGGAACACCTACCTGACGAGCAAGCAAGAGATGTTCTTTGGTTTGTGCCATCGGGCCATCGGTCGAGGCGATAACCAAGATAGCGCCGTCCATCTGAGCAGCAGCGGTAATCATGTTCTTAACATAGTCAGCATGGCCGGGGCAGTCAACGTGGGCATAGTGACGGGTTTCGGTTTCGTACTCAACGTGAGCAGTGTTGATGGTAATACCACGCTCTCTCTCTTCGGGAGCCTTATCGATGTTGGCATAATCCTCGAATTGAGCTTGGCCTTTCAAAGAAAGGTACTTGGTGATAGCGGCGGTAAGGGTAGTCTTACCATGGTCAACGTGGCCGATGGTGCCAATGTTAACGTGGGGTTTATTGCGTTCGAATTTTGCTTTTGCCATTAGTATTTCCTCCTTAAAAAATCCTTTTCGGAATAAGATTAATATCCACTTGGTATTGTACCAAATGTACTGCCAAATTGCAAGACTTTTTTTGGAAAATTAGTCTTTCTTGGTTCTGGCAGTGATGATTTTTTCCGAAATGCTCTTCGGCACTTCTTTGTAGCCGTCCGGTTCCATTACGTATTGGCCACGGCCCTGTGTTTTGGAACGCAGGTCGGTAGCATAACCGAACATATCGCTCAACGGAACGCGAGCGTTGATTTGTTTAGCACCGGTGCGGTCTTCAAAGCCCTGCACCTCACCACGGCGAGAGTTTAAATCACCGATAACATCGCCCATATATTCTTCCGGAACAATAACGGTAACCTTCATAATGGGCTCCATAATAACCGGGTCGGCTTTGCGGCAAGCGCTCTTAAAAGCCATCGAACCGGCAATTTTAAAGGCCATTTCCGAAGAGTCAACCTCGTGGTAAGAACCATCGTACAGTTCTACCTTAACGTCTACTACGTTGTAGCCGGCCAAAACACCGGACTGCATTGCGCCCTGGATACCGGCATCAACCGCGGGGATATATTCCTTCGGAATAGCACCGCCGACCACCGAATTAACGAATTCGTAACCCTTACCGGTTTCGTTGGGCGAAAGACGAATTTTAACGTGACCGTATTGACCTTTACCACCCGATTGACGAGCATATTTCTCGTCCACCTCGGCATGGGAACGAATGGTCTCTTTGTAGGCAACCTGTGGTTTACCTACATTGGCTTCTACCTTAAATTCGCGAAGCAAGCGGTCTACAATGATTTCCAAATGAAGCTCACCCATACCGGCGATAATGGTCTGACCGGTTTCCTCGTCGGTGTAGCAACGGAAGGTCGGGTCCTCTTCGGCCAATTTGGCGAGAGCAAGACCCATTTTTTCCTGACCGGCCTTGGTTTTCGGCTCGATAGCAACACGGATAACGGGATCGGGGAAGTTCATCGATTCCAGAATAACGGGATGTTTTTCATCGCAAAGAGTGTCACCGGTGGTAGTGTTTTTGAGACCAACGGCGGCGGCGATATCACCGGCGTAGCAGGTTTCAATATCTTCACGATGGTTGGCGTGCATTTGCAAAATGCGGCCCATTCTTTCTCTGTTTCCTTTAACCGAGTTATACACGCTGGAACCGGCATTAACACAACCGGAGTAAACACGGAAGAAGCAGATTTTACCCACGAAGGGGTCGGTAGCGATTTTGAAAGCCAAAGCAGAAAAAGGCTCCTCATCCGAAGAATGGCGAACTTCGTCTTCATCGGTATCGGGATTTACGCCCTTGATGGCTTCGATGTCGGTCGGAGCCGGCATAAAGTCTACGATGGCATCCAACAAGGGCTGAACACCCTTGTTACGATAAGAAGTACCGCAGCAAATCGGCACCATTTCATTGGCAATGGTAGCCTTGCGAATGCAGCTTTTGATTTCTTCTACGGTGAGTTCTTCACCCTCGAAGTATTTTTCCATCAAAACGTCATCCTGTTCGGCAACACTTTCAATCAACTGAGTTCTGTACTTCTCAGCCAATTCTTTCATATCGTCCGGAATTTCTTCCACGCGAACATCTTTACCGAGGTCATCGTAATAAATAATCGCATTGTTATTGATTAAGTCAACGATTCCTTTAAACGTATCCTCCGCGCCAATCGGCAACTGAATCGGAATAGCGTTGCATTGGAAACGTTCTTTTACCATATCCAAAACATTATAGAAGTTAGCACCCATAATGTCCATCTTATTAACATAAATCATACGGGGAACTCTATATTCGTCGGCTTGACGCCAAACTGTTTCGGATTGAGGTTCTACACCGCCCTTGGCGCACAAAACAGTTACCGAACCGTCTAATACGCGAAGCGAACGCTGTACTTCAACCGTGAAGTCAACGTGTCCGGGGGTGTCGATAATATTAACACGATGGTCCTTCCAGAAGCAGGTCGTAGCAGCCGAGGTAATGGTGATACCTCTTTCTTGCTCTTGGTCCATCCAGTCCATGGTGGCGGCACCGTCATGGGTTTCGCCAACTTTGTGAACGCGACCTGTATAGAACAGGATACGCTCGGTGGTGGTGGTTTTACCGGCGTCTATGTGGGCCATAATGCCAATATTTCTGGTTTGTTCAAGAGACACCTGTCTTGGCATAATTTCCTCCTAGTTCGGGCAATACCTTAAGGTTGCCCTTTTTGACAATGTTTATACAAAACATATGGTAAATAACGACAATGAAGTCGAAATTACCAACGATAGTGGGCGAATGCCTTGTTAGCTTCTGCCATTTTATGGGTATCTTCACGCTTCTTGAAAGCGCCACCCATTTCATTGACAGCATCCAAAATCTCGCCTGCCAAACGCTCTTTCATCGTAGTTTCAGAACGTTTACGGCTATAAACTGTGAGCCAACGCAAGCCCAAGGTTTGACGTCTCTCGGGGCGAACCTCAAACGGAACTTGATAGGTTGCACCACCCTTACGGACAGCCTTTACCTCTAATTGGGGCATAACGTTTTCCATCGCTTGCTCAAAAACCTCCAGGGGTTCTTTTCCGGTCTTTTCGGAAATAATATCGAAAGCACCATAAACAATTTTTTGAGCAACACCTTTCTTACCATCATACATTACGTTGTTGATAAGACGAGTCACAATTTTAGAATTATAAAGCGGATCGGGCAAAACATCACGTTTTGCAATAAAGCCTCTTCTTGGCACTTCTCTTCCCTCCTTCACATAAATGATATCTTAGGTACTCGAGTGACAAACATCCCGTGGCACCAAGCAAAGGCGTAAATATTTATATAAACGCCGCTGCTTTTGGTACATGCAGCAGAGGATTTTCGTCAAAAAAGCAAAAATGTTAAGCAATAAGCTTACTTGGCGCTGGCTTTCGGCCGTTTTGCGCCGTATTTCGAACGCGACTGCATTCGGTTGGCAACGCCTTGGGCATCCAAGGTACCGCGCACGATGTGGTAACGCACACCGGGAAGGTCCTTAACACGGCCGCCACGAATCAAAACCACGCTATGCTCTTGCAGGTTGTGGCCGATACCGGGGATATACGCAGAAACTTCAATACCATTGGAAAGACGTACTCTGGCAATTTTACGAAGAGCCGAGTTCGGTTTCTTCGGGGTAGAAGTTTTAACCGCCGTACAAACGCCGCGCTTTTGGGGAGATTCCTGGTCGGTCGGTTGGCGTTTCATGGAGTTATACCCCTTGAGCAAAGCCGGAGCTTTGGCCTTCTTCGCGATCGTTTCTCTACCGTTGCGAACTAATTGATTAAAGGTTGGCATATGACACCTCCTAAAAAATATTTATATAAAACCCTACAGACAGAAAAGGGGAATTCCCCTTTCTGTCTGGGTTTATATACCATATATTGTATGGTGTGAAAGGTCTTTACCCATAGGAAACCACACTCCCACACAATAACAAATTTTACATCAGCTTGCACGTTTTGTCAAGCATTTTTTGGATTTTTTTATGCGGCACTTTTATTCCGCTACTTCTTGAGCCGGCACCTCAACCGATTCTTCGGGTTGAACCGGTGCCTGTTCGATTTCCTGCGTTTCGTACAAAGCAGCTTCGACACGGGCGGCTCGCTCCATTTCCTCTACCATTTGTTTGGCGCGTTCATTGTAAACCTTCATACCGGTACCGGCCGGAACCAGTTTACCAATAATCACGTTTTCTTTGAGGCCGAAAAGCGGGTCACTCTTACCCTGAATAGCTGCTTCGGTCAGAACACGAGTGGTCTCCTGGAAAGAAGCGGCCGAAAGGAAGGAATCGGTTGCCAGAGAAGCCTTGGTAATACCAAGCAATACCGGCGTGCAGGTCGGCACCACCAAATCGGTTTCACCGGCGGCTATGCGGGCTTCGATGGCTTCCTTTGCAGCAATAAATTCGTTGCGCTCTACGCGAGAAAGAGGCAATAAATCGCTGCTTCCGGCATTTTCTACCATTACCTTGCGCATCATCTGGCGAATGATAACTTCGATATGCTTATCGTTGATATCAACACCCTGCGTGCGGTAAGTGGCTTGAATCTGCTCGATAATATAATCTTGAACAGCTTCCGGTCCCAACACCTCTAAAATATCCTGCGGAGCAATCGCACCGTCTACCAGCGGTTCACCCTTATAAACCTCATACCCATCAGCCACACGCAAACGAGCCGTAGCCGGAATAACGGTATGCTCTTCCACCGGGTTTCCTTGTTCATCCAAACCGGTAATAACAATGGCCTTATTGTTCTTTCTCTCCTCGGTAATGGATACAGTACCGGCGCACTTGGCAATGATACCGGCGCGCTTGGGACGTCTGGCTTCAAAGAGTTCTTCCACACGGGGAAGACCCTGTGTGATATCTTCGGTCGATGCGATACCACCGGTATGGAAGGTACGCATGGTAAGCTGCGTACCGGGTTCACCGATAGACTGTGCCGCGATGATACCGACTGCCTCGCCCACCGTAACCGGTGTGCCGGTAGCCAAGTTGGCACCGTAGCACTTGCGGCATACGCCGTGATGGGAACGACAGTTTAGAATCGAACGAATGCGAATCTTTTGTTCGCTTTCGGGACGGGACAGTAATACCGCTTCGATTTTCTCGGCTTTTTCTTTGGTCAGCATTTCCTCTTTCGAGGCTAATACTTCACCGGTGGCTTCATCGATGAAGTCTTCCAGCAGATAACGACCTACCAAGCGTTCAAAAATGGGCTCTAAGAGGTTGTTACCCTCTTTGATTTCCCCGATTTCCAAACCTTCGGTCGTGCCGCAATCGTCATCACGAACAATCACATCTTGTGAAACGTCTACCAAACGACGAGTCAAATAACCCGAGTCAGCAGTACGAAGAGCAGTATCAGCCAAACCTTTACGAGCACCACGAGAGGAAATGAAGTATTCAAGTACGTTCAAGCCCTCACGATAGTTCGCACGAATCGGAACTTCAATAACCTTACCGGCGGTGTTAGCAATCAGTCCGCGCATACCGGCAAGCTGACGAATCTGGCTCATAGAACCACGAGCGCCCGAATCGGCCATCATAAAAATAGGGTTAAATTCGTCCAAGTTGCCCTTCAGGGCATCGGCAACATCTTCCGTGGCGGTGTTCCAGATTTCAATCACTTGACGGCTACGCTCTTCATCGCTAATCAAACCGCGTTTAAAGAACTGGTTGCATTTATCAATCTTTTTCTCGGCTTCGGCCAAAATATCGGCCTTGGCGGGCGGAATCACAGCATCATCTACCGCAACAGTGATAGCTCCTTTGGTGGAGAATTTGAAGCCGGTGGCTTTGATATTATCCAACACAATGGCGGCCTCGCTTGTGCCGTGAACACGAATGCAGTCATCAATAATACGGCCGAGTTTTTTCTTGTCAATCTTATTGACATTACCTTTTTTATCGTAAACCGGAATCTCTAAATCCAATTCGTGGCCGGGAATGGTACGGTCTACGCAGCCCAAATCCTGCGGAATGGATTCGTTGAAGAAAAGGAAGCCAACCGTGGCATCAATCACGCGGGAGATGGTTTCGCCCTTGTGGTTTTTGCCGGTCATTCTTACCTTAATGGGAGCGTGTAACCCAAGATTGCCGGTTTGATAGGCCATAATGGCCTCATCTTTATCACGGAAAATACGATACCGCATCTCTCCGGTTTCTTCATTACGAACAGGGGCACCCTTCTCATCCTCTTTCACAATGGTGAGATAATAGGAGCCAAGAACCATATCCTGCGTCGGCACCGTAACCGGTTTTCCGTCCGAAGGTTTGAGTAGATTGTTGGCGGCCAACATAAGGAAGCGCGCCTCGGCCTGTGCTTCAGCCGAAAGCGGTACGTGAACGGCCATTTGGTCACCGTCAAAGTCGGCGTTGTAGGCGGTACATACCAGCGGATGAAGTTTGAGAGCACGACCCTCCACCAAAACGGGTTCGAAAGCCTGAATACCCAGACGGTGCAAGGTCGGTGCACGGTTGAGCAGCACCGGATGTTCCTTAATTACAACATCCAATGCATCCCAAACCTGCGAATCCGAACGCTCTACCATCTTACGAGCGGTTTTGATATTGTTGACAACATCGGTTTTCACCAAACGCTTCATAACAAATGGTTTGAAGAGTTCCAACGCCATTTCTTTCGGCAGACCGCATTGATACATCTTCAGTTCGGGACCAACGACGATAACCGAACGTCCGGAGTAGTCCACACGTTTACCGAGCAAGTTTTGACGGAAGCGACCTTGTTTTCCTTTGAGCATATCCGAAAGAGATTTTAAGGCGCGGTTGTTGGGGCCGGTTACCGGCTTGCCGCGACGACCGTTATCAATCAAAGCATCGACCGCTTCTTGCAGCATTCTCTTTTCGTTACGAACAATGATGTCGGGAGCCGACAATTCCAACAGCCGTTTCAAACGGTTGTTACGGTTAATCACACGGCGATACAAATCATTGAGGTCCGAAGTGGCAAAACGTCCGCCATCCAGTTGCACCATCGGGCGCAAATCGGGCGGGATGACCGGAATGCAATCTAAAATCATCCATTCGGGACGATTCCCCGACAGACGGAAAGCATCCAACACTTCCAAGCGTTTTAAAATACGGGCAGCCTTTTGGTTACTGGCGGTATCCAACTCGGCACGCAATTCAGCACAGGTGGATTCCAAATCAATTTCTTCCAATAATTTTTTAATCGCTTCGGCACCCATACCGGCCTGAAAATCGTTCTCATATTTTTCACGATACTCTTTATACTGCACTTCGTTTAAGAGTTGCTTTTTCTCCAGCGGCGTATCGCCCGGATCGGTTACGATATACTGCGAGAAATAGAGCACCTGCTCCAATACACGAGGGGTAACATCCAATGCCAATCCCAAACGGGAGGGAATTGTTTTATAGTACCAAATATGGGATACCGGAGCGGCAAGCTCAATAATACCCATACGTTCTCTGCGAACCTTGGCGCGGGTCACTTCTACGCCACAGCGTTCGCACACCTTACCCTTGTAACGGATTCTCTTGTACTTTCCGCAATGGCACTCCCAATCTTTTTGGGGCCCAAAAATACGTTCGCAGAAAAGACCTCCGGTTTCGGGTTTTAAGGTTCGGTAGTTAATGGTTTCGGGCTTGGTAACCTCACCATGCGACCAGCTTCTGATTTGTTCAGGAGATGCCAGACCGATTTTTATTGATTCAAATTCGATACAATCCATTCTGTCTTCCTCCTAAATTATAAAATTTCTTCGTCTTCGGCCGATACTTCTATAATATCGTCGCCGTTTTCATCCTGCAATCCATAGCCGTTAAAACTGTCTTCCTCGGCCACGGAGACCTCATCGAAAGCGGTATCATCCGGCGCGCTGACCGGAACGAAATCCAACTCGTCATCGTCAAAGGTCTGTTTTAAATCAATTTCGTTTTCGTCCTTATCCAATACCTTCACATCAAGCGAGAGGGATTGCAATTCTTTAATTAAAACTTTAAAGGACTCGGGAATGCCGGGTTCGGGAACGTTTTGACCCTTGACAATGGCTTCATAGGTCTTCACGCGGCCCACCACGTCATCCGACTTCACCGTTAGGATTTCCTGCAAGGTGTAGGCGGCACCGTAGGCCTCCAATGCCCAAACTTCCATTTCACCGAAACGCTGACCGCCAAACTGGGCTTTACCTCCAAGCGGTTGTTGGGTAACCAAAGAGTAAGGACCGGTCGAACGGGCGTGAATCTTATCATCAACCAGATGATGCAGTTTGAGATAATACATATAACCAACCGTTACGGGATTATCAAATTTTTCACCGGTGCGTCCGTCATACAGAGTGAATTTACCGTCAATATGGTCGGGATCGGCAAGGTAATCGCTATCCAGCGGTTGGTCAGCACGGTCAACGTATTCGCCGTGAATGCAGTTGGCCTTGCGGAAGCATTCTTTAATGTCGGATTCGTGGGCACCGTCAAAAACCGGGGTGCAAACCTTCCAACCCAAAGCGGCGGCGGCATAACCCAAATGCACTTCCAACACCTGACCGATATTCATACGGGAGGGAACTCCCAGCGGGTTGAGTACAATATCCAACGGAGTACCGTCTTTTAAGAAAGGCATATCCTCACTCGGCAGAATGCGAGAAACAACACCCTTATTACCGTGACGACCGGCCATTTTATCGCCAACCGAAATCTTGCGTTTCTGGGCGATATAGCAGCGGACGACATAGTTGACGCCGGGGCTAAGTTCCGAAGCATTTTCACGGGTGAATACCTTAACATCCACAATGGTACCATATTCTCCGTGGGGAACGCGCAAGGAAGTATCTCGCACTTCGCGTGCTTTTTCACCAAAAATGGCACGGAGTAAGCGCTCCTCGGCGGTCAGTTCGGTTTCACCCTTCGGAGTCACCTTACCAACCAAGATATCGCCTGAGCGAACCTCGGCACCAATGCGGATAATACCACGCTCGTCCAAATCTTTTAAGGCATCTTCCCCAACGTTGGGAATATCGCGGGTAATCTCTTCCGGGCCGAGTTTGGTATCGCGGGCTTCCAGTTCATATTCCTCAATGTGAATCGAGGTATAAACATCGTCACGCACCAAGCGCTCATTAATCAAAACGGCATCTTCGTAGTTATAGCCTTCCCAAGTCATAAAACCAATCAAGGCATTTTTGCCCAAACTGATTTCACCGTTACTGGTGGCGGGACCGTCAGCGATAACTTCGCCGGCTTTAACCACTTGACCTTCGCTTACAATGGGACGCTGATTGATGCAGGTTCCGTGGTTGGAACGGAGGAACTTAATCAAATTATAATCCACCACTTCACCATCGGTTTGACGAACGGTGATTTTGTCGGCCGATACGCGCGTAACCACGCCGTCAGCTTTGGCTACAACGACAACGCCCGAATCAACGGCGGCCTTGTATTCCATACCGGTACCGACAATGGGGTTTTCGGTTTTGAGAAGCGGAACGGCCTGCTTCTGCATGTTCGAACCCATCAAAGCGCGGTTGGTATCATCGTTTTCGAGGAAGGGAATCATAGCGGTGGCGACCGAAACAACCATCTTGGGCGAAACGTCCATAAAGTCGGCCCGATCGCGTTCAATTTCCA
Organism: Acutalibacteraceae bacterium; assembly: GCA_045577695.1. Lineage (GTDB taxonomy): Bacteria > Bacillota > Clostridia > Oscillospirales > Acutalibacteraceae > UMGS1279. The sequence goes on from JAZNIW010000054.1 coordinate 40,314, forward strand.
TAAAGCGATCACGGAAACGTGCGTTGACCCTGGCGTTTTGGAAGGTGCCGTCTTCGTTCAAGGGTTCGTTGGCCTGAACAACGATGTATTCATCTTCTTCATCGGCCGTCATATAACATACTTCATTCAACACCTGACCGGTCGCTTTGTCAACACGACGGAAAGGAGTTTCGATAAAGCCATACTCATTGATTCTGGCAAAAGTTGCCAAGTAAGAAATCAAACCAATATTGGGACCTTCGGGGGTTTCAATCGGGCACATACGGCCGTAGTGGCTGTAGTGTACGTCACGCACTTCAAAGCTGGCGCGGTCACGAGACAAACCACCGGGACCGAGAGCCGATAAACGACGTTTGTGGGTCAGCTCGGAAAGCGGGTTGGTTTGGTCCATAAACTGCGACAAAGGCGAAGAGCCGAAAAATTCTTTAATGGCAGCGCTCACCGGACGTGCATTAATCAACGACAAAGGAGTAATGGCATCAATATCCTGTGATTGCAGGGTCATTTTTTCGCGAATGCTGCGCTCCATACGAGAGAGCCCAATGCGGAATTGATTTTGCAATAATTCGCCGACCGAACGGATACGACGGTTACCCAAATGGTCGATATCATCTACCGAACCAACCCCATGCGGCAGACCCATAAAGTAGTTGACCGAAGCCAAAATATCATCCACCACAATGTGCTTGGGAATCAATAAATCGGCATTTTGCAACAAGGCTTCCACTAGGGCCTCTTCTTCTCCACCGACGTTTTCTAAAAGTTCTTTCAGTACATCAAAGGAAACCCACTCATTGATACCGGCAGCATAAACTTTGTTGTAAACCGATTCGCTAACAAAGTTTTTCAAATCAACCATACCGCTCGAAAGCACCTTGAAATCGCGGGTATTTCCCTCGGCATCGATTAAGGCAATGTACACCGATTTGACACCCTTGTTTTGAATCAATTTGGCATCTTCGCGGGTTAAGATGGCACCGGCATCAAACAATACCTCGCCGGTCATCGGGTCGGCAACCGGCTGAGCCAAAGTGCGACCTTCTACACGGGATTGCAAAGAGAGCTTTTTGTTATATTTATAGCGGCCTACGCGCGAAATTTCATAACGACGGGCATCGAATAACAACTGTTGGAAATGATTTTTGGAACCTTCCACCGTCGCCGGCTCGCCGGGACGAAGTTTTTTGTAAACTTCAATGAGAGCGGCATCGCTGTTGGCGGCAGTGTCTTTCTCCAAAGTGGCGTACAAACGCTCGTCCTCGCCAAGCACATCAACAATCTCGCTATTGGAAGAAAGGCCCATAGACGAAAAGGCGCCCAACGCACGAACAAAGGTAGAAAGCGGGAACCGACGATTCTTATCAATGCGCACATGAATAACATCGACATCGTGCATATCGGTTTCATACTCCAACCAAGCGCCACGATTGGGGATGATGGTGGAAGTCCAAAATTCTTTGCCATTGCGCTCATCGGTGCCAAAATAGGAACCGGGCGAACGAACCAGCTGCGAAACAACAGCGCGCTCGGCACCGTTGATAACAAAGGTGCCCGATTCGGTCATCAGAGGAAATTCCCCCATAAAGACTTCATTTTCTTTGATTTCACCGGTTTCTTTATTCAACAAGCGAGCACGTACGCGCAAGGGTGCCGAATAAGTGGTATCTCTGGCCTTGCATTCTGTTACATTATATTTAGGAGTATCGTCCAGACGGTAATCGATAAAATCCAATTGTAGGTTTTCAGAATAGTCCGTGATGGAGGACATCTCCTCAAAGACATCTTTCAACCCTTTTTCAATGAACCACTGGTACGAGTTTTTCTGAACCTCAATGAGGTTTGGCATATCGATGACCTCATCAATCTTCGAAAAACTCATTCGCTCATTGTTGCCCAGCATAACCTTTTTTGGTGCCATAGGCTTTCTTCACTCCTTACTTATTATACCAAACCGAATGGGAGCAGGGCAGGAGAAAAATCCCCTCACTAAAACGGACGAAAAAACACGGATTTTAGCAGTAATTTTGTGCAAAGGGCATAGAAACCCCTACCCACCTAATTTCGCCATTAGGTGATATTTTCCCATCATTAGATAGTTCATCATTATATCCTATTATTTTCCATCTGTCAATACCTTTTGCCGAAATTTTTTCAAATCGTTCGCGAAAACAGATAAAAAGAAAGGTTTTCTTTGAAAATATAGTTGCATTTTGTCATTATTTCTTGTATAATACAATAAATAATAATTTATGCTTTTTGACTCCAGCGCCGTTTTTGCTTGCGGTTTAATTTTAGAAGAAAGCGTGGTGTTCTCTCCCGTGTCATTACCGTCGTTCGACCGGAAAAGCACCTGTTGTTTTTCGGGTTATCGTCCCCACAAATTTCCCTTTCCTTTTCACAAGCACAACCCTGCCTTTCGAGAACTGGAAAGCGACCTATTAAACGCCGTTTTGCAAAGTTATAACGAGGGCTATCGCACCTTTTTGTGCGGCGGCGCTATGGGATTCGATTTGTTGGCCGCCGAAATTGTTTTGCTTATTAAAAAGAATCAGCCGGACATTCGACTTTTTTGCATTCTCCCCTTTGAGGGACAAGCGAAAGATTTCCCCTTATCATGGTCTCAAAGGTATCATAAAGTGCTAGAGCAATGTGATTTTATCGAGTATGTTCAGCCCCACTATACAAAAGGCTGTTACACCACCCGCAATGAGAAAATGGTGGATTCATCCTCTCGAGTGATTACCTTCTATGACGGACAACGCGGTGGAACGGCGCGTACTCTTTCGTATGCGCAAACTCAAAAACTGGATGTTATTAATCTTTGTCAAACTTCTGCTTTGCCCGAACAGGTGCAATTTTACTTAGGCTATTAAAAACGGTGGTTTCCCTTTACGAGAAATCACCGTTTTTCCTAAATCAAAAATCCCCCATTGGGGCTTAGCACCTGCCCGGTAATAAAATCGGCTTGGTCGGCCAAATAAAATATAACCCGCGCCACTTCCTCGGGCGATCCGATGCGCCCCAGCGGCGTTTCTTCGGCCAAGGCAGAAAAGGTTTCAATATCCAATTCTTTGTTCATTTCGGTATCGATTACACCGGGGGCCACACAGTTGACCCGAATGTTACTGGGACCAAGTTCTTTGGCTAGGGCTTTGGTCAATCCGATAATACCGGCTTTCGTCGCCGAATAGGCCACCTCGCAAGAGGCGCCGGTCATTCCCCATACCGAGGAAAGGGTGACGATACTGCCGCTTTTTTGGGAGACCATAAATGGGGTTGCCGCACGACAAGCATAAAAAACACCACTTAAATTCACCTGCAACAACTGTTGCCAATCTTGGTCGGTCACGTCACTCAACAGTTGCTGCTTTGCAACGCCGGCATTACAAACCAAAACATCCAATCGACCAAAATAATGGACCGTTTGTTTCACCAGTGACTCGACCGCCACCGGGTTGGAAACATCACACGGCAGTGCCAAAACTTCGCATCCCAATGCGGCAACGCTTTGTCGCAGGGCCTCTGCCTCCCCTTTGGATTGATGGTAGGAAAAGGCAACCTGATACCCCTGCTCGGCAAAAAAGCGAACCGTTTGTGCCCCGATGCCACGTGAACCACCGGTAATTAACACTGTCTTTGCCATCACATCTTCCCCCTTTTTGATGATAACATTATACCACACTTTGCTTTGGATTGCAAGAAATCGCCCCTTTTTTCGAAGGGTGAAATGTTTCTGATTTTTTAATGTAGATTTTTTGGAAAAGATGTGTTATACTGTTATGGTAAGTTTATGTGCTGCGAGAATTGGCACTTATTCCTTTTCGATAAATGTATTTCCCCCACTATCTTACAGAAAGGTTGTCCTCATACAAATGAACAACTGTCTGGAAATCATTCAAAAGGCCATCGACCAATTTAAAATCACCGGCACTCCTCGCGGCTGTCTCCCACACGGAAACGGCCATATTAATGATACTTTTTGTCTCTTTTGTGACGAAGACGATGGCAGCGAAAGTAAATACATCATTCAATCGGTGAATGGTAAAGTCTTTAAAAAACCGGTAGAGGTTATGAACAACATCGCCCGTATTACCGAACATTTAAAACCCAAAACGACCGACCCGCGCGGTGTGTTAAATCTAATGAAAACCAAGCAAAACAACAATTATTATTTAGATGATATGGGTAACTGTTGGCGAATGTACCGCTTTATCGACCACTCCATTTGCATTGAACGGCCGGAGCGCACAGATGATTTTTACGAATCCGGCTATGCTTTTGGCAAATTTCAACGGGATTTAGCCGATTTTCCGATTGAAACCCTTTTTGAAACCATTCCCCACTTTCACGATACGCCGATGCGTTATCGCGTTTTCCTCGAAGCGGTTGAGACCGACCCCCTGGGGCGCGTCGCCGAAGTCCGGGACGAAATCCGCTTTGTAAAAGAACGTGCTGACTTTTGTTATGTTTTGGAAGAAGCCCACCAAAAAGGTGAGCTGCCGTTACGTGTCAGCCATAACGATACCAAATGCAACAACGCATTGCTGGATGAACGCACTCGTAAAGCCCTCTGCGTGATTGATTTGGACACCATTATGCCGGGATATTCGGTCACCGACTTTGGGGATGCCATACGCTTTGGCGCAAGCACCGCCGAAGAGGATGAGAAAGACCTTTCTAAAGTAGGGTTCGACATTGGCTTATTTACTGCCTTTGCCGATGGTTTTTTAACCGGTTCGGGCGGGCAACTGCTCAACAGTGAAATTATGCTGATGCCCGAAGGTGCGAAAATGATGACCCTAGAATGCGGGATTCGTTTTTTAACCGACTATCTACAAGGGGATACTTATTTTAAAATTAAATATGCGAAACATAATTTGGTTCGTTGTCGCACCCAATTAAAGTTGGTACAAGATATGGAATCCTATTGGGATACTATGAAACAAATTGTTTCCAAGTACTGCAAATAAATAAGAGAAAACCGAATAGCCAAGTGTCTTTAATGAACACTTGGCTATTTTTATTTATCTATGAAAAGAAAAAGGAAGAGTTCTTCTTTACGAAGTGGTTCTCATTTCAACTTTCTCCTTTTTGCATTTATCTTTTGGCAAAAATAGAGCAACCTTTGGCGTCTACCCCTACCAGTAGGGGAAAGCGATTCAAGGTTAATTTTTTGATGCTTTCGCATCCCAATTCGGGAAACGCAATCACCTCGCAAGAGGTAATACACTTGGCCGCCAAAGCACCGGCGCCGCCAATGGCACAAAAATAAACAGCCTTGTGTTTTCGAATGGCACGCATAACGTCTTGATTGCGCTCTCCCTTGCCTATCATACCGCAAAGGCCTCCCTCCAGCAGGGGGATGGTTAGTGGATCCATTCGCCCCGCGGTGGTCGGGCCGCAACTGCCAATCGGTCGGCCGGGCGGCGCCTCGGTCGGACCGGCGTAATACAACACCGCACCCGAAAGTGGGAAAGGCAACTCCTGCCTCGCCTGTAACAAATCGACCAATTTTTGGTGGGCAGCATCGCGCGCTGTATACACCATTCCGGAAAGAAGCACCCGATCTCCCGCCGAAAGGTCCGGAATATACTCTTTCAGTTGGTCGGTGGTTAAGACAAATTCTTTCATTCAGCTTCGGTCCCGTCGGTTAATAAAATGTCCTTGTCGGCCGATTCCAAGGCCGCCATTTCGGCTGCCAGCCGCTCACGCGACTCGGTCAAAGCATTGGACAACACCGAAAGGTCAGTGGCAAATTGATGTGCTGACTCAACCGCACCGGTTTTGAGTTGTTCCAACTTTTCACCGGCTTGTTCTGCCGCCAACATTTGACGTTTGGCGTATTCACCAACTTCGGCCGCATAGCGTTCTGCCGCCGCAACCATTTCGTCCGCATTCTGTTTGGCCACCAAATACATAGTGCCAATGCGAACGCTGGTTTTTTCAATTTCTTCCTCTTTGGCACGAAAATAATCCACCGTTTCCTGCAATTCGGCCATCTTAACGGCCTCCATCGCGGCCTGTTGTTCCTGTTCTTTCAAGCGGTCTTCCAAGGCTGTGCATTGGCGCATTAGCTCTTGTTCTTTGACCGCATACTCCTGTGCCGCTTGATTCAAATAGTCGATAACTTCCTCTTTATGAAAGCCGAATAAACTGGTGCGGAATCCAACTTTTGCCATCTTTTACACATCCGTTTCTATGGTTTTATCCCTTAAAGGAATGTTTTTCTAACAAGGCAGCACGCTCTTCCCACAAAGCCTTCGAAAGGTCGACATAATAGGTATGGGGTTTTTCAAAGCGCTTCACCTCATCCCATAAGGTGTCAATCTGCTCTTTACAGTAGGCGGCCGATTCAACCACCGTGGGAGTTTTATAAATGCACTCGCCCTTTTCAAAAATACGGCAGGCCAATGGTTTTGCAGTAAAGTTGCGAATGGTCTTTCGTTTCCAGGTGTAAAGCGGGTCGAAAATTTCATAGGGCTTGCTCTCGTCAATTACCTCGTGATGGAGGGTTATCACATCAGCAATGGCCTTCCCGCTTTCGTTATCAAACAACCGCCAAACCCTTTTGAACGAGGGGATGGTGATTTTGGCAGTATTTTCACTGATTTTAATCTTTGGAATAATGCCGCCTTGCGGTGTTTCAACCGCCGCCAGTTTATAAACACCGCCAAACACCGCCTCGGAAGAAGCCGTAATCAGTCGTTCACCGACCCCAAAACTATCCACTGCGGCCCCCTGCATCAACATATCCCGAATAAGATATTCGTCCAACGAGTTGGAAACGCAAATTTGGCAATCGGGGAAACCGGCATCGTCCAACATTTTGCGAACCTTTTTGGTAAGGTAGGTGATATCACCGCTGTCAATTCGAATACCCTTTGGTCGATACCCTTGAGGTACCACCACCTCGTTGAACACCCGAATGGCATTGGGAATACCGGATTTTAACACATTGTAGGTATCTACCAAAAGCAAACAACTGTCAGGATAGCGGGTGGCATAGGTGTAGAATGCATCGTACTCGCTTTTAAACATCTGCACCCAACTGTGGGCCATCGTTCCCGATGGGCGAACACCAAAATCCTTGGCCGATTTCACACAGGAAGTGCCAACACATCCACCGATGATGGCCGCCCGCGCCCCGTAAACAGAAGCATCATAACCGTGAGCACGACGCGCCCCGAATTCCAAAACAGGGCGGCCGTCGGCCGCCCGCACAATACGGTTGGCCTTGGTGGCAATAAGGGATTGGTGATTGACGGTCAGTAGTATCATTGTTTCAACCAAAAAGGCCTGAATAGCCGGTCCGCGCACCGTTACAATCGGTTCTTTTGGAAAAATGGGGGTACCTTCCGGAACAGCCCACACATCACAAGAGAATCGAAAATCGGCTAAATAATCCAAAAATTCCGGCCCAAACAGATTTAAACTTTTCAGATATTCGATATCTTCTTTTGTAAAGCGAAGATTATTGAAATATTCGATCAACTGGCTGAGACCCGCCATAATGGCAAAGCCGCCTTCATCCGGCACCCGTCGAAAAAACATATCAAAATAACAGATATTATCCCTTTCTTCGGAATAAAAAATACCGTTCGCCATTGTCAGTTCGTATAAATCCATTAACATAGTTAAATTTTCTTTCATCGTGCGATTCCTTCCTTTATCGATTCCTTCCTTTATTGCACCCTTTCACTCACAAAACAGAGGACTTGTCCTTGATGCATCAACCCCTTGTTTTGATATAAAAGCATTGTTATCCGAATTTATGAGGCAGTTCCTCCCCGTTTTGGGCGCGGTCTTTTTCCTTACGCAAACGGCTTTCTCGCACCAAATCAAACAATTTGTTGCGGTCCCCCGCCTCTACCGCAGATAAATATTGTTGCAAATTCCCAATGAGAACACGTAGTTCTTCGGCCAAGGGTACCCGATTGGCGACAAACAACTCACTCCACAAATTCTCGTCCACCGAAGACACCCGCGAAACATCATGATAACTACCTGCAGAATATCCGTTATGCGCCAAACTAGTATCGCTTTTCATATAAGCGCCGGCCAAAATATGCGGCACTTGTGAGGTGAATGCGATCATACGGTCGTGATGCTCCGGTGTTGTTTCGGTAATCTGCGTAATACCAATCTTTCGCACCAAAGACCGCACCGTATCAAGAGCTTCGGCATCGGTATAAGACGTTTTGGTGAGGATATAACTACGTCCAACAAACAAATCGTCCACCGCGTGTTCAAATCCGCTGACTTCACGGCCAGCCATGGGATGTCCCCCCACAAATCGCAAGCCATATTGCCGACAAAGGGGTTCACACTCTTGTACCACGGTAGTTTTAATGCCACAAACATCGGTGACGATGGCCCCTTTTTGAAAAAGGGTAATATGTTCTTTCAAAAATCGCACCGTAATGCTCGGTGCCATAGCCAAAAAATAAATGTCGGCCGGCGGCAATGTTTCTGCCGCCGCCTGAATGGCTTTTTGTTCCAAAGCGGCTTGCAAGGTTTTATGGTTTTTATCCAGTCCAATAACAGTGTGCTCTCCCCCGTGCGAAAAGGCGCGGGCCAAAGAACCACCGATAAGCCCCAAGCCGACAATAGCAATCTTCATATTTGATAATTCCTTTGTTGATGGTAGTTGATAGTATCGGATAAAAAAACTGCCGCCAAAAGAATAGCGTGTGGCCAAGCCACCCGTATGCGGCGACAGTTTTCATCTTGGTATCATTTGTTTTCCTGCGGCTCGGTTTCATCCGCAAAAGCAACATCTGCCACTACCACATTCACGCGGGTAACGGCACTGCCGGTCATCCCTTGCAGTTTTTCTTTGACACTGCTTTGTACATGCTCGGCGACATCCCCAACTTTGACCGAATCTTTCACCTTGATATAAAGGTCAATATTAATAATACCGTTTTCCGTGGAGACCGAAACCGATTTGGTCAATCCGCGCTTGCCAAGGATGGTTTGCAGTGAAGCGGGACGAATCCCCATTGCCTCAACGCCTTCGGTTTCTAGGGCAGCCATTTCGGCCATACGGGCAATTACATCGTTATTGATGGCCAAACCATAATTATTGTTAGACATAGAATGTGCCTCCTATAATAACCTATTTATCTTATTATAGCACAAATTTTAAAAAGCACAACTATTTCCGATGAACAATTTTAATATTTTCCAAAGAAATTTTCGTTTCCGTAGCCACGGCATCCTGAATTTGCAGGATTTGGCTTTGTAAAAGTTCCTCGGCCTTCACAATCACATTGACGTCTTCCTCACCAATAATTACCACCACATCGGAAAAACCCTTGGCCCGAATCAAGGTTTCAATATTGACTTCCTTCTCCATACGGGCAGCGATTTGTGTTATCTTTTCGGTAAGTTTCGCCTTTGTTTCTTTATCGGCATCGGCCTTTCCGGCCGCCTCCTCCAACAAGGCGATGGCTTTTTCTCTGGCCTTTTTGCGTTCCTCCCTCGCTTCGACGAAGGCATCCGACTCAGCAGCAGTTTCGGCCGAGGATAAAACACTCTCGGTCATAACATATTTTGTATCCCCCAAATTTTTATGAGAAGAGGTTTCCCCCGCCGTTAAAAATCCACCCGCACCGGAAGCGTATTTCATATTGAGCCATACGGCCGCCGAAAGTGCCACCACAAGTCCCGCCATAACAATCTGTTTTTTGCCGAAAATTTTTCTGTTTTTCATCTGTTTTCGCCCCTTATTTTCTTTATTGAAGTGTATTTTGTTCAAGACCCTATTTTACCGGTAATGCTGATTTTGTGTTCACCCACCCCCAACATCGAAGAAACAGCTTCTAAAATTTCTTCTTCTATCGCTGGGTTGATTCCAGCTGCCACAATAGCCACCCCACGAACCGCCGGTTTCTTCTCAGTGACAATAAGTGCAGTTTGCGCCCCGCTTTCATCCTCAACAATAATATATTGTTGTTCACTCTTATGACTCTCTTTCACCGTCACGGCATCCTTGGCTTTGTCCTCGCTTTGGTCGCGGTCAACGGTATTTTGGTCGGCGTATACATAAGAGTTACCGTTTTCCAACGTAACGCCGACGATACAAGATTCATCACCGGTCAACGCCCCCACCAAAGCAGCCACCTTTTCTTCCAGCGCCAAACAATATTCTTGATCGCTGATGGAAGCAGGGTTGGAATTTTGATCTTTCGGCTGGGTTTTTCCCCAACCGGAACCGGCAATCAGCAAAATACCCACTAACCCTATCACCACCAAAAAGCCACTTTTTTTCGGTGCTTTCCAAAAGGCCTTGATTTTTTCCTTAAGTTCCTCCATACTATCCCCCAACCAGCTCCAAGCCGGTTTCCTTTTTCAGTAGTTGTGCCGCACGGGAAAAATCCTCAGGATGACATAAATCCACTTCGACTTTGGTAATATGTATGCTTTCCACTTGAGAATTATCCGTAAAAAGAGAAATTTCATTATAGAAAATAGATTCATTTTCAAGCAATTTTCCAATCGCATACTCTGTATTCTTCAACACAATGGCATCCGCTTTTTCTTGATAAGAAAAACTAGAGCCGAGAGTTGCCCTCTCTTTTTCATCGCGCGAAAAGGCTGTGGAAAACAAAGAAATCAATGCTCCCAACACAAACACCCCCACGGCAAAGCGCAAAGAATGCTCCATTTTTCCTTTGGGAACCAATATCCATATCACCGACAGTATAACCAAAACGGCTGAAAGCGAACCAACCAACTCCGTAAACCATTTCACGAAAACGCCCCCCCTGTTTGCATTACAATGGTTAGAGAAAGAATAAACAAGAGTCCGATAAAACAAATCGCCCCCAATAAAGTGGAAAGAAAAAAATCCAGCGAGGTAAATAACCGTCCGACTCTTCCCATCCCAAAGAGTTCGGCCGCTCCACTGCAAATCCACATCCCTACGCGAAACAAAAGCAGTTCAATGGCAATCGGCAACCCTAACAATACCACAGCCAATACCCCGTAAATCCCCACCCCAGACCGCAACAACGCCAAGCATCCACGGGCGGTATTTAAGGTTTCGGCAATGGCGGTTCCCATCACCGGAATGGAACCGGCAATCACCGCTTTTGAGGTGCGAATCCCCACATTTTCCGAAGCGGCCGTCAACGTGGTTTGTACCGATAACACCCCCAAAAAGGCCGTGGTGAAGATTCCCATGACAAAAATGGCAGCTTTTTTCACCCATTCCGCCAAACGATCCATCCCGCCTACCGGTGAAAGACAGCCACAAACACTCAGACTCATGCATCCGCCAACCATCGGTACAAATCCATAGGAAATAAAATACGAAATTCCCTCTACCGCCGCCAGCATCAAAGAGGCAAATCCACCGGCCGTATCGACCCGTCCTCCCGATGCTAACAAACCGGCATATACCGGCACAAAAGCCATCATAAAATGACTCACTTGTTGTAGGGTTTGTTGCAAACTACCCACCAATTGGTATACCGGTTGCAATAAAGAAAGACAGGCCAGCAAACAAATTCGGGTGGAAATTCCTTCCCCTGTCCCCTCCAGTAAACATCCCTCAGCCGCAGTAAAAATTAATAGGACTCCGATTACCGCCATCATCAAAGAAAAAGGGCCTTTCATTCCGGTGGATAAAAAATCGCCTATCACCTCAAAAAGATTTTGCCACTTTATGTTTGTTTCAGCTTCAGGATTTTCCAAATCAAGGCCGAAGGTGTCCAAAATATCCTTGGTTATTTCAGGCAGAGCATCGGCCAAATCGTCGGCTCCACTTTCTTGGTATTGGCGCCGATAAAGGTCGGCTTCCCCCCCTTCCCGGGCGGTGACTGCCCCCGCCGACAAAGGAAAACACCAAAGTAACGCCATCAAACCAATCCCTATTCCCATCCATTTTAAACAACGTTTCATCATAAAGAAAGTCCTACCTCTAAAATTTGTTGCAATAGCGGTAACGAAAGCAAAAACAACGCCACACGACCGGCCAATTCCACTTTAGAGGAAAGCGAAGTTTGTCCGAAATCTTGACAAAGTTCCGCAGCAAATTTGGTGATATAACAAAGGCCAAAGGCCTTAAGTAAATAGGTCACAAATTCGCTTTTGACCCCATATGCGGTCAATTTGGAAAACCAATAGGCCACCGGATCGTACGCCGCCTGCAACAGTGTTATCAACACAATTGCACCGGTCACCGCCGCCGTCAACATCGCATAAGCGGGATGGCTTTCTCGCAACAGTAAAATGAGGGTAAGACTAACCAAAACCATAGCCACCAAAGAACCCATTGCTACAACCCGAACAATTCTTTGATGGTATCAAATAAATCCGCAATTACCTGCACCACCATAAACAGTACCACCACCAAACCGGCCAGAGTGGTAAGCATTGCTTGATCTTCCCTCCCCGAGCGGATCAATAATTGATTGAGCACCGCCACAATGATTCCAATAGCGGCAATTTTAAAAATGAAATCAATCTCCACTTTGATTACACCATCCATATAAAAAGAGCTGCCGCCAGCGCGCCCGCTAATGAAACGGTTAATTTCCCCTGCACCGCAAAAGTGTGGGTAGCCTCTTTTTTTAACTCTTCACACTGTATCAAACTATACGCAGCGTGCTCTACCTGTCCCTCCACATCACTGGTTCCCAGCCCACTCAAAAATTCTGAAACCATTTGTATATCCTCATTTTTTAACCGAATATCGTTTCTATTTTTAAGTATTTTCTCCACCGATTGTCCATCTTTCACCGCGCAAAACAACTCTTCCCAAAGCGGTTTTGAAAAAACGGGATACCGCAATGCCAAAGAGAAAATTTCCGGTAACTCCCGGCCGGAAAAACGAATTTGTTCTTTAGCAAACCGAATAAACCGCGCAAAAGTATGCAAAAAATTCACCCGTTTTTGCAACGTCTGCCTCGACCAAATTCCAATCCATATGGGCAGAGAAGAAAGTAATAATACCCCCGCTAATCTCACAACAACACCACTTCCTCTTTGTTGCTCTCTATTTCCTCTTTCGAATGGATGGAATAGGAAAATCTGTTTCGATTTTGGCAAAACACCACCTGTCGAATGGTGTCGTTTTCCAATAATCGACGAATTTGAGGACGACGATGCAAATCCTCCAATGAGCCGGCGTGAGCCGTTGCAATCACTGTGACACCGGCGTGAAAACTTTGTTCTACCGCCGCCACCTCTTCCAAATCGCCCAATTCATCAAAGACAATCACATCGGGACAAAGTGTGCGCAAAGCCATTTCTATCCCCTTCGCCTTCGGGCAAGCAGTTATTACGTCGGCCGTGCTTCCCAAATCGGCCATAGGAACGCCGTGCGTTACGGCTGCAATCTCTCCGCGGCTGTCAATCACCGCTACTTTTAGGCATCGCCCCGCGGCGCCGCCGGCTAACTGCCGTGCTACATCGCGAAGCAGGGTTGTTTTTCCGCTTCCGGGTCCCCCGCAAATAAGAACACCGCCGCCAATGAACTGCTTTATTAGTTCATCGGCAACTTGGGGTACCTCCTTAGCGACGCGTATATTCAGCGAAGAAATATCCCGTACCGTCTCAATTCTTCCCTCTTTAAAGGTAACGGTGCCGCACACGCCGGCGCGATGCCCTCCCTCTAACATCAAATACCCCTCTTTTAGTTCCTCGTGATGCGAATAGACCGAGTGGTGACATAGTGCGAAAAAGCAGTCTTCAACCTCTTTGGCGGTCACCATAATACAATCCTCCCGCGGGAGCATACAGGTCCCCTGCGGCCGCACAAAAAATTGACTTCCGCGAATCGTCAAAGACAATGGTCTTCCCGCACGTAAACGAATTTCCTGCGTGGCTTCTTTTGTTTTGTCGTCCATTCCGTTCAAAACCGCTGCTATTGGCTCAGGTAAAAAGCGAAGTAGCTGTTCCAATCGTTGACATTGCATATCCTTGTCCATTTGTTATCTCCTTTTTTCTTTGCTACTACACTTTATGTCCCTTCTTCTTCATTTATTCCCAACCACGTTTCTTTTCCAAAAAATAGAAAAATACAGATATTCCGCTTATAGGTATGATTGAATCAAACACATTAGCAAAAAAGTTCTCTTCCCCTTGGACAAATAAAGCAGAAAGCGCCATTCTAGCTCACCCAAAAGCATTTTTGTTGCGATTAAGGACTCTGCAAAAGAAATGCTTGGTGCTACATAAAAAAAACAGGAATACGCCTAAAAATGTGTAAATAATGTTTGCCTTCTATACGTGCTTGACTTTAACGTATTTGCAAAGTATACCAAAAACAATAAGGGGGGGATTCTTATGTCAACTTTGAAAAAATGAAACCAATTACCATTATATGTGTAGCTGTTGTTCTAGCTGATTAAGTTGTCACGTTTGTTTGTTTTGCAAACGGTGCTAACGACAACAAGGTCGCAACTTCACAAGAGAGTAATACAAAACAGGCCGTTGCCGTTGACACCAGCTCGGATGTAGCAGAAAGCTCTAAACCCGAAATAGACAATAGCGCTGTTTCTTCTACCACACCAAGCAAACCAAAGCCCACCAAACCCGAGATTTTGGAAAAAGCAATTCCCTCAGAACTTGCGAATTATTACGTAACCCATATTAAAATTGTAAAAAAGCCGAACAAAACCGTTTATAAATTAGGCGAAACCATCGATTTAACCGGTATTCAGGTTGTTGGTTATTTCAGCAACGGTACAAAATGGGATATTACGGAATACGTTTATCCCGCTTGGCACCGTGTATGTTCTGTTAGCGATAAATTATGCATTCGAGTAGAGTTTACCGACTGGCACGAGGGCATTAACCTTGCGGATAACGCAATGTACGGCAAATCATTAAAGCCCTCATTGGAAGTTAGCCTTGACAACAGCAACCTTATCGTCGGTGACACAGCAAAAATTACCGCAATTACCGACGCCGTTGATTGGCCGATTGAATGGTACAGCGATAATACAAATATTGCATCGGTCGATGCCGAAGGTAATATAACAGCAGTTGATGAAGGCACCGCAAACATTTATGCCGTAATCAAATACGGCAACAATACAATTGAAAAGTGTTGTGCGATTACGGTTGCCGCCGCTTTGGAATTGAACAAAGTCAAAAGAGTTGAGGTCACAAAACTCTAAGATTGATACTACCGAAACAACCGTATACACAAAAAGGTATATTTTATAATACGTTTTCATACAATGAATTAGTCCTTTTAGGAGTTGATTGTATGAGTCGGACAGTAACAGAAAGAGCGGTTATTTTGGGTGAATATATTTTGGATACGGGTGCTACCGTCAGGGCGACAGCGAAGGTATTTAAAATCAGCAAATCCACTGTACATAAAGACGTCACCGAACGGTTGAAATTTCGTGACCCTCACCTCTATAAAAAAGTAAGACAGGTTTTAGAAATCAATAAAAAGGAGCGGCACATTCGTGGCGGATTGGCCACTCGAAAAAAATACAAAGGGATATAAAAAACCCGCATTTTACCTTTTGGTAGAATGCGGGTTTTTACTATTTATTACTAGAACAAACCGGAAATTTTTCCGTTGGCATCAACATCAATACGTTCGGCGGCCGGCGATTTTGGTAAACCCGGCATCGTCATAATATCACCGGTCAGTACCACAATAAAGCCGGCACCAGCCGACACTTTTACCTGTCGTACCGTGACGGTAAAATCCTCCGGTGCGCCGAGTTTTAAGGGGTCATCCGAAAAACTGTACTGCGTTTTGGCCACACAAATCGGAAATTTTCCAAAACCAAGCTCCGTTAAAGTGTCTACTTGTTTTTGGGCGGCAGGCGTTAGAACAACACCCTTACCACCATACACCTTTTGTACCACGGCCTCCATTTTTTCTACCAAGGAGGCATCGGATTCGTACAAAAAGGAAAACTCCCCTTGTTCTTCTTCGCACAGGCGAACTACCTCTTTGGCCAAAGCCTCACCGCCTTTACCGCCCTCGGCCCAAACGGTCGAAAGAACAGTATTGACCCCAAGTTCTTTGCATTTTTCCATAATAAATGCAATCTCAGCAACGGTATCGGTGGGGAATCGATTCACCGCCACCACACAAGGCAGACCATAGACATTCTTCATATTCGAAACGTGACGAAGCAGATTGGGAATACCCTGTTGTAAAGCTGTTAAATCTTCGGTATCCAGTTCCTTTTTGGAAAGGCCTCCGTGCATTTTTAAAGCACGTACCGTGGCAACAACCACCACAGCGTCGGGAGTCAGCCCGGCCATACGGCACTTAATATCCAAGAACTTTTCGGCCCCCAAATCCGCACCAAAACCGGCTTCCGTTATGGCATAATCCCCCATTTTTAGGGCTAATTTGGTCGCCATTACCGAGTTGCATCCGTGAGCAATATTAGCAAAAGGTCCACCGTGCACAAAGGCCGGCGTTCCCTCCAGCGTTTGTACCAAGTTTGGTTTAATGGCATCTTTGAGCAGGGCGGTCATAGCACCGGCGGCCTTGAGTTCACCACAAGTAACCGGTTTATCATCATAGGTATAGCCGACAATAATGCGGGAGAGACGTTCTTTTAAATCAGCAATAGAGTTGGAAAGACAAAGCACCGCCATTATTTCTGAGGCCACCGTGATGTCAAAACCGTCTTCACGAGGAGTTCCGTTGACACGGCCACCTAATCCGTCAACCACATAGCGCAGTTGACGGTCATTCATATCAACACAGCGTTTCCAAGTGATTTTTTTTACATCAATCCCAAGGTTGTTGCCTTGTTGAATGTGGTTATCCAACATAGCGGCCAAAAGGTTGTTGGCGGCACCGATGGCGTGAAAGTCACCGGTGAAATGCAGGTTGATATCCTCCATAGGAACCACTTGGGCATAGCCGCCGCCGGCAGCACCGCCCTTGACCCCAAACACCGGACCGAGCGACGGTTCACGTAGTGCCACGCAAACCTCTTTGCCGATGCGTTTCAGACCGTCAGCCAACCCAATCGTGGTGGTGGTTTTCCCCTCCCCCGCGGGGGTAGGTGTGATAGCAGTCACCAAAATCAGTTTTCCATTGGGGCGATCTTGTTCCAACAAAGAAAGGTCAATTTTCGCCTTGTATTTACCGTATTGTTCGATATATTTTTCCTCGATATGAACCGCGGCGGCGATTTCGGTAATGGGTTTCATCTCACACTCTTGGGCAATCTGAATATCAGTTTTGAACATAAAACATCCTCCCAAATATTTGGCTTCTTACTTGTAATATTCCTTAGCGCTTTCAAATAGACCCATTTCGTAATTACCTTTCACATTGCGATACAAATCCTTGCCAATACGCTCACTGTGACCCATTTTACCGAGAACACGTCCATCGGGCGAAGTAATCCCCTCAATCGCCCAAACCGAATTGTTGGGGTTGAAACGTACATCATCCGTAGGATTACCGTTTAGGTCAACATATTGGGTCAAAATTTGTCCGTTCTCGGCTAATTTTTTCACCAAATCCTCTTCGGCAATAAAGCGTCCTTCCCCGTGGGAAATCGGCACCGTGTATATATCACCAACCTTAGCTTTACTCATCCAGGGGGATTTTGTCGAAGCCACGCGCGTGCGTACCAGACGCGATTGATGGCGGCCAATGGTGTTAAAAGTAAGTGTAGGACAATCCGCATCGGTATCGATGATTTCACCGTAAGGTACCAACCCAAGTTTAATCAACGCTTGGAAACCGTTACAAATACCACACATTAAACCGTCACGGTTTTTCAACAAATCCATCACGCCGTCCTTCACCATAGGACTGCGGAAGAAGGCGGTAATAAATTTGCCCGAACCGTCCGGCTCGTCACCACCGGAGAATCCACCGGGGATAAAGACGATTTGGGAATCGGCCAACTGTTTTGCAAAATATTCGGTTGACTCGGCAATAGCCGAAGCTGTTAAGTTGCGGATAACAACCGTTTCGGCAATCAGTCCTGCACGTTCTGCAGCGCGGGCTGAGTCGTATTCACAGTTGGTACCGGGGAATACCGGAATAAGAACTTTGGGTTTTGCTACTTTGATTGCGGGAGAAACTTTTTCGCCACAAGTGTAGGAAACGGTTTCGATGTTTTTCCCTTTGCTTGGAATATTACAGGAGAAAACCGGCTCTAATTTATTTTCGTAACGGCTAAGCAAATCGGCCAAGGCAAGAGATTCATTTTGATAAGCAATACTCTCCTCTACCGTTGTTTTACCAAGTAGAGTACCAACACCTACTTCTTCGGTGAGTTCCAACACAAAACTGCCGTAAGCATAGGAGAACAAATCGGTAAGAGTGAGCGAATCAGCGATAGAAAAACCAACGGCATTGCCTATGGCCATTTTAAAGATAGCCTCCGCCACACCGCCCATACCGGGGGTGTAACAAGCCACCGCACGGCCGGATTGCATTAGGTCATTCACCGTATCAAACACCTGTATAAGGGAAGCGGCATTTGGTAGACCGTTGGCATCGTATGCGGGGCGAATCCAAACCACCGAATGGCCGGCTTGTTTGAATTCAGGCGAAACAATACTCTGTGTTTTTTCTGTCGTCACGGCGAAGGAAACCAAGGTGGGCGGAACATCCAAATCCTCGAACGAACCACTCATAGAATCCTTACCGCCGATGGCCGCAATTCCAAGTTCTTTTTGAGCTTTAAAGGCACCAAGCAAAGCAGCTAACGGTTTGCCCCAGCGGGCGGGATCCTTGCCGGGCTTTTCAAAATATTCTTGGAACGTTAAATAAACATCTTCAAATTTGGCACCGGTTGCAACCAACTTAGCGGCCGATTCAACCACGGCCAAATAGGCGCCGTGATAAGGACTTTGCTCTGTAACAAAGGGATTATATCCATACGCCATCAAGGAACAAGTATTGGTTTCACCCTTTTCCAGCGAAATTTTATGCACCATCGACTGAATGGGAGTCAACTGATGCTTACCACCAAAGGGCATCAGCACCGTACCGGCGCCTATGGTCGAGTCAAAGCGTTCGCTCAATCCCCTTTTGGAGCAGATGTTTAGGTCTTCGGTCATAGCCTTCATACCGGCTGAAAATGCATCCGGGATCGCTTTTTGATAGCCGTTTGCAGCCGCCGGTGCAATATCGATATGCTTTTCAGCACCATTGGAATTTAAGAATTCGCGCGAAATATCGACAATGGTCTTGCCGTTCCAACACATCACCAAGCGGGGTTCGGCCGTTACCTTAGCCACCACGGTAGCCTCCAAATTTTCAGCAGCAGCCAAATCCATAAATTCCTGTACATCGGCGGGATCTACCACGACGGCCATGCGCTCTTGCGATTCGCTGATAGCCAGTTCGGTGCCATCCAATCCATCGTACTTTTTCGGAACATTATCAAGGTTAATCAACAATCCATCGGCCAATTCACCCACGGCAACTGAAACGCCACCGGCGCCAAAGTCGTTGCAACGCTTAATGAGCAGTGAAGCCTTGGGATTTCGGAACAACCGCTGTAACTTTCGTTCTTCGGGGGCATTTCCCTTTTGCACTTCGGCACCGCAACTCTCCAACGATTGGAGATTGTGCGACTTAGAAGAGCCGGTAGCCCCACCGCATCCGTCACGGCCGGTACGACCACCCAGCAAAATGACGATATCATCGGGAGCGGGACGTTCACGGCGAACATTCTTAGCCGGTGCCGCAGCAATAACCGCGCCGATTTCCATCCGCTTAGCGGCATAGCCTTCATGATATATTTCATCCACCAAGCCGGTGGCTAAGCCAATTTGGTTTCCGTAAGAACTGTATCCCGCAGCAGCGGTAGTCACAATTTTCTTTTGGGGTAATTTCCCCTCCATCGTTTGGTCCACCGGGCGAAGCGGGTCGGCCGCGCCGGTCACACGCATAGCACCGTAGACGTAGGAGCGACCCGAAAGCGGGTCACGAATGGCTCCGCCGATACAGGTGGCGGCACCACCAAAGGGCTCGATTTCGGTGGGATGATTGTGGGTTTCGTTTTTAAACAATAACAACCATTCCTCATCTTGACCGTCAACATCTACCGTCATTTTTACGGTACAAGCGTTGATTTCTTCCGATTCATCGAGTCTATCCAGTTTGCCCTGCTTTTTTAAATATTTGGCAGCCAAAGTACCGATATCCATTAAATTTATGGGTTTGGTACGACCAAGTTCCCCACGTGCCGCCAGATATTCTTCCCAAGCCGATTGCAACAATTCATCAGCAAAGGTCACCGAATCAATGGTGGTTAAAAAGGTGGTATGGCGGCAATGGTCCGACCAATAAGTATCAATCATACGAATTTCAGTAATGGTGGGGTCGCGTTGCTCGGTTTGAAAATAGTTCTGACAAAACGCAATATCATCCAAATCCATCGCCAACCCGTAGTCACGAACAAAGGCGGCCAACTCTTCACGGTTGTATGACAAAAATCCGTCCAAGGTTTTGACCTCGTTGGGAATATCATACTCCGTAGCTAAAGTTTCGGGTTTTTCCAAGGCGGCCTCTCTTGCCTCAACGGGATTAATGACATACTTTTTAATGGTAGCAATTTCTTGCTCACTCAAATTTCCGTACAGCGCATACACCTTGGCAGTACGCACGGTGGGACGCTCGCCTTTCGAAATAATCTGTACGCATTGTGCAGCCGAATCGGCACGCTGGTCAAACTGACCGGGCAGATATTCTACAGCAAAAACCACCGCTGCTCCGTCAGCCGAAAAGGTGTCAGACGTTTCATCCAACTGCGGCTCAGAAAAGACGGTATCAATCGAAGCCGAAAAGAGTTCTTCGGTGATATTTTCCACATCGTAGCGGTTAAAAAGGCGAATCTCTTTTAATCCGTCAATCTGCAAAAAAGAGACAATGTCATCTTTTAAATGGTCGGCTTCGTGACGAAGACCGGCTTTTTTCTCAACAAAAATTCTGTAAACCATAGTTCCTCCTACCAAAAATCGGTTTTATTGGGCCCTAAAAAGCCAAATGCTTTTGCTTACTTTTTCAAACATTCCAAGGCCCGACGGCCGATATCGTTTCGGTAAAATCCATTTTCAAACGAAACTTCTTTTACCGCGGCGTAGGATTTTTCCAACGCTTCCTTTAACTCACTTCCCACAGCAGTGACACCGAGCACGCGGCCGCCGGCACTAAGCAATTTGCCGTTTTCATATTTGGCACCGGCCACATAGTAACGAACTCCATCCCGTTCTTTGGGAAGTTGAATTTCAAATCCGCTTTCATACGCTACCGGATATCCCTTGGAAGCGATGATGATGCAAGCGGCGGCTCCGTCTTGAAAACGCACCATATCGGCGGTCAACCGCTCTTCGGTTACGGCCTGCATAATCTCCAACAAATCGCTTTCCAAAAGGGGCAAAACAACCTGCGTTTCGGGGTCGCCGAATCGACAATTATATTCAATTACTTTGGGACCATTTTTTGTCAACATTAAGCCAAAATAAAGACAACCTTTAAAGGTGCGACCTTCGGCCTTCATTGCATTTACGGTTGGCAAAAAGATGTTCTCCATACAAACCTCGGCAATCTCCGCAGTGTAGTAGGGATTGGGGGCTATGGTACCCATCCCGCCGGTATTAAGACCGGTATCATTATCACCGGCGCGCTTATGGTCCATCGAGGAAACCATCGGCACCACCGTTTTTCCGTCAGTAAAGGCTAACACCGAAACTTCGGGGCCCTCTAAAAACTCTTCGATAACAATATGGTTTCCGCTTTCGCCGAAAACCTTATCTTCCATAATGGATTTCACGGCATCAACGGCTTGTTCGTGATTCATCGCAATCACAACCCCTTTGCCAAGGGCCAATCCGTCGGCTTTAACCACTACCGGACCGGACACGGTATCCAAATAAGAAAGGGCCGTTTCGGCGTTTGAAAAGACTTCATACGCCGCGGTGGGAATGTGATACTTTTTCATTAGGTTTTTGGAGAAAACCTTACTCCCCTCAATCATAGCGGCCGCTTTGTTGGGGCCGAAACAAGGAACGCCGATTTCTTCCAAAGCATCCACTGCACCCAACACCAACGGGTCATCAGGGGCTACGACGGCATAATCAATTTTTTCCTCTTTGGCAAAGGCCACTATGCCTTCAATATCTTTGGCGCCGATGTTGACACAAACGGCATCCCCACGCATCCCGCCGTTGCCCGGCAGAACATAAAGTGCATCTATTTTGGGACTCTTTTTTAAAGACTGTACAATGGCGTGTTCTCTTCCACCGCCACCGATTACCATCACTTTCATCTGCTTTTCGTTCCTTTCGATTTAGTGGTGGAATAAACGCATTCCGGTAAAGGCCATAGCTATACCGTATTTGTTGCAGCACGCAATCACGGCATCGTCACGAATCGAGCCACCCGGCTCGGCAATATATTTTACACCACTACGCTTGGCACGTTCAATATTGTCATCAAAGGGGAAGAAGGCATCCGAACCCAAAGCCACGCCGTCCAGCGTCGAAAGATACGCTTTGATTTCCTCATCGGTCAAGGGAGCCGGTTGTTCGGTGAAGTATTTTTGCCAGTTGCCATCCGCACAGACATCTTCTTCATTACGGTTGATGTAACCATCGATAACATTATCACGGGTGGGTCGAGCGATATCGGCTTTAAAGGGCAGATTCAGAACCTTATCGTGTTGGCGCAGGAACCAAGTATCGGCCTTGGTGCCGGCCAAACGAGTGCAGTGAATGCGGGATTGTTGTCCCGCGCCGACGCCGATAGCCTGTCCGTCTACGGCAAAACAAACCGAGTTGGATTGGGTGTATTTTAAGGTAATAAGCGAAATGATCAAATCACGTTTGGCGCTTTCAGGCAGGTTTTTGTTCTCGGTCACCAAATTTGAAAGCAACCCTTCATCAATTTTAAAATTATTTCGTCCCTGTTCAAAGGTAATGCCGAATACCTGTTTGGTTTCCTGCTCTTCCGGTACATAGCTTGGGTCAATTTCTATGATATTGTAGTTGCCGTTGCGTTTCGATTTTAAAATCTCCAAAGCTTCCGGCTCGTAACCGGGGGCGATGATACCGTCCGAAACCTCCCGCTTAATCATCAAGGCGGTAGTCTTGTCACAAACATCCGAAAGGGCAACAAAATCGCCGAAAGAACACATACGGTCGGTTCCTCTTGCGCGGGCATAGGCCGAAGCCAGAGGCGAATCATCCAGCCCTTCAATATCCTCTACAAAGCAAGCTTTCTTCAGTTTTTCGGAAAGGGGAATGCCAACGGCGGCTGAAGTTGGGCTAACGTGTTTAAAGGAAGTCACAGCCGGAAGACCCAGCGCAGTTTTAAGTTCTTTCACCAACTGCCAACTGTTAAATGCATCTAAAAAATTGATATATCCGGGACGCCCGCAGAGGATTTTAATCGGCAATTCGGCGCCCTTTTCCATATAAATTTTCGAGGGTTTTTGGTTGGGATTGCACCCATATTTCAGTTCGAATTCTTTCATTGAAAAGTCATCCTCTCGGTTATTTGTTTTTGTTAACGATGCGAGTTTCGTATTTTCCGGTGGTTAAATCAATCGTGCGAACAAACAACGAAACCTTGTTTTCTCCATTCAAATTTTCCCAAATCAAATCGGTCAAATCGTCAATCCCCAAATCGGGCAATTCCAAAGTTTTGGGTTCCCCAAAAAAGCTGGGAAGCGGGTTGCCTTCACCTTGATAGGTATGGATGAATTTAGCTCTGGCCGGCAAAGGATTGGAATAGGCAAAAGTGTACCGCTCACAGGAGGCATCGTTGCCGTCGGCCGATTTTAGAATCGATAAAGCATAATTCATATCTCCATTTTCAAAATGGACAATACCTGAAATGCGGGGCGTGAAGTTGGGTTTATCATCCTCAAATTCGCGACAGCGCAAAGACTGTTCAAAGGTCATTTGATTGTCCATTCCCTCATAAATGGTATCGGTTTGGTCACCATTGGTCACGATGGTTTTGTTGCCGAGTACGCGAACCGGTGCATAAATAATCAAATGGGGGTCTACCATCTTAGCCGGGTCGTAGGCTTCCGTACGAATGCCCTCCCCCTCGGTGACAAAAATTCGGTTGCGGCTATTTTCACTGCGCCCCATAATAAAGTAGGCAATCACGGCTGATTTTGCATCGGCACTTTTGCCGAGGAGAATACCGCGACCGTGGTAGCTCAGCGCGTTGAGTTCCTGCTGAATAGATTTGATTTCCATATTCATCGATTCCTTTCCTTATTCGGCGATGATGGCTTTCCCATCTTTCACTGTAATTTTGCCGTCACAAAACAATTGTACCGCCTTGGGCAAAATGTTCCATTCGGCATGTTCCATAATCCGTTTTTGCAGGGTTTCGGGGGTATCCCCCTCCTCCACCGCAACGGCCTTTTGCAACACGATCGGACCGGCATCACACTCGGCCGTGACAAAATGCACCGTGGCACCCGAAACTTTTACCCCTTTTTCCAAAGCGGCCTTATGCACATAAAGGCCATAGAACCCTTTTCCGCAAAAAGAGGGAATCAAAGCGGGATGCACATTTATCATACGGTTTTCAAAAGCATTACAAACATTCTCATCTAAAATGGTCATAAACCCGGCATAGACAACCAAGTCGGCACGTTCGCGAAGTAACAAATCCCGCATCGCGATGCTATATGATGCAATATCGGGGTAATCCGTTCGTAGCAAAGTATGGGTAGGAATGCCGTTTTGTTGGGCACGGGTTAGGGCATATGCATCCGCCTTCGAGGAAATTACTGCCGTAATTTTTCCGGCTCCCAATGCGCCTTTTTTCTCTGCATCGATCAAGGCTTGCAAATTGGTGCCGCCCCCCGAAACTAAAACAACGATGTTTTTTTGGCTCATTCAAAAATCACACCTTCGTTTGAAGAAATAACCTCACCGATAATGTAAGCGTCTTCACCCTTCGCATTTAAGATTTCCAAGGCGCGGGCGGCATCCTCTTTGGCCACCGTTACGCTCATACCGACACCCATATTAAAGGTGTTGAACATATCCCGCTCGGGAATGTTTCCCACCTTGGCAATGTGGGTAAAAATCGGCAAAATTTTCAAGGCGCTTTTTTGCACCTTTACGCTTTTATCCGCAGGCAAGGCGCGAGGAATATTTTCATAAAAGCCGCCACCGGTAATGTGGGAAATCGCCTTTACCTTCACTTCGTCCAGCAAAGCCAATATCGATTTAACATACATTTTGGTGGGAGTCAACAAGGTTTCGCCCAAAGATTTTCCACCCAATTCGGCCACCGGAGCCATAAGGTCAGCGTATTCAATATCAAACACCTTACGCACCAGGGAAAATCCATTGGAATGGACGCCGGTCGAAGCCAAGGCAATCACTACGTCACCGTCGGTCACGGTGTTTTTATCCAAAATTTTGGATTTTTCCACTACGCCGGTGCAATAACCGGCCAAGTCGTAATCCTCCTCCGGCATCAAGCCGGGATGTTCGGCCGTTTCACCGCCAATTAAGGCACAACCGGCCTGCACACAACCCTCGGCAACACCGCCAACGATTTCGGCAATCTTTTCGGGAACGTTTTTGCCGCAGGCAATATAATCCAAGAAGAACAAGGGTTTTGCGCCACAGCAAATAATATCGTTCGCACACATAGCCACGCAATCAATACCGATGGTGTCGTGTTTATCCAGTAGCATAGCCAATTTGATTTTGGTGCCGACCCCATCGGTACCCGAAACCAAGACCGGCTCGGTAATGCCGGTTAAATCCAATCCAAAACAGCCGCCAAAACCGCCTACATCGTCCAAACAGCCTTCGTTTTTGGTGCGAGCGATGTGTTTTTTCATCAACTCTACCGATTTGTAACCGGCCGTAATATCGACACCGGCTGCTGCATAACTTTCTGATTTTGAATTTTTCATAATACTTATTCCTTTCCGTTCCAGCAGTAGGTGCAGAGTTTACATGGCTCTAACCCGATTGCTTTAATAACCCCTTCTAACGACTGAAATTCCAAAGAGGCAAAATGTAATTTTTCAGCGATGGCCTTGCGAAGATTCTGTCCCCGCTCGGTGGCAGAATCGGTGTATTCGTCAATATGTGAAAATCCCTCTTCACCCTCTAATTCCAAGATGACTTGACGGGCGAGCAGCTCCATCTCGCCGGTAGAGGCTGAAAAATTTAGGTATTTACAACTGTACATAATCGGCGGACATGCCGAGCGCATATGCACCGACTTGGCACCGTTGTCGTAAAGGAAATCTACCGTCCCTTTCAATTGGGTACCCCGAACAATGGAATCGTCAACAAACAAAAGATTTTTATCTTTGATTAAATCGTGAACGGGAATCTGTTTCATTTTGGCAATACGGTTACGGTCGGTTTGCCGTTTGGGTGTGAAACTCCGCGCCCAAGTGGGGGTGTATTTAATAAAGGCGCGGGCAAAAGGAATGCGACTTTTGTTGGCATATCCAATAGCGTGAGGTGTGCCCGAATCCGGAACTCCGCCCACGTAATCCACCGTTTCGACGTTGGCAACCTTTTTATCGTTCTCGGCCATAATTTCACCGTTACGGTACCGCATCATTTCAACGTTGATCCCTTCATACGAAGAGGTGGGATAACCGTAATAACTCCACAAGAAGGAGCAAATGCGCATTTTGTCGCCCGGTTTAGCCAGTTGACGACAAGAGGTCTCGGTCAGTTCCACAATCTCACCCGGCCCGAGTTCCTTTTCATCCTCATACCCCAATTTTTGGTAGGCAAAGGATTCGAAGGAAACACAATATCCCTCTTCGTTCTTGCCAATCAGCACCGGCAAACGGCCAACCTTATCGCGGGCGGCGATAATACTACCGCCGTCTTTTAAAATTAAAATGGACGCCGTACCCTCAATGACCTCTTGGGCAAATCGAATTCCTTCGACAAAATCATTCTTTTGGTTAATCAGGGCGGCGAGCAATTCGGTCGAATTGATGTTGCCACCGGTCATAGCGTCAAAATGACCGCCGTTACTGGTGGCAAAATACTGTTCAATCAGCAAATCAGCGTTGTTGATGATGCCCACCATACAAATGGCATAGGTGCCAAGTTTGGAACGAATAAGCAGGGGTTGCGGGTCGTAATCGCTGATGCATCCGATGGCTGCATGGCCCTGCATTTCTTCAAAAACGTGTTCAAATTTTGTGCGAAATTGTGTATTTTGAATGTTGTGAATAACGCGTTGCATACCGATTCTTGTATCATAAACTGCCATACCGCCGCGCCGCGTTCCCAAATGCGAATGATAATCAGTACCAAAAAAGGCATCCGATATGGCGTCACCCTTAGTGACCACCCCGAAAAAACCACCCATATGTGATAAAACCTCCAAAACAATAGAAATGAACGATTCTGCAAACAACCGTCATTGCTTATAAACAAGATAAGCCGACATTCTACCATGTCGGCGCAAAAGCGTGCGCGTTTATTCCAACGCGCACGCAAACTCTTCACTGATTTCGCGGTCTTTTTCCAGTACGGCACGGGCCGATTCTTGGCGCGCCGCCAATAGTTTTACCGACAACTCTACATCGTCTACCGCCAAAATTTGTACTGCCAAAATGGCCGCGTTGGCCGCCCCATCAATAGCCACGGTAGCCACCGGAATGCCGGCCGGCATTTGCACGGTGGAAAGCAAAGCGTCCATTCCGTCAAGCACCGATGCTTTAATGGGAATGCCGATGACCGGCAATACCGTGTTGGCCGCAATGGCACCGGCCAGATGTGCCGCTTTTCCGGCGGCGGCAATGATAACACCAAAGCCGTTATCGGCGGCTAAAGCCGAAAACGTTTTGGCTTGTTCCGGCGTACGGTGGGCCGACAACACATGCACTTCAAAGGGAACTCCATAGTCACGCAAAACATCAACCGCCTTGCGAACCACCGGTAAATCACTGTCGCTTCCCATCACAATAGCTACTTTTTTCATTTTTGTTTCCTCCCTTTTATTGTGACGAAATTTCGTCTCTGAACGAAAAAAGGACGGCCTTACCCCTTTATGAGAAATAAGACTGCCCAGACGGTCGGCCAATTCCTTTCTTTGTTCCATTGTGGTATTCCACTTTCTATCCGTCAGTCGCAAAGAAATGATTAAAAATGTCCATAAAATTGCACAATTGGTTCATACAAATTTCTATTCACCAGTATAGCATATTTTCCGTTTTCTGTCAATCAAGAAAGGGCGAAAAAATCGGCGGAAAAACCTTTTTTTATTACAAATGGATAAAACCGACCGCAAAGGGTCGGTTTTTCATAACGATTTCACCGAGAGAGTCTTTTCTTTCTTTGGTTCTATTCCTTTTTAAAGGACTGTGCGGCCGCAACAGCCAAGGCGTCGCACCGTTCGTTTTCTGCGTGCCCCGCGTGGCCTTTTATCCAAAAAATTTCCACCTCGTGGCGAGCACAAAGGTTCAAGAGTTCCTCCCACAAATCCGAATTAAGCGCCGGCTTTTTATCGGCCTTACGCCACCCGTTTCGACGCCAATTTTCGGCCCACCCTTTGGTAATGCCGTCAGCCACATAGCGGGAGTCGGTGGTGAGTTTAACCACACAAGGTTCTTTCAATGCACTCAGCCCCGCAATCACGGCCGAAAGCTCCATACGGTTGTTGGTGGTTTCCGCCGCCCCGCCCGAAAGTTCTTTTTCTCGGCCGGCGTACCGCAAAATCGCCCCATATCCTCCCGGTCCCGGATTGCCCGAACAAGCACCATCGGTAAAGAGCTCTATTGTTTTTTTCTCCATCGTCGTGTGGCACCTCCTACCCCATAAACGGGTACGCAATAACATAAATGAGGGGTTGATGAATGATATAGCAAAGCAAGGCGTGACGCCCGAAAAAGCCTAGCGGTCGAATACGGGGCGGTAAAAAGAATTTCTCCCACCGCTCAACCGGATGAAATCGATACAAATAGTAGCCGCACAAAAACAAAAACAACCACGGAATCAGCGGAAAATAATCGGCCGAATAAAAAGAGTCGCTTGGAATCCCCAATGGAAATAACCACTCTTTTTCATACAGAGCAGTCGGAATGAGTGCCCGCACCCCACACCAATCGGTTTGATGGGTTGGAATGCCATACAAAAAAGCAAACAACAACGCATTCACACAAAGGCCAATGGGGGCGGGAATGCGTTTTAACAAAAAATGAAATATCCCGCAAAACAACATTGAAAAACCAAGCAAATGCAAAATACCGAAATAAATTTCAATCCGGCCGAGATAAGGAGCTGCCAAAACCGTAACCCCCGTTACCCCCAAAGCGATGCCGAAACAAAGGGCTCCCCGCCGTATATTGGAACGGGAAAAACCGCACATCATACCGGAAAGCAAGACAAAAAGACCGGCAAAAAAAGATTCTACGTGGGTGAAAAAATCAAATAATGCGCCTGCAATTTCCCACCCGAATATATCATAAAGCGACAACAACCAATGATAAACAATCATACACAAAACCAAAAAGCCGCGCAGTTCATCCAATAAGGCGTATCGCTTTTTTCCTTCCCCTTCGGGGATTTTTGGTTTAATAAATGCTAACATATTTTCCCCTTTAATACTGTCGAATACTACCAACCACGCGGCCGAGAATATCAATTCGCTCGGCACGAATAGGACGAAAATCGGGATTTTCCGGATATAGTACCGGTTTTCCGCTTTCAAAGCCAAGGCGTTTAACAGTGGCTTCCTCTTCGATCATCGCCACCACAATATCACCAGCGCGAACCGAACGATTCTTATCCGCCACAATCAAATCTCCATCCAAAATACCGGCATCCCGCATACTAAGTCCCGAAACCCGAAGAGCAAAAAGTCCCTCGGCATCGCTCGTGGGATAGGGGATATAGTCTTCAATCTGTTCCACCGCCAAAATCGGATTGCCGGCCGTTACCTTACCCAGCACCGGCACCTGAGAGGCCGGGGCACTTCCCATTAAACGAATGCCGCGCGAATTGCCGGCATTGCGTTGGATATAGCCGCCCTCTTCCAGTGACTGCAAAATACCATGCACCGTAGAAGTCGACTTAATGCCGGCGTTTTGGCAGAGTTCCCGCACCGTGGGAGGGATCCCCTCCGATAGAGATTTGACGATGAGTTTATAAACACGCATTTGTTTTTCAGTCAAATTGGAGCGTTCCATACCGCACCTCCCAAATAAACATTTGTTCGCTTTTAGTATATCACCTTTTTTTCAAAAAATCAATAGAAAAAACGTTGGAGCCGCAATTTCGGTTCCAACGTTTTTGTTAGATTTCATAAATACCCGATTCCAGATGTACAAACTCGCGGTTGTGACAACGCGTATAGGCATATACCGGTTCCTCAAAGGAGGCATATTCTTCGGCGGCATAGGTGCGGGTATTAATTTTCCAAATTTGGTGAGAGTTTTGGTTGCAGACGTACAAATCCTCTCCCTCAGCGAAAAGGCCAACCGGACCGGAAAAGCCGGTCTCTCCCCCTCGTCCGCCAATGCGAAGTTCCTCCCGCATCGAAACGACATCCAAGCGTAGCAGCGTATTGCTCTCCCGAAAAGCGGCCCAAATATTTTTACCGTCAAAAACAATATCACTGGGAGCCTCTCCCTTATATTTTAAAACGCCAACCCATTTGGTCGCCCCCTCGGCATCCAGCAATTTGGCACTGCAATCCTCTGAAACAACAAAGATATTTCCGTTAGGCAATATACCGGTGCGACAGGTTAGATGGTTTTCGACCTGCAAATCAGCCGCCTTGTGCGAGGGGCCAAACTTCACCAACAAATAAACATAATTGCTCACCCGTTGCACTTGATTGGTTTCGGCCGAAAACAAGCGATATTCAACCGCCATTTTTTCATCTTCGGTAATTTTGGAAAGAACCGCCGCTACCAAGCCGTTCGGCACCGATAGCATATGCAAGACCTTTCCATCGACAAATTTCCTCATATCTCTACTCCAAACAAATCGTTTTCCAATCTTTACAGTATTATTTTATACCAATTTCGCCAATATTGCAAGAGCGAAATCGGCCACGGCTACACCCTTTTTTCTTTCTTTCGCTTTGCCCTTCGCTTTTTTATAAGAAAAACCGATATCAAAACGACCGCAACACCAAAAACCGCTCCAATCGAATCGATGCAAACATCACGAAGTTCACCGCTTCTGCCTGCGACAAACCGTTGATGTATTTCATCCGAAACGGCATACAAAACGGTCGTTCCCAAGGCAGAGATCCCTTGCCTCCACCTTGATTTCGGTTGACGGGCACAAACCAGCGTCCCGCAGATTGAAGCCCCCAGCAGGACATAAATGCCCCCGTGTGCCAATTTGCGAAGGACCCTATGCAACAGATTCATCGGGAACACAAGCCAAGGCGCCATTTGGCCGCCAAATAATCCTTGAACCAATGAAACAAAGGCGGCAAAAAAACCATCGCTGGTCGCCTGTGACTCAATGGCTGTTTGACTCGAAAAGAAAAATATGGTTATCATCAAAAAAAGAGAAGATCCTGCCAGGCTGAAACATCCCATTTTACGACGGCGTGAAAGGCCGGATAAAAACGGTTGATTCATTTCTCTTGCCCCTTTCTTGTTAGGACAAAATTTCTAATCCTTTTTTCACATAAGGGTCCTTCGAAATCACAAACGAATCGACTTTTGCACCTTCCGGCAGCGTGATTTCTCGGTCAGGGGTTAGTCCCTTTTTGTGAAACGAACGGCCGCCGGCCGAGAAAAACTCTCCCACCGTAAAGCGAATGCAAGAACCGTCACTTAAAAAATAGGTGCGTTGCATTACCCCTTTGCCAAAGGTGGTATTACCAATCAACAACGCTTTTTTACAGTCCCGCAATGTGGCAGCGAAAAGTTCTGCTGCACTAGCCGTATGCCCATTGACCAAAACCGCCATAGGGTAGTCTACCTCAACTTCGTCCGACGTATGAGTCACGGTTTTCTTGCCACCTTTTTCCCGTACGGTCATCAGGTTGCACCGACCGACCAAACGGTCTAAAACAGCGCAAACCGAATCGACCGTTCCGCCACCATTGTCCCGCACGTCCAAAAGCAGTGCGGTTACGCCGGCTTCCTTAAAATCTTCCATCGCTTTATCAAATTGTTCTACTGTCGCCTCATTAAAAGCAGTGAAGCAAAGGTATCCAATCCGTCCAATTTGTTCCGTGTAAACCGTTTGTCCGATAAATTCGGCATAGCGCATGGTCACCGTTTCGGTCTTTTTATTACGGATAATTTGCAACGAAACCGTTTCATTTACCTCACGGCGAATGGCGTTGACGCTTTTTTGATACCCCAGTTCGGAAACTCTTTTTCCGTCAACAGCAAAAATCAAATCGTTTATCTGCATTCCGGCTTGTGCGGCCGGACCCGAAGGATCGACGCGAATCACTCGTAAGGCCTTTTGCTCTTTGGCATCGACGACCGTTACCCCAATGCCACGCGCATTTCCCTCAAACGAATCGGCCACCGCCTTTGCCTCTTTTGCATTTTGGTAAAAACTGTAATCATCGCCTATGGCCTGTAAATAGGAAGAGAAAATAGCATTATCCACCGCTTCTTGCTTAATATTACCAAGATAATCCCGCCGCAGTAAGGCATCCACCTCAAACAACTTCTTTGTCACGCTCCCCAAACGACCGGTAAAAAAAACGGCAAAAACGGCTCCCAGGGTCACAATCGCCGACAAGATAACCGAAAGAAAGACCACCAAACGGTGCTTTCGTTGATGACGCCGCCATTGAGTCGGGGTAAATGAGTGCAGATTTTCTTCGGTTGGAAATGCATTGTTTTTTTCGGTTTTCATAATTCTCCTTTATTGAATCACACGTTCAAGACGTTGTAAAATACGCTCCGGTCAAAACTCCGGAGCGTATCAAAAATTTATTTTGCGCGGTTAAAATAGTTCAATGGATTGACTCTGGACCCGTTCACGCGAATTTCAAAATGCAAGTGTGGTCCGGTAGAACGACCGGTTGATCCAACATAACCAATGCGTTGGCCGGCCTTTACCGATTGGCCATTTCGCACCAAAGGAGTGTATTTCATATGGCCGTAAACGGTGGCGTACTGTTTCCCTTTATTGGTTCCGTGGTTAATCATTACCCAGTTGCCGTACCCGCCGGTGTTATAACCGGCCGCCAACACAACTCCCGAAGCAGCCGCCACAATCGGCTTTCCATTGATGCCGGCACTGGAAATATCAATGCCGCCGTGCAAACGCCCCCAACGTTGGCCGTAGTAAGAGGTGATGTTGTAATACCCCGGTGCCGGCCAAGTGAATTTGGCGCTGACGAAAACGGGGTTTTTATTACTCGAACCGCCGGCACCGGCCAAGGCCGCTTGAATTTGGGCTTCCAAATTATTAATGGCTTTTTCATAGGCGGCATTATCCTTTTCCAGTTCACTTTGGTTGGACTCCAAGGTAGCAATAACGCCGTTGATTTCAGCCTGTTGGGCGCGCAATTTTGCCTGCTCCGAGGCCAACGTGCTCATCACGCTGTTTTGCGCCTGCATTTTTTCGTTAATGGCCTTTTTGGATTTGTTAATCGAATCGATGGCCGCCATAATGGCATTTACCAACTTTTTATCATGAGCAGAAACGGCTTTGGATACTTCTGAAAGTGCCAAATAATCCGAAAAGCTATTGGTATCCAGCAAAACAAACAGTTCGTTGTTGGTGCTGCCGCTCATATAAATGGAACGCATTCTCTGTTTGTACAAAAACTTGGTTTCGTCGATTTCTTCCTGCTTTTTGTCGATTTCAGCCTCATACTTTTTAATATCTGCTTTGTAGCCGCTAATCAAGCGGGTACAGGCATTGATTTTTGCCTGCGTGTTGGTAATTTGTTCGTTCAATTTACTACGCAAAACCTGTTGTTTCGCCTTGTCCTTTTTTAATTTCGCAATCTCTGCCTCTAATTTTTGAGACTTCTTTTCCAAATCGTTGATTTCGTTTTGCATTTGAGTGGTAGACTTTGCCGACGCCGGCCAAGATGAAACGGTGCCGAACATCAAACAACCCACCAACAAAAAGGTGGCAACCTTTTTTAGAAATCGGCAATGCACCTTACATACTCCTTTCGCGTTTTGAAAACCTTTTTCTTTTATATTATAGGGCTTTAAACTCGCTGCCCTCTTTTTTGAGATACTTACCAATCATAATAAAACTGCCGAGCGCACCGGCCAACACACCGATGAGGCAGAAGATTGCCAACAATAACCACGCCTCTTGCGAGAAGGGGATGGAAAGAGGCAAGGAATCGCGCAGGGCTTCTTTGACTACGCGGTAGCACAAATAAAGCATCCCTTCGCTGAGAATGGCCGAAACCAATCCCAAAACGACACCCTCAATTACAAAGGGGAACCGAACAAAGGAGTCGGTCGCGCCTACCGCCTTCATGATACTGATTTCTAATTTGCGGTTGTACATAGTTACACGAATAGTGTTGGAAACAATCACCAAGGCAATGAGAGCCAAAATGCCGATGATCCAAAAACAACTCATAGCAATACCGCTTTTGATACTGGCAATTTTTTTGGCCAAATCCCCGTGTGATACCACCGAATGGACGCCGGTAGTTTTTTTCACCTTAGCAACTGTTTGGTCAAACTCATCCATACTTTTTAGCGTAATTCGTGCCCCGTGCGACATCGGGCCACCATCTTCTTCCAGAATTTCAAAAGCGCCAACTTGGTCTTTTAAGACCGTATCCTTTGCACGCTCTAAGGCTTCTTGACTCGAAACGAATTCCACCGAGGCGATATTTTCAATCTTTTTCAAGTCCTCACAAACGGCTTTTGCTTCCGCCTCATTATGAATGAGGTATTCGCTTTCATCCACTTGCTGTTGCTCGGTCATTGTGGCGCTTCCTTGGTAAAGAACGGAGTTTTTATCATTAAAATAGGCCATTACCACGTTTTGTTGCTCCAAATTACTCATCGCTACATCGATGTTTTTGGTGAACAAAATGGCCATACCGATTAACAACATACAGGCCACCAATACGCCGATGGAGGCAATCGACATCAGGCGATTGACCCACACGTTGCGGAAGCCCTCACGGGTTAAGTATTTTACACTTTGTATTTTCATAAAGAACCCTCCGCATTATCGGCCACGATTTTTCCGCCCTCCAGCATAATAACACGATGGTGAAAATCACGCACCAAGTTATGCTCGTGGGTAACCATCAAAACCGTGGTGCCGGCTTTGTTGATGCGACTGAGCATTTCCACAATTTCATACGACATATTCGGGTCAACGTTACCGGTCGGCTCGTCCGCAATCAACAAGGTGGGTTTGTTAATCAAAGCGCGGGCCAGACCGACGCGTTGTTGTTCGCCGCCCGAAAGTTCGGCCGGCTTGGAACGCGCTTTATGGCCCAGACCAACTTGACTTAATACTTTCGCAACCTCACGGCGAATCACGTTAGGTTTTTCCCCCACCACGTGCATAGCAAAGGCCACGTTATCAAATACATCCATATTAGGAATCAAGCGAAAGTCCTGAAACACGATGCCCATCGTACGACGCAACATTGGCACCTCTTTGCGAGGCAAGTTTGACAGGCGAAATCCATTGACCGTGATTTCGCCTGTATTGGCTTTTTCTTCCCGCATAATCAATTTCATAAAGGTACTTTTGCCCGCGCCCGAAGAACCGACCACGAATACGAATTCGCCCGGTTGAATGCTCACATTAATATCATTTAAGGCGTGGGTGCCGGTAGCATAGGTTTTAAAAACACCGCGAAACTCGATAATTGGTTTTTGCGGCTGCAAAATCGAACTTTGCGCCGGAGCGATGTTTTGTGAAAATAAATTTTCTTCCATGAATTTCTCCTTGTTTTGTTGTCGTGCTGTTTTCGACTTAATACTTCACGGGTTCCGAATTCAAATATTTTTTCACCATCAAGGCAATCTTAAACACAATGGCGTGGTCAAACTCACGCAAATCCAAGCCGGTAATCTTTTTGATTTTTTCCAGACGATACACCAAGGTATTTCGATGAACAAAGAGTTTTCGAGAGGTTTCGGAAACATTTAGGTTGTTTTCAAAGAACCGCTGAATCGTGAATAGCGTTTCTTGGTCTAAACTTTCAATCGAACCACGCTTAAATACTTCGCGTAAGAAAGATTCGCACAAGGTGGTCGGTAACTGATAAATCAAACGGGCAATGCCAAGATTATCGTAGCTCACAATCGTTTTTTCGGTATCGAACACTTTGCCGACTTCTAATGCCATTTGAGCCTCTTTAAAGGAACGGGCCAAGTCTTTAAGGTTGTCCACCATCGTGCCGATGCCGACAACGGCATGCGTATAAAACTCACCGGAAAGGGTATCCACAATCGAACGGGCTAGTTTTTCCAAATGCTTGGTTTCAATATCGGATTTGATTTCTTTAACAATGGCAATATCGGTTTCACTTATGTTGATGACAAAATCCTTCGTTTTATCGGGGAAAAGATTTTGAATGACATCATAAACCGAAACATCGTTGCGGGTGACCACACGAATGAGCAAAACCACACGCGATACATCGCTGTTGAAATGCAATTCACGGGATTTTAAGTAAATATCGCCCGGCAAAATGTTATCCATAATCACGTTTTTGATAAAATTGCTGCGGTCATACTTTTCGTCATAATAATGCTTAATATTCGACAGGGCGATGGACAATATGGAGCAGTATTTTGCGGCCTGCGCGTCGTTCCCCTCAACAAACAGAGTGTGTTCAGGATGCTGGGGCGTCCCAAACGGTTTATACGTAAAACGTCCGCTGACAAAAACCTCATTCCCGCCCGCGACAGGAAAGGTTTCAAACTCTTGCGTTTCACCGATACGAAGCAACTCACTGCAGGCAATAATGGTATAATTTTCATCCATTACACCGATGGTGCGATCGATGGCATCCTTCATCTGATGGACAACGCCTTGAAACAATCTGTTAGACATAGGGAAAACACTCCTTCATACAAATTCGGGTCAATGGGGCAATCTTGCCCTGCACGGTCGCCTTTGGCGCCTTTTTTGTGCAAAAATCCTCTGATTTTCAAAAACCCATACTTTTACTTGTCCATTGTACACGTTTTTGCTTGTTTTTTCAAGAGAAAACTTCAAATTTCCATAAAAAAGTTACAAAATAGTTACAATTTGGCGCTCTTTCGATTCGGTATTTCCTATTTTTTGGGAATACGACGATATTTCACACAAAAAGCAGTAAGGTTACGCCGTTTGACATACCTTGACTTTTTGCTGAAAAGTTGTATAATAAAGGGGAATTTTTAATAATGCAAGGATTTTCGAAAAGGAGGAAGCGTTGCTACCTTTTTAGGACAACGCGAAGAAAATTCGTATGACAGAACAAAAAATCTTTTTAAACACCTTGGATGAGGTTAAGTCGTTTGTCAATCTTACCTTAACCAAACCGTACGATATTGAATTGGTAAGCGGTAAATATGTCGTCAATGCCAAATCCATTATGGGTGTATTCAGTTTAGATTTAACCAAACCCCTCACTATGGTCATCAACACCGACTCCGACCCCCTCATCAACGAGGAAATCAAACCGTATATCTACGTTGAAGAATCGCCCTTGGACTGATTCTTATGCCCCCTATTCACCGAAAACCCGCCGAAACCCTTTGTGAAAAGAAGGGTTCGGCGGGTTTTTAAGTTTTAAAGTTCATTGATCCGTTGTTTGATATCCGCTTTTTGCAACCGAAAAACCGAAAGCGGGTGCAAACCGCTGCTATCAAACATCTGCACCGTGTTGCCAAATACCGATAACATCCGCACCCTCCCCGGCTCCGTCAAACAAGTGGCAAAAATCGGCAATAAGGAGGCCGCCGGAAAGCAAACGATCTTTCTCGGTAGATTATGTAATATTTTAAAGGATGTTTTGCTGGGGAAATTTTTTAGTATTTTCACTCTTCTTAGCCAAAACATTTAAACCCGAACCAGCCTTAAATGGCTATTTTTAGGCATTTTTTGGCTCGCCGTCATTCATAGGCGAAAGCCTTATGAACTCCGTTTCACCAAAATCTACACAAAAAATAACTCATTTAAGGTCGCAAGAGTTTTGCAAGCAACATT
>JAZNIW010000055.1:0-3610 GCA_045577695.1 Acutalibacteraceae bacterium
TGTCTGCCCAAAAAATCGGCCGCCACATTGGCAAGTTTTAAGTCACTTGCTTCGGCTTTCGAACCCATTTCATCCGAAATCAGTACCACCGCACCGCTCACATCACCTGCATTTATAATAGGAACCCCAACCTTAACTGAACGCTCTATACCCTCTAAAGCCTGATAATCTTCTCCCGAATCGGGGGTTACGCTTCGCCTTTCTTCCATTAAAGACTCTAAAAATGGTGTAATTCTGCGCTCAAGCACCTCTTTTTTAGAGATACCCGCCGCCGCAATACAGTGGTCGCGGTCACAAATCAGCACCGGCAACTTGGTAGCCTTGCTTAAAGATTCCGCATAATGTGCCGCAAATGCCGCCATCTCCCCAATGGGTGAGTATTTTTTAAAAATGACCTCTCCACCCGCACTTGTGTATATTTCCAACGGGTCACCCTCGCGGATTCTCATTGTTCTTCTAATCTCTTTCGGTATAACCACACGACCAAGGTCGTCTATGCGACGTACAATACCTGTTGCTTTCATAATATATAAAATCTCCTTGCTTTACAAATTTGTACTGTTAGTATCTGTAAAACAAGGAGATATTATACTGATAAGAAAACATGTTTTCAAAAATTAAATTGCAAAACTTTTACTGTATTTTCTTCTGAAGGCGGAGGGGGTCATCTTGGTTTCAGAAAGAAATTTTCGATTAAACCAAGATATATCACCAAAACCGGATTCGATGCATATTTCCCAAATACTTTTATCTGTTGTTAAAAGAAGTTGCTGCGCCTTATTTATAAAACATTTAGTAATATAATTTTTAGGCGAAAGGCCGGTAACCTCGAAAAAGACCTTACGAAAATTCGACACACTCATATTGCAGGAATCGGCAAGCATTTCTACAGACGGTGTATTAGCTTTTAGTACAGCTTGCGAAATAATATCAAGAGCAGTGGACACTGTCTGTAATTTTTTGTCTTGTTTAATTCTTAATTTTGGCAGAGGTTCGGAAATACGTGCAAGACTGATAAGGAGCTGATACACATATAAGGCACAAAGTTCTGAATGGTACATTGAATTATTGTCCTTTTCCAAAAGTTCCCTAAAAAACTGTTCTACCAACGCAACAATCTCAGGATACTGCTTCGGAGAAAAAATACCGCATAATCCCATTTCGTTGTAAATCGCCTGTTCTAATTTAGCACCGCCTGAAAACCCGCTTTTTTTCATAAGTAAGTGCGGATTAAAGGTGAGCCAATACCACACACTAGACCCTTTTTCACTGTTTTTAGATAAATGCTTTTGAAAAGGAAAAATAATCTCAACATCACCTTTTTTAAATACGTATTGCTTATCTTCTACCAAACAGACTCCGTTTCCGCTAACGCAATAACCAATTTCAAGGCAATCATGAAAGTGAAGATATGTAAAATCATTGATTTCAAGGGAAGCGATAATCGGTTTGCCGGAGTTCATAATCATATCATTATGACGAGTATAAAAAACCGGCAGGTCATTATTTGAGCGATTTAGCATACTTTTTTCCCCTTTACACAAAGAAAATACGATATGTTTATGATACAATATTTACGTAAATAATACAATGATTTTCTTTTGGAGGTGCTAGAATATGAAGAAATATGACATTGCCGCATATGTGTGGCCGGCGTATACCGGAGATGATCCGAGAAGCCGAATTTTTTGGCCGGAGGGGATCGGAGAATGGCAAACTGTAAAAAACTCAACTGCAAAGTCGAATGGTTATCATTGGAACAGAAAACCATTATGGGGATATGTGAATGAGGCAGATCCGTATGTGATGAGCGGACAAATTGAAGCAGCCGTTTCACACGGAGTTAATGTGTTTATTTATGATTGGTATTGGTATGATAACCGCCCATTTCTTGAAAACTGCTTGAATGACGGTTTTTTAAAGGCGCCAAATAACCATAAGATGAAGTTTTATATTATGTGGGCTAACCACGATGCAACGCATTTGTGGGATATTCGTAATTCCGATTCGGTGAAATCCACCATTTGGCAGGGTTCCGTTAACCGCGAGCAGTTTGAAACCATCGGTAGACGGTGGATAGAACAATATTTTAAGCGTGAGAATTATTACCGAATAGACGGGAAGCCCGTTGTAAGTATTTATGACATCAACAATCTTATCAGCGGTTTGGGTGGGATCACCGAAACCGCCGACGCTTTGCAATGGCTGAATAATGAAGCCGAAAAAGAAGGACTCGGCGGGGTACATCTGCAATTCATCCGCTGGAACGGCAAAATTAAAAACCATTCCGGCGTTGACGGCAAGCCTATTGAAAACGAAGGGATGCTGGTCCATACGCTTGGCTTCGGTTCCGTAACAAATTATCAGTTTGTTCATATGACCGATGTTAACAGAGATTATCTCGAGGTTATTAAAGATATTAAGGAGCTTTGGGAGCAAATCAAGAATGAGTATGCAGTACCTTATTATCCCAATGTATCTGTAGGTTGGGATAATAATCCTCGTTTCAAAAGTTTCGAGAACAACATAACAACAAATAACACACCTGAAAATTTCAAAAAATGCTTGCTTGCTGTTAAATGTTTTTGTGATAAAAATGACGTACCACTTATTACCGTTAACAGTTGGAACGAATGGACCGAAACCAGTTATTTGGAGCCGGACAATCTTTACGGCTACGGTTACCTTGAAGCGATTAAAGAAGTATTCGGAGAAAATAACTGAAAAGTTTTATGGCAGCTACTGCAAAAGCGGAGTGAATTTCACTCCGCTTTTGCTATGTATAAAAACCGTCCAAAAGCCCGTCTTTGATACCAATGCGTTCAATGGGGCAAACCAGTAAAAGTCCTAGTGTTTATGCAGGTTTGGGGCGGTTTGCCCTATTATAACGCATTCCTCAATTCTTCTAACAATACCTATGGCTTTCATATATACATTTCTCATTTGTGAACCGGCATCGTAGCGCGGGGGCGGCGCCGTGAGCGCGACTTTACGGAGCGCGAGGAAGTGCCCTTGGGGTGCTCCCGCCGCTTTTGTGTGCGACTAATGTCGGCACCAAGGCACCGCCCTACACAACATGTTCAAATCCGCTACTATTATCTGTAAACCGGCGGAGATCATACCGCAGAACTTGCTATTCGAAAAGTATTGTGATAAAATATGGTAAAATGGTGGGTCTTTTCATTGCCACACACTTTACGTAAATTTGTATAGGGAGAAACAACAGTGAAACATTCCATTTTGCTGATTGGACAATCAAATATGGCCGGTCGCGGCTATACAAATGAAGTGTTGCCGATCATAAACCAACGCCTTTTTGTTCTCAGAAACGGTTGTTGGCGCCCGATGTATGTGCCTGTTAACCCTGACAGGGTAACATCGGGAATCAGCCTTTCTGAAAGTTTTGCCGACCTATATGCGCGGGATCACGATGTGGATGTGGGCATCATCCCCTGCGCCGATGGTGGCTCTTCTCTCGACCAGTGGGCAGAGGGTAGCCTGCTCTTTGACCACGCTTGTTATATGGCAGAGCTGGCCTCCAGAACCTCAAACATTGTTGCAGTGCTATGGCATCAGGGAGAATCGGATTCCTCTGCCGACAAAGCGCCCT
>JAZNIW010000056.1:0-17059 GCA_045577695.1 Acutalibacteraceae bacterium
CTACACAAAAAATAACTCATTTAAGGTCGCAAGAGTTTTGCAAGCAACATTATTTTTCGGTATACGCGACAAAACCGCAGTAAATCCTTTCGGATTTACGAGGATTTTAACAATGTATAGCGAAAAATATGTCTTTCAAAACCTGATTCAAGTTTGAATGCTTTGGCTAGCCAAAACGCTAAGACATAATCTCCTTTTGTTTTCCATTTAAAACGCGAGCACCGTTTTCGGGAATTTCCCCTATCACTTCCAGCAAACCACTTCTTTGATAGAGTGATGGCGTGATTTGAACGGTGTATCCCCGACCGTTTCCACAAGCCCATTCGGACATTTTGGCACGGGGCAAAGCCGCTACCGAAAGTAGGGTCATAATGGCGCCACCATGCATCACAATGGCGGCCGAATACACTCCTTCTTTCATCATACGGTGCACCACTTCTTGCACCCCTTGGCAGAGGCGCGTTGCAAAATCGATGGTTGTTTCGCCGCCCGGAGCTACCGCCAATTCACCCGCTATCCATTTTTTATAATCGGGGTTGTCCTTTAGCTCGGCTGCTGTTTTTCCCTCGAAATCGCCAAAATCAATCTCGCGAAAAGAATCGTTCAATATGATTTCCTGTGCGGGATACAAAATTTCGGCCGTTTCTCTGGCACGAGAAAGCGGGCTGGAAAAGACCAAGCCGCATTTGGGATAAATCCCCTGTGCTTTCAAGGTTTCCAGCTCTTTTATACCATTTGTAGTAATTTTTAAATCCGTAATCCCTATATATTGTCCTTTTAGGTTTCCATCT
The DNA here is from genome assembly GCA_045577695.1 of Acutalibacteraceae bacterium. Classification (GTDB taxonomy): domain Bacteria; phylum Bacillota; class Clostridia; order Oscillospirales; family Acutalibacteraceae; genus UMGS1279. Next base: position 792 of record JAZNIW010000056.1, read on the forward strand.
GTCATTCCATGCCGAATAAAATGGAGCTTATAGGTTCTCATCGTCTGCTCTCCTTGTCAAAAAAAGGGTTTACAATTTGTATATTTTTGCTATTTACAAACAGGGAATAATGTATTATAATGTCATTACTTGTGAATAAAAGGAGGTGCCTTTATGAATTGCAATTTCCCCAAAATAATATCCGACTTGCGAAAATCCAAAGGGATTTCTCAAAAACAAGCCGCGATAGACCTCGGCGTTTCACAGGCCCTTCTTTCCCATTACGAGAAAGGAATACGGGAATGCGGGCTGGATTTTTTAATCAAACTTTCGGCCTATTATGAAGTCAGTTGTGACGAACTGCTTGGGGTACAATCCACCTCAGCAAACGGTCTTCCCAAAGAGGTGTTGTCCTCATTGAAAAAAATCTTCAAAGAAACCGATAAAATTCTCACCTTTACCAAATAAATCTTTGGTTTTGAAACGACCTTGCGAATAGCCAAGGCCGTTTTTTATATCCCTAAAGCCTCGACCAAGGCAGCAATCACTGCATTGGAAACCACAGCCCCCGCATCGGTCAAAGCAACGGTGTCTCCCCTTCGGGTCACCAGTCCGTGAGCTTGAAAAACGGCGGCCTTTTGCCAAAGGCGTTGCCATCCATCTTCTGGAAATTCTGTTGGGAATCGGTTGACCAATTGTGAACGCGAAAGTCCATCCGCCAATCGTAAGCGCAGCAAAACGGTTTCGGCCAAATCGCCGCCACTCCCGTCCTCTACTACGGTTGGTTGTTGCAAGTAGGACTCAAACTCGCGCGGGTAATAAAAGCGTTTTCCTCGTAGAAACGAATGCGCCGAGGGCCCAAATCCCAGATACTCTTCCCCCAACCAATACTTGGTGTTGTGACGGGATGCAAAGCCCGGAATAGCAAAGTTGGAAATTTCATACCGTTGATATCCCTCTTGTTTTAACCGCTTGCTCGCCGCCAAATACAGGTCAGCCGCTGTATCCGGGGTGGGAATGTCTAATTCCGCTTGCCGTTCAAAGAGCGGAGTGCCCTTCTCCAAGGAAAGCAGATAGGTGGAAATATGGCAAGGCGAAAAAGAAAGAGAAAAATCCAACGAACGCATCAAGGATTCTTCGGTTTGGGAGGGAATGCCGAGCATTAAATCGAACGAAATATTGGAAATGCCGGCCGCACGAACCGCCGCCACAGTGTGGATAACATCCGCATTTCGATGACGTCGGGAAAGAAGATGGAGCTCCTCTTCTACCGCTGATTGTACCCCTAGAGAAACACGATTGACGCCGGCCTCCGCCACACTTTGCCAAAAGGCCTTTGTTTGGTCAGCAGGATTGGCCTCAAGCGTAATTTCCGGATTTATAAGCGAAAATGATTCTTTAACCACATCGATTATCGCTTTGATTTGTCCGGAAGAAAGGATGCTTGGCGTACCTCCCCCAAAATACAAAGTATCGATAGGGGGGGCTGAAAGCGCCCCACCCCACCGACGAATTTCAGATATAAGCCGCTCCACATAGCGCGCGATCTCTTTTTTCTCACCCGAGAATGAATAAAAATCGCAATAGGCACACTTCGACGCGCAAAAAGGAACGTGAATGTAAATGCCAAGCGGTTCCTTCATCAATCCAGAATCAAACCGTCTGCCGTAAAGCCAATGCCTGCGGCATTCGACTCATCGGTATCAATGTGCATTGCTGCGGCGTATTGGGGGCTGATACGTACCACCACATCGCCGAAGACCAAACTACGGCCCTCACTTTGAATTTGAACCGAAACCACTTGGTTATCGGTCACGCCAAAACGTTCCCCGTCTTCGGGAGTAAAGTGAATATGCCGTTTGGCAGCAATGACACCCTCTTCCAAATCGACTTCACCGCACGGCCCCACCAGTTTGCAACTGCCGCTTGCCGCTACATCGCCAGATTCGCGAATGGGAGCGACCACCCCGATGGAACGCGCATCGGTCAGCGAAAGTTCAACCTGCGTTTTGGGACGAACCGGTCCCAAAACAGAAACGCCGGCCAATTCTTTTTTGGAGCCAATCACCTTCACGCGCTCTTCGCAGGCATATTGACCCGGTTGGGAAAGATTTTTTTTAGGGGTGAGAGTAGCCCCTTTACCAAACAAGATTTCCAAGTGTTCTTGACTTAAATGAATGTGGCGAGCCGAAACCTCAACCAAAACCTTTTTTTCCATAATAACCTTCCTCGCTATGTATTTTTCAAAACAATTTAAAATAGAAAAAAACCGAGAGAGACAACTTCTTTACGAAGTGTCTCCCTCAAGCGGCCTTTTTTATTACTCTGCAGCGATAGCTTCTACCGGACAACCGGCTGCACAACTACCACAATCCACGCATTTTTCAGCGTCGATAACGTATTTTGCATCACCGGCCGAAATTGCTTCGCAAGGGCAGGCAGCCTCACAAGCACCACAGCTGATGCAAGCATCGGAAATTACATATGCCATTTACATACACCTCCTATGTACATTTTCTATTCTAACATATAAATTAGATTTTTCAAGTTATTTTTGCAAAATTCCCAAAAATATTGTTTTATTCTTCCACTGTCGATTCGATTTTCGGCGGTTTTTTTCCCTTGCCGCGTGCAGCACGCAAAACCGTCACATTGTCGCGGTGGAATTTTTGCACCAAAGCACTATCTTCCCCCATTTTTACGCTTAACATACCCGAAAGCAGATTAACATCCTGCACCACACCTTCCCCATCGGGAGTTTTCACCAGTGAGCCGGGCTGGGGAGTTAAGGAATTGAGGTATTCATACGCATTTTGTTCATACTTCAAACAGCACATAAGCCGACCGCAACTACCCGAAATTTTCACGGGGTTGAGCGATAATCCTTGCTCTTTGGCCATTTTTATCGAAACGGGCTGAAAGGTATCTAAAAAGCGGCTGCAACAAAACGGTTGCCCGCAAACACCAAGACCACCTAACAACTTGGCCTCGTCCCGTACACCAATTTGCCGCAGCTCGATGCGGGTTTTAAAATTGGCGGCTAAAATTTTTACCAGCTCGCGGAAATCCACCCGTCCGTCCGAAGTAAAGAAAAAGAGCATTTTACCCGAATCAAACGAAACTTCAACTTCACACAATTTCATATCCAGTTTTAGTTTGGCAATCTGTTCCTCGCAAAACGCAAAGGCTTTTTCTGCCTTTTCTTCATTTTCAGCAATGCGCTTTAAATCGGCCGCATTGGCAACCCGCAACACTTTTTTTAAGGGAGAAACAATCTGACTGTCGGGAATGTTGCGGTTGGTACCCGAGACATAGCCACACTCTACTCCTTTAGCGGTTTCCACCACAACGCGCTGACCGTCATGGAAAGATTGGCCGTCAGGGTCGAAGTAATATACTCGGCCGTCCTTTTTAAATTTTATCGAAATAATCTCGGTCATAGAACCCTCCAAGACAAGAAAATGTTTTTCTTTGTTTTCATTATACCCCCAAGCGGTGCGAATTGCAAGTATTTTCCCCATAAAAGCCCGCCGCGTTTAAGGATGTTTTTCTTTTTTTGGGATAAAATTGGAAGAAAACGAAAAAGTTAGCTGAAAATTCCAACACTTGCATTTCTTTTTTCGTAATGTTTGCTTTTCTTTTTTAATTTTTCTTTTTTCGTAAGGTTTTTTCTTGAAATCCCATACAAAACATAGTATAATGATTGGTAATGCAAGCATCAGAAAAGAGGAAGTTTTGTGACCAAAATCATTCATAAAAAAATCATAAATCCCTCGGTTATTCAAATGAAGGTAGATGCCCCCCTCATTGCCAAGAAAGCCGAGCCGGGTCAATTTATTATTTTCCGTGCCACTGAAAACAGCGAACGAATTCCTTTAACCATTGCCGACTACGACCGCACGGCCGGTACCATTACCATCATTTTTCAAATGGTGGGTGAGGCTACAACCGAACTCGGCCAACTGGAAGAGGGCGATTATATTCACGATTTTGTGGGACCGCTTGGCAAACCCAGCCAATTGGAGGGATTGAAAAAGGTAGCCGTTATTGGTGGTGGTGTGGGCAATGCCATCGCCTACCCCATTGCCAAAAAATTGCACGAAATGGGTGCTACGGTCGATACCATCGCCGGCTACCGCACCCACGAACTGGTATTATTAGAAGACGAATTCCGTGCCGTTTCCAACCGCTTAAAAATTTGCACCGATGACGGTAGTTACGGCCAAAAAGGGTTGGTAACCGATGCCTTGAAAGAGTGGGTCAGCGCGGGCGAGCAGTACGACGAGGTTTTTGCTATCGGACCGCTTATGATGATGAAATACGTTTGTCTGCTCACCAAAGAATACGGCATTAAAACCACCGTTTCGATGAATCCCATTATGATTGACGGCACCGGTATGTGCGGCGGCTGTCGGTTAACGATCGGGGGTAAAACCAAGTTTGCGTGTGTTGACGGCCCCGACTTTGACGGCCATTTGGTTGATTTTGAAGAAGCCATAACCCGCAGCAGCATTTATAAAAAGACCGAAATCGAGCGCCGCGAAAAAAATTGCAATCTACTCCGCAAGAAGGTGAAAAACTAACTATGAACTATAATATAGACTCCGGACGTTGCCCAATGCCCTGCCAAGCCCCCACGGTACGAAACCAAAACTTTTCCGAGGTAGCTTTAGGTTATACCGAAGAAATGGCCATTCGCGAGGCACACCGTTGTTTGAACTGCAAACATAAACCCTGTCAAAGCAAATGCCCCGTTGCCATTGATATCCCCGCTTTTATTGAACCGATTACCCGCGGCGATTTCGAAGCGGCCTATGCCGTGTTAAATCGCTCTACCTCATTGCCCGCCATTTGCGGTCGTGTTTGTCCGCAAGAACGCCAATGTGAAAGTGCTTGCGTGCGCGGCATCAAGGGCGAATCAGTCGGTATCGGCCGGTTGGAACGATTTGTGGCCGATTGGCACCGTGAACATCAAACAAAACAACCCCTACCCTCTCCCCAAAATGGGAAAAAAGTCGCTGTGGTCGGCTCTGGGCCGGCCGGTCTAACCGTTGCCGGCGAACTGGCAAAAAAAGGATATGCCGTTACGGTATTTGAAGCCCTGCATTTGGCCGGTGGTGTTTTGGTCTACGGAATTCCCGAATTCCGCCTACCAAAAGACATTGTGCAAAGCGAAATTGAAAATTTAAAGGCCTTGGGTGTAATCATTGAAACCAATATGGTCATTGGCAAAATTCTTACGGTGGATGAACTACTGGAAAGCGGGTTCGATGCCATTTTCATCGGCACCGGTGCAGGATTGCCCCGCTTTATGGGCATTGCGGGAGAAGGTCTGAACGGCGTTTTTTCGGCGAATGAATTTTTAACCCGTATCAATTTAATGAAAGCCTATCAAGAACAAAGCAAAACCCCCTTGCACCGCGGGCGAAAAGTTGCCGTGGTAGGGGGCGGAAATGTCGCTATGGATGCCGCCCGTTCGGCCCTACGGCTCGGTGCCGAGGAGGTAAGCATTCTCTACCGTCGCAGTATGGAAGAAATGCCCGCCCGCAAGGAAGAGGTCGAGCACGCCCAAGAAGAAGGCATTATTTTTCGCACCTTGGTCAATCCCTTGGAAATTTGCGGTGATGATAAGGGGGCGGTTTGCGGCGTTCGTTTGGAAAAAATGGAATTAGGCGAACCCGATGCTTCGGGACGCCGCCGTCCCGTCGCCCTTCCCAACAGTGCCTTTACCTTAGAAGTCGATACCTTGATTATCGCCATCGGTACCTCCCCCAACCCCTTAATTCACACCACCACACCGGGGCTTTCCGCCAACGAACGCGGTTGCATTATCACCCTAGATGAAACCGGTCAAACCAGTCGGCAAGGCGTCTATGCCGGTGGAGATGCCGTTACAGGCGCTGCCACCATTATTTTGGCGATGGGGGCCGGCAAAAAAGCCGCCCAAGCCATCGATTCCTATTTATCCAATAAAAAGGAGTAAAAAATACCGAAACGAAATGTTTAAATTTCGTTTCGGTATTTTTGTTATTTTCGCTTGAAACGATTGCGGCGTTCGATATATGCCACCTCATCCGCCGATGCAGACCGACGATGCCGCCAATCCTGCACAAAAGAATAGAGCACCACACCAATGGCAAACAAAGCCAACAAAATCAAGGCAGAAATCAAAATGGTTTCAAAAATAGATGCCATATCCCAAGCCGGGGCTGTTACGGTATCCTTTATCTGCAAGGAGACAATCGAATCCCACGCTTGCTGCACCTTCTCTTGGTTCAAAGGACCGGCAAATGCGTGATTGACCGAATAAAATGAGCCATTTCGAATGGTAACATATTGCACCGAACAAAATGAACCGCCGCTGTCCTTTCCACTGCTGCGAATTTCCAACAACTGCATTCCGTTCACGATGACCGTTTTATACGAAGCCCCTTTGACGCGAACCAACTCGCGGGCCACCGACCGCATCGCTTCGTCCGATAAATAGGCCATATCTTCGGTGCTTTTGGAGAATTCAGAATCCCACGTTTTTACCGAAATCTGCAATCCGCTTTCGGGTTCGGTAGCAAAGAGAAGAATCGAATTCATCTTTAAATAATTGGTAAAGGAAGCTACGGTATACCCAAACGAGGTAATCCATTCTTTGTGGTCTTCTGCTGTTTCCTCATTGAGTATCACCGCCCCTTCGGGCAAAATAAGAGAAAGTTTATGTTCTTTCACCGTGGCAACGACCCCTTCGGCCAAAGCAGAACCGTTGAAGGGAATCAGCAACAAAAGGCAGACCAATATCGTTGTGATACGCCGTTTGATTTTCGGCATATTCTCAAACCCTTTCCACAATTTGGTTTTGCCGTTTTGCGGCCGTTACGGTATTGGCCATCAGCATCGCAATCGTCATTGGCCCGACACCGCCCGGCACCGGTGTGATATAAGAACATTTTTCTTTCACAGCTTCAAAATCTACGTCGCCGCAAAGTTTTCCGTCGGCCGGTCGATTCATACCGACATCAATCACAACGGCCCCCTCTTTGACCATATCAGGAGTTACAAAATTGGCACGGCCGACCGCCGCTACCAAGATATCGGCCTTTGCCGTTATCTCTTTGAGGTTTTGGGTTTTGGAATGACAGATGGTAACCGTGGCATTTTGGTGCAACAGCAACATCGCCATCGGCTTGCCAACGATATTGGAACGACCAATAACCACACAGTGTTTGCCCTCCGGCGAAATTCCCGATTCCGTGAGCAGACGCATCACGCCGGCCGGTGTGCATGGAAGAAAATCATAATCTCCTATCATAATCTTTCCCACGTTGGCCGGATGAAATGCATCGACATCCTTTTCGGGAGAAATGGCATGAATTACGGCCTTTTCATCCAAATGGCGCGGCAAGGGAAGTTGACACAAAATACCGTTGATATCCTTACGTGCATTTAAAGTTTCAATCAGCCCCAATAGAGACTCCATATCGGTATCGGCCGGCAGTGCATATTCTTCGGAATAAATGCCCAGTTGTTCGCATGCCTTTTTCTTGTTATTAACATACACGCGCGAGGCAGCGTCATCCCCAACGATAATCACAGCCAATCCCACCGAAACGCCTTGTTCTTTTAAGGTTTCCACTTGCTGGCGCAATTCTTCTTTGGTTTTGGCCGCAATCGCTTTTCCGTCAATAAGTTTCATTTTCTTTTCCTCCTAATGATTCATCCGAACCGTCTTTTCCTTTTTCGACCACCATTTGCGAAACGGTGGAGAATTGCGGTTGATAGTCTACCTGTTCCGCCCGATAGCGACGGCGCAAAAAAAGTAACGTTGCTGCACAGGCAATACATAAGCAGGCCGAAAGCACACACGAAACACGCAAAGGGCCAATCATCAAGCTGTCGGTGCGGAGCAGTTCGATAAAGGTGCGTTCAAATCCATACCAAAGACCGTAAAATAAAGCAATTTGGCCCTTATATTGACGACGTTTGGAAAGATAGTTTAACAAGAAAAATCCGGCGATACACCAAAGCGACTCATACAAAAAGCATGGATGCACCAACTGGTCGCTTCCCATTTCGGCGGCAATTCGGCCACCCGTCATACCAAACCAATCGCTTCCTGTGAACGTGCCGTAGGCCTCTTGATTGATAAAGTTTCCCCATCGACCGACCCCCTGTCCAATAAGAAAGCCAATCGATGTAATATCCAGCGCCGCCAAGAGCGAAAACCGATAGATGCGTTGCATAATAAAAATTGTAATTGCGGCGCCGATGATGCCACCGTAAATCGCAAGGCCGGTAAACCCTCCGCCGTCACTGAAATTGAAAAAATCACGGAAGCTGCTTTCGCCCGAGGAATCGAAGAGGATGTAATAGGCTCTGGCCGATAAAATACTCACCGGAAGAACCACCAAAAAGGAATCAATAATATGGTCGCCTTTTATGCCAAAACGGTCGGCATTTTTCAGGCCGTAAATCAAGGCCAAGCAAACTCCAAGCGCAATAATAATACCATACCAATAAATATTCCAATAACCAAATAGATTGATGGCTATTGGGTCAACCGTCACGGTAATACCGAAAATTGTTATACTGTTCATTTATTTTCGCCTCCCGATTGAATGTTTGGTTCAATAACCGAAAGAACCGAACGCTCTCGGCGGAACCAATCCAAAGCCGGCAAAATATCGGCTGGTTGAATGTGGGCCAGAAGGTCAAAGTATGCAAACAAATCATATCCCAACACGTAAGAATCTGCTAGCATAGCGCAAACACTTTCGGAAGAATCAAACCGAAGAATGCAATGACCATATAGTTCGCGACGGACGGCCTCGAACAAGATTTCGTCGATTCCTTCGCAGCGAAAGGATTCGGCCTTTTGAAGCAACAAATCCAGCACGCGATCGGGATGTTCCGATTCGCCATCAAACAAAGGAAGGGCAAAGCCACGCCCGTTGAAAAATTCCATAGAAAACTCTTCGTTAATCAAGCCCTCATCCAGCAACTGCTTGTAAAGCGGCGTAGCCGGGCCGGCCAACATTTTCATTAAAATTTCCATTGTCACCAACTGTTTGGCATCCGGAGTGGCCACCGGTTCGGGAGATTTAAAGCCAATGCTGAACAATGGTTTGGCAACATCCATTTTTGCTACCACGCGATGGGTGACCACATTGGTTGGCTCATTCGGCAACACCGAATCCGTATCGGCTATCGACTCTTTTGGTTCTGTTAAATGCTTCTCAATAAAGGAGGCAACTTCTTGGGTTTGAAAATCACCGGCTAATACCAAAAACATATTTGAAAGACTGTAAAATCTATGGTAACAATCGTACAACAAGGAATGGCTGATTTGGGCGATAGAATCAACCGTACCGGCAATATCCGTACGCACGGGGTGATTGTGGAACATCCCCTCTAACATATTGAATAAAACACGCCAATTAGGCATATCATCATACATTTTAATCTCTTGTCCGATAATGCCTTGTTCCTTTTCAACCGTAGCTGCTGTGAAGTAAGGTGACCGAACAAAATCTAATAAAATTTCCAAATTATCGTAGAACCGCCGCGAGCAGGAAAACAAATAGCAGGTGCGGTCAAAGGAAGTATAAGCATTGGAATAGGCGCCGGTAGCGGCGTACTTAGCAAAAGCATCACCGTCTTCACTTTCAAACAACTTGTGCTCTAAAAAATGGGCAATGCCGGCCGGCAATTCTACCCGTTGCCCATCGGCTCCCAAAAAGCCGGTATCCACCGAACCGTATTTCGTACCGAACAATCCGTAGTAGGAGGAAAAACCGGGCATAGCAACCAACAGAACCGTAAGCCCCGACGGATGACGATACACCTCATATTCCTTTTGCAAAAGGGTGCTTTTAATTTTTTGTAACGCCATTATCTACTTCCCCCTTTTGATGTATGGTTGGGCAAAATACGATAGACGGTATCCAGATGATAGGAGGCGGCGGCGCGCATAATATCCTCCGGCGTAACGGCTTCCACCGCGGTAATAAAATCTTCGGGAGAAAGCGGTTGCTCGGCCAAACTCATAGCATACCAACTATCCAACGCGGATTGACGGTCGTTCAAACCAAGAAAGGTATCGCGAATGCTGCGAATCGAAGCATCCAGTTCTTCTTTTGTAAAACGCCCCTGTTTGAGATCTTCCAACTGATTTAAAATTTCAGTCTCGGCTTGTTTTGCATTTTCGGGTTCTACCCCGCAATCAATAAGCAAATATCCCTTGTTGCGATTAACTCTTGCCGAACAATAATAACAGAGACTCATTTTTTCACGCACATTCGTAAATAACTTCGAATAGGGGCCGCCGCCCAACAGGTCGGCAAAAACCGAACGATAGACCGATTGAGATTCGGGTTCAATCTCAGAAGAAACCAAACCCAACACCAGTTTTCCTTGGGTGACATCCATCGGTTCGTCAACACGGCGCACGCAGACCGGCAATTCTTTCGGCTTGGCAACCAAACGAGTATACGGGTCACCCGAAAAGGCAGAAAAACGCTCAGCAAGCCGCTCGAATAAACGGTTTGGAACCTCTTTCCCAACTACCTGTACCCGCACCATTGCCCGACTCATCACACGACGATAGGCCGCGTATAAATCACATTCGGTAATACGTGAAACGGCCTCAGCACTTCCGGTTTTCAGTTCACCAAAAGCCTCCCCCTCGTACATCGTGGAGAGAGTGCGATACACAGCATAGCCGCGCTTATCGTGAACGATTCCGGCAATTTTTTCTAAGGTTAGGCGGCGTTCCCGTTCGATATCGGCGGACAAAAAGGAATCCCCCTGCACCGAAGGCTCGAACAACATCGAAAAAAGCAAATCACAAGCCTGCTCAACCACGCAGGTCCCGTCGGGAGCCAAGTCGTCGTTTATACAGTAGGAGAAAAAGCGCAATATCTGCATATCGCCGATTTTATCCGCCATACCGCCAACATCGGCACCATAAAGTTGGGCCAACCGCAAATGAAGGTCACTAAAAGCTGGATAAGCGGCGCAACATGAGGACAACACAAATGGCAATAAGGCATTAGCCGCTAGGGTTTCTTTCTCCAACGGTAAATATAAATTGACCGAAATATGGGTGGTAGAGAATCGCTCATTTTGAATCCATAAACCTTGTACGCGCCGGGCAATTTGAGTATATTCCAAACTGTTCACCTAATTTCAAAATATCTTATTTACTATTGTACCACATTTTTTTCAATACTCCAACCATTATTTTTCAAAAAAGCAAGATTTCTTCCGCTAAAAGAAGATTTGCATTTGGGTTTTTCTTGTTGTATAATAAAATAATAACAAAGAAGGGAGGAAAACGGTTGTCCATCAAACAAAAAAAGCAACACCGTCGCGGTGCCAACGTCAAAACACGCTTAATGCTAACGGCCCTTTTTTTGCTATTGCAAATTGGTGTGGTTGTTGCCATTACCTACTTTTTTGCGGAAAAGAGTATTTTCGTGTATGCCTTATTGGAACTCTTCAGCATTATTATCGTTATTTATATCGTTAATCGAAAAACCAACCCCAGTTATAAAATCACTTGGATTATGTATATTCTGCTGTTACCGGCCGTCGGCGGATTGATTTATTTGGTCTGGGGCGGCGGAAGGGTATTCCCCTATGTCAAGCGAAAAATGAACCATTTCGCAGCCGATTCCAAAGATTATTTAATCCAAGATGCTACCGTAAAGAGTCGTTTGTTGTATGACGATTTGCACCATTCCCGTCAAGCAATCTATTTATCCCAAGCCTCGGGTTTTCCATTTTATCAAAATACCGAAACCACCTTTTTGGCTCCCGGAGAAAAAGCTTTTCCCTTTTTGTTGGAAGAGTTGGAAAAAGCCGAACAATATATTTTTCTGGAATTTTTTATTTTAGCCGAAGATAGTATGTGGGAAGATATTCTGCAAGTGTTGCGCCGCAAGAAACTTAAGGGGGTGGAAATCCGCATTCTTTTCGACGATTTCGGCTCCATCACGCGGCAATATCGCGGTTTTGTCAAACGCCTCTCGTCCGAAGGGTTTCAGGTTTCTGTTTTCAACCGCATTCGCCCCTCGGTAAACATTTTTATGAATAACCGCAACCACCGAAAAATCGTGGTGATTGACGGAAAAGTAGCCTTCACCGGTGGAATGAACTTAGCCGATGAATACATCAACCGTCAAAAACGGTTCGGCTATTGGATGGATTGCGCCATGATGTTCAAGGGCGAAGCCGTTTCCTCTTTTGCTGTAATGTTTCTAACTATGTGGGGCTTTTGTGTGGGGGAAAAGCAACCGTTTTCCCGCTATATTGCCCATTGCAAGAAGCAGACGGATGGTTTTGTCCTTCCCTACTGTGACGGGCCAACCAACGACAAAAACCCTGCCGAAGGCATTTATCTGCAAATGTTAAATACGGCACAAAAGTATGTTTATATTGCCACCCCTTATCTGATTGTGGATAATACTATGATGCGAGCCTTAACCCTCGCCGCCAGTTCGGGTATTGATGTACGCATCATCACCCCCCACCTTCCGGATAAAACTTATGTGCATCCCGTCACTCAAAAATCCTACGACGAATTGCTGAATGCCGGCGTACGGGTCTTTGAATATACCCCCGGTTTTATTCATTCGAAGTTTTTCGTTTCAGATGACCGGGTCGCTACCGTCGGCACCGTCAATATGGATTACCGCAGTTTCTTTTTCCACTTTGAGTGCGGCGCTTGGCTGTGTGGCACCCACTCCATCTCCCATATGAAGCAACACTTTTTGACCCTGCAACAAGAAAGTCAAGAAATTCTTTTAAAGGACTGGCAGCACCGTCCCTTCCAAACAAAAGTGAAGCAAACCCTCCTCAATTTATTCGCGCCATTTATGTAATGGTTTTTTAAACAACACACCCTCTACTGTTGGTAGGTGGGTGTGTTTGCTTTTTCTGTTCTCTGTTTTTTTAACGCACCTCTTGAATCGAAGTGCCATTTTTATACAAAAAGAAAAAAGGGAGAGCGCTTCTAAGCGAAGCGTCTCCCTTTAGCAGTACATTTTGTTTTAATTTAGCGACGATGGTTTTTGAACCCGGGGCGACTGCCGCGACGAGGACGATCCTCTGCTTGACCATCATCTTCGGGGGTTAACCCTTCGATTTCAATCAAAGCATCGCGACGGCTGAGATTCAAACGACCTTGGTCATCAATTTCGGTCACCTTAACGATGACTTCGTCACCGACGGTAACACAATCTTCTACCTTTTCCACGCGTTTTACATCCAACTTGCTGATGTGAACCAAGCCCTCTTTACCGGGGGCAATTTCTACAAAAGCACCAAAGTTCATCAAACGGGTAACTTTGCCCTTGTAAACAGCACCGATTTCGGGATCTAACGCAATCGTTTCCACAATCATCAAAGCGCGTTTTGCATCGTCACCGTCAATGGCAGAAATGAACACATTACCGTCATCATCAATGTCGATTTTGCAGTTGCAGTCAGATTGGATTTTTTGAATCACTTTACCGCCCGAACCAATAACCTCACGAATCTTATCGGGATGGATTTTTGTGCTGAGCATCTTGGGCGCGTATTTAGAAACTTCGGCACGCGGCTCGGTGATACATTTGAGCATAACTTCATCCAAAATAAAGAGTCTGGCTTTGTAGGTTTTCTCCAGTGCCTCTTTGATGATTTCGGGGGTCAAACCGTGGATTTTTAAATCCATTTGAATGGCGGTGATACCCTTGTGCGTACCAGCCACCTTAAAGTCCATATCGCCAAAGAAATCTTCCAGACCTTGAATATCAACCATAGTCATAAAACGGTCGCCTTCGGTAATCAAACCGCAGGAGATACCGGCAACGGGAGCCTTAATCGGCACACCGGCATCCATCAAAGCCAAGGTAGAACCGCAGATGGAACCCTGCGAGGTCGAACCGTTGGACGAAAGAATTTCCGAAACCAAACGAATGGCATAGGGGAATTCTTCTTCGCTGGGGATAACCGGCAACAAGGCACGCTCGGCCAAAGCACCGTGACCGATTTCACGACGGCCGGGACCACGCGAAGGACGTGTTTCGCCCACCGAGTAGGAAGGCATATTGTAGTGGTGCATATAGCGTTTGGTTTCTTCATCATCAATGCCGTCTAACAATTGGCTGTCACGAATCGAACCCAAGGTGGCTATGGTGAGAACCTGTGTTTGACCGCGGGAGAATAAGCCGGAACCGTGTACACGGGGCAGCAATCCAACTTCGGAAGAAAGGGGACGGATTTCGTCAATACCACGGCCATCCACGCGTTTGCCATCATCCAGCAACCAGCGACGAACCACATATTTTTGCAATTTGTACATACACTCGTCAATCTTGGCTTCCATTTCGGGATAAACCTCATCAAACTTAGCATGTACGGCATCGTAAACAGGAAGCAACCGCTCATCGCGTACATTTTTATCGTCGGTGTCTAATGCGGCGCGAACATCCTCAATGGCGAACTCTTTGATAGCCTCAAACATTTCGGGATCGGGTTCGGAAGTTTCAAACGTAAACTTCTCTTTGCCGATTTCGGCTCTGATATCGTTGATGAAGGCCACCAATTTTTGATTTTCGGCATGGCCTTTCATAATGCCGTCAAACATTACCTCGTTCGAAACTTCTTTTGCACCGGCTTCAATCATAGCAACCAAATCAGCCGTCGAAGCAACCGTCACCTGCATTTCGGATTTCTTTTGTTGCTCGTAGTTGGGATTCAAGACAATTTCCCCATCAACATAGCCAACCGAAACACCGCTAATCGGGCCATCCCACGGAATATCCGAGATGGAAATAGCAATCGAAGCACCAATCATACCAACGATTTCAGGTGAGCAATCCGGGTCAACCGACATAACAGTACAAACAATCGAAACGTCATTGCGCATATCCTTGGGGAACAAGGGGCGAATGGGACGGTCGATCACGCGCGAAGCGAGAATCGCCTTGTCGGTGGGTTTGCCCTCGCGGCGGGTGAAGGAGCCGGGAATTTTACCAACCGAGTAAAGTTTTTCTTCAAAATCAACCGAAAGGGGCAAAAAGTCAATGCCATCTCGCGGTCTGGCCGAAGCCGTCGCGGCACAAAATACCGCGGTTTCGCCGTAGCGTACCAAGCAGGAACCACTGGCAAGCTGGGCCATTTTGCCGATTTCAACCGTTAAGGTACGGCCGGCAAATTCGGTGCTGTAAACCTTAAAATTATCGTACATTTTCAGTATCCTCCTCTTTTTTACCTCATATAAAGCAGGAAGGTTTAGCAATAAATTCACGCCTTAAAATTCCCAAAAAAGGAGAGTTAAATCGTCAATTCACTGCTAATCGCCTCCCGCTTTGCCACTCCTTGTTACCAAACAGCAAAAGCCATTTCATAACAAACGGACAGACCGACCCGATTGGGTCAATCCGCCCGATTTTTGTGTCGTACCTACTTACGAATGTTCAAACGCTTAATGATAGAACGGTATCTTTCGATGTCGTTTTTCATCAAGTAAGCCAGAAGATTGCGGCGATGACCAACCATCTTCAACAAACCGCGACGCGAATGATGATCCTTGGTGTGAACCTTCAAATGCTCGGTCAATTCGTTGATGCGGGTGGTAAGCAACGCAATTTGTACTTCGGGAGAACCGGTATCTCCTTCGTGGGTAGCGTAGGTTTCGATAACCTGTTGCTTGACTTCTTTCGTCATTGTTGTCACCTCTCATATTTTATTATTCCTGTTACCGAGCGTAGGGACGGTGACCACCGAAAAAGCGGTAAACCCCCACTCCCAGAAAACGGAACAGAGTTAGTATACCACAAACTTTTAAAAAAGTAAAGCATTTTTTAGCATTTTTTCTTTTCCCTCTCCTCCGCACCGAGAAACAAAAAAGAGTCATCCGCAGCTCACATTCCACCGCCAAGGTAACCATTTCCCAAAAAATCTTCTCTTCCATTTCCCAAAAAATCTTCTCTTTCCCCTTGACAAAGCCTTTCGTTTTGGGTAAAATAAACTACACACTTTTTAAAAGTGCCAAGTATTATGCGGGCGTGGCGGAATTGGCAGACGCGCTAGACTTAGGATCTAGTGTCTTCGATGTGCAGGTTCAAGTCCTGTCGCCCGCACCATATCGAGTGTTCATAACCAACTTGAATGTTGGAAATGAGCACTCGTTTTTTTATTTTTATTTTTGAGTAGGTTTACCCCCTGCTCTTTTTTATTACACACTTTTTCAAAGTACGTAACCCACTATGACACTTTCACGGATTTGCCGTTCAAAGTTGTCAGTGGGCTCT
>JAZNIW010000057.1:0-8098 GCA_045577695.1 Acutalibacteraceae bacterium
TTAAACGTTTTAGAAACCGTATTTTACATATATTTTCACATCAAAATTCTAATAACAAACAAGCAGCCGCCTAATTGCGACTGCTTGCATAAATCTTTTCTGTTTTAACTCTTTACCCCAACTATTGACAAAGAGCCTAAATTTTTCTAAAAAAAAGCATCGAGAAAATTCTCGATGCTTTGGTGAGCCATCGGAGATTCGAACTCCGGACACCTTGATTAAAAGTCAAGTGCTCTGCCAACTGAGCTAATGGCTCGTACACGCTTTCAAGCGACCTAAATATTATAGCAACCTTGTGGACGCTTGTCAAGCATTTTCGAAAAAAAATTGAAAACTGTTATTTTTACTAAAAATCAATTAAAAAGTTATAAATTAATAAAGAAAATAATAAAAAGAGTATATTTCGTAACAACCGAACGTAACTAATTGTGCCGACGATAGATACGAAATGCACTCTTTTTAAAAATCTGATTTTTCGTCACGGTAACCGATTGGCTACCGCGACAAGAACGACCCGAAAAATCAGAAAAAAAGGTCAAGCTGGTCTAAGTACCGGGGAGTAAGCTTTAGGCCTCTTCCTTCATCTTAGCGAAGCATTCACTGCAATAAACCGGACGGTCATCGCGGGGAGCAAAAGGAATTTTTGCTACGCCACCGCAAGCAGCGCAAGTGGCTTCATGCATCTCTCTTGGAGCGCGACCGGCATTTTTGCGAGCGTCACGGCAAGCTTTGCAGCGTTGCGGCTCATTCACAAAACCCTTCGACTCATAGAATTCTTGCTCACCGGCAGTGAACACAAATTCTGCTCCGCAGTCTTTGCATACGAGTGTCTTGTCTTCAAACATGTTTTGTACCTCACTTGAAATGGTATTTTACCCCGAGACGGAATCGCACCGACATCTTTGTTTCCAACGCTTTTCTGTTAAGCTACCAAGGGCATATAAAACGCATCAGCGTAATTTACGACGAATACGCTGTAATGCGTTATCAACGGTTTTTTTCTCCACGCGGAGGGTATCAGCAATGCTCTTATAATCCCACCCTAATAGGTAATAATATAAAACATCTCGCTCCGTTTCAGATAGTTCTTCTATTAAACGCTTTTTTAATCGATAAAATTCTTCTTTTGCAATAACCTCAGCTTCCGTATTATCCGGTGCAGGTAACTGAAACAGAGATTCATCGGTGCAAATCACCGTATGGTACGAGAAATTCTTTTTTTGATGTGACTTACGAAGTATGGCAATAAGCATCCTTCGCATACAGGTGTAACAAAAAGTGGAAAAAGAAGCACTTTGAAAATCAAACACGTGAATGGCTGTGAAAAACCCAATGGTAGCTTCTTGTACCAAATCTTCCGCATCGGTGCCAAGTCCCTGAAATGGATACACCATAGTACGAATTTTTGGAAGATAACGTTCGTATAAATTGACAAAGGCTTGGTCATCCCCATTACGGATGGCGCGAACCAATTCTTCATCCGACCGATGGGCTAGATTTTGCAGCAAAAACTCATTCATAATGAACCCTTTTTTCACAAAAGCACAAAACTTTTGTTTATTGTACTATATTTTAACGTCAATGTCAAGTAAAATCTTACGATTTATATAAAAATTTACTTGGTTGACAGATGGTAAAAAATAGGTTATGATTAAATTAACACTTTATGGAGGTAAATATTATGATGCAAGAGTACAAAAGATGGTTAGAACGTGCTTCGGCAGATACAGATTTGATTGAAGAACTTCAATCTATCGCCGGGAACGAAGATGAAATCAATGACCGTTTTTATAAGGATTTGGAATTTGGTACTGCCGGTTTGCGCGGTGTTATCGGTGCCGGAACCAACCGTATGAATATTTACACCGTTGGCATAGCCACCCAAGGAATTGCCGATTATGTGAATTCAGTTACTCAAAACGGCAAGGTTGCCATTGCATATGATAGCCGAATTAAATCGGATTTATTCGCCAAACATGCTGCATCTATTTTTGCTGCCAACGGCGTTACCGTTTACCTCTATCCGGAACTGGCCCCAACCCCAATGCTTTCCTTTGCCGTTCGTTATTTGAAGTGCGATGCCGGCGCTGTTTTAACGGCCAGCCATAATCCTTCCAAATACAATGGCTACAAAGCTTACGGCAGTGACGGTTGCCAATTGGGATTGAAAGAAAGCGAATATGTTCTTTCGATGATAAAAAAGGTAGATATTTTTGACGGGGTAAAAACCTGCGATTTTGAACAAGCCGTTCAAGAGGGTAAAATTATTTACATCAAAGACGAGGTTGTCAATGCCTATTTAGATGCAGTGCAAAGTCAATCGCTGGCCGATGATAGCTATAACTTAAAAGACCTCAAGGTTGTTTACACTCCCTTGCACGGCGCCGGTAATAAACCGGTACGAGCAATTTTAAATCGCATTGGCGTGGAAAACGTCACGGTGGTAAAAGAACAAGAACTACCGGACGGAAATTTCCCGACTGCCCCCTACCCCAATCCGGAAATTCGTCAAGCCTTCGAATGTGCATTAAAACTTACCGAAACTGTCCATCCCGACCTTTTGTTGGCAACCGACCCCGATAGCGATCGTGTCGGCATTGCTGTTTTGCACCAAGAAGAATACAAATTGATGAGCGGAAATGACGTCGGTGCTTTATTATTGAACTATCTCCTCTCACGCCGCAAGGAATCCGGCACTTTACCCAACCACCCCATTGCTGTAAAGACCATTGTTTCCACTAATTTGGCCAATGCTATTGCGGCCGATTACGGTTGCGACTTGAAAGAGGTATTAACCGGCTTTAAATTCATCGGCGAACAAATTCTTCTCTTGGAACAGAAAAACGAAGAAGAACGCTTTGTGTTTGGCTTTGAAGAAAGTTACGGCTATTTGGCCGGCAGTGCAGTACGTGATAAAGATGCTGTAGTTGCTTCGATGCTTATTTGTGAAATGTGTGCGTATTATAAAGGAAAAGGCAAAACCTTAATTGAAGTATTGGATTCGCTTTATCAAAAATACGGCTACTATTACAGTTGTCAAAAGAGCTACACCTGCGAAGGACAGGATGGTATGGCAAAAATTTCCAATGCGATGGCCTATTTGCGAGCTAATTTACCGAAAGAAATTGCCGGCCTGAACACAACCGCTTTCTTAGATTATAACAGCTCGGTAGAAACCGATGTAGCCACCGGTAACACCACCGAAATCAAACTGCCTAAATCCGATGTATTGTGCTATCGCTTATCCGGTGGAGCACAAGTAATTGTTCGCCCCTCCGGTACTGAGCCAAAAATTAAATTGTATATTTCGGCTATTGGCAACAATCTGGCCGAAGCTGTTTCCCTTTCGGATACTATTATTGCCTATATGGAAAAGTTATTAAACTTATAAAACAAAACGATAAACAGAACACCCCGTCCGTTCGGACGGGGTGTTCTGTTTATCCATTTGATGAATATCACTGCTATTCGGTTTTAGAGGTTTTCGTTTCTGAAGCTGCCAAAGATTTGGCAGTTTCCAATTTGGTCTGACGGCGCTCTTTAACCTCAACCGGAATCGGCTGAATTTCACCGGCAGCGGTCATTGCACAACGGGTAAGAATGGGGCCAACCAATTCATAAATCAGGACTGCAAAAAGGGTGATGTTGCGAATCAAAACGCCTTGTTGACCTAACTGCATAGCCGTGGCACACATACCAAGGGCCACACCGGCTTGGGGGAACAAAGTAATTCCCAAATACTTACAAATATTAGGAGAACACCGAGTGATTTTTGCGCTGAACGATGTACCGAAATATTTACCCACACAGCGGGAGAGAATATAAATTAAACCAATAACAAAAATGGCTGCATCAACAAAACAACTCAACTCGAGCTCAGCGCCACTGATCACAAAAAACAAAGCGAAAAGCGGCGAGGTCCAACGGTCAGCCGACGCCATTAAATCGTGGGACAAGGGACACGTGTTACAGAAAATCGTACCCATCATCATACATACCAAAAGCGATGAGAATTGAATATGCACCGCTCCAATATGAAAATCTAACATAGAAATTGAAGCCGTTAAAAAGACAAAGCCAATCGACAGATTCAATCGGTTGGTATTGGAGTTATAGAGTTTTTCCAACTGGGTTAAAATCCATCCCATCACTGCCCCCAGCGCCAAGGAGCAAGCGATTTCAATCATAGGATTGAGCAAAATGGAAATTAAATCCACTTTACCGTAAACCAAAGTTTTAGCAATACCGAAGGAAACGGCAAAAACAACCAAACCGACCGCATCGTCCAAAGCAACAATAGGTAGCAATAATTTGGTAAGCGGTCCCTTTGCCTTGTATTGACGAACTACCATTAAGGTGGCCGCCGGTGCAGTAGCTGTCGCAATGGCACCCAGTGTTATCAGTTGTGGTACGGTTAATTTGTCCGGCATAATAAAATGCACCGCTAACAAGGATAAATCCACCACTACGGTGGCGGTTAGTGCTTGAAAAATGCCAATCACAAAAGCTTGTTTTCCGGTTTTTTTCAGATCCGAAAGACGGAATTCGTTGCCGATAGAAAAGGCAATAAAGCCAAGTGCTACCTCAGAGATAAGAGATAAGCCGGAAACCTCTTCCATAGTGGAAAAGCCAATACCTTTCAGCCCCAATGCTCCAATGCAATACGGTCCGATGAGAACGCCGGCAATGAGATACGCTGTAACCGAAGGAAGTTTAAAGGGTTTGAATAAGCGAGTCATCAAAAGTCCGGCCAACAAAGCAACCGAAATCGACAATAATGTACTCATAAAAGGGGTCATCTTCTTTCAAATAGAAATGGATTACATAAAAAAATCGTACCTAGGTATCATAACACTTTTGTCATCTTTTGTCAATAAAAAATAGAGGCTTTTGCAGATATTAGCGCGAAAATCACCCAAACACTTTATTGGATTCAAAAAGGAGTTGTATTTTTTATATATATTGCTTACGCGAAATAAAATAAGGCTTATACCTTATATCCCATTCCTATGACAAATGTGTATCAAACGTCGAGCAAAAAATAAATATCATTGCAAAACTCCAAGCCTTAGACTTGGAGTTTTTAATCATCGATAATATAGTAATTTGCTTAAATTAATCTCATTTTCTTTGCAACAATCTCGCCATCGACCTCTATATAAGAGTAGGCTTTTCCATCAAAGCCTACCTCAATTGTGTGCCCGTCAATCTGTGCGTTAAGAGAATGGCGAAATTCGAACAACGCTTCCATTTCATCATACACTTTTCCGTCAATCACAAGTTCGTTAACCCTTTTTACTCTACGATACGTAACTGTATGCCCCAGCACATCGGCTTCCAGCAGGATTCTCGACTTTACATTGGATTCAGCCATCCTAATCATTTCCGAATTTTGATCATTTTCTACAATCTTCTCGGTCTGTTCAGCTTCGGGGACTGTAACTTCTTCTTCCGTCAGTTTTTTGAGTTTAGAAGAAGCATTTATGCCCATAGCAAGTGAAACAATAACCCACACGTGGAAAGCAATGTCGATAATGCTATCGAACTGAAATCCAACAAAAGCAAACATACCAACCGTATCGATTGCAAAGAAAACCAGAGCAAAAATAAGCCAACCGGATTTGTTGTTTTTAGAGAAAATCCAACTAATAACATAAAGAGTTATTATAATTGCAGCGATTGCCAGGCAAACCGCAAAAACAGACGAATCTAAAAAACCAATAACATCCTCGCCGTAATACTCAGCAGGATACATACCGCAAAGGATCATCCCTAAATTAACCAACGCATAAGGAATGTAGGCCGAAAATAAAAAATATGTATTGCTCTGAGTAATAAGAAGTATAAGATTTATTACCGAAAATGCAATGACGAGCAAAAGGTTAGATCGCGAATTTTTGTATCTTGTTTCTAAAATCTGTCGATTTGATAAATTCTTCTGTGTTGACATAAGAATCCTCCTTTAAATGTTAATACAAGAATTTTGTCCATTATAACAAACAGAATCTTAAAAATCAATAAGTCATTTAATTTAATATAACCTCTTCATATTCTCCATCAGCAGAATAGCATCTAACTCCAAAATCAGACGAAACATAAACCTCATCATCCGAACCTACAAACAAACTGCTGTAAACCGGCAATTCTACAATTTTTTCTATGGAATTATCGCTTAAATTGAAACGATAAACAATTTCATTTGAATTGCTTTCAACTTTAAAGAAAGCAAATTTATCATATGAAACAAATTCATAAATCGCATCTGGAAAATCAGAGATTTTCAACGTGTCTTTTTCATAATTATAAACATATATTCTCGATTTTGAAGTTTTTTCATCCCTATAAACGAACGCAATATACTGCGAGTTAAAATTTACACCATCTAAAATATCATTATACATCATATGTTTTAACTCAAATCCACCAATTAAAACACTCTTATCATTTTTGACATCATATTTATAAATACTACAATTCGAATTTTTTTGAGATATATAATTTAATTGATTATTTACAACTCCACACGCAGAAATATTTTTTGCGACTGTAATTTGTTTTCCCGTTTTAAGCGTTATTGCAACAATATCTTTTATAAGCGAATCGTCTTTGCCAACTTCAACATATAAAATATCATCAACAAGATAGTATGTATATATTCTTTCTGCATTAATGGTTGCAATTTTTCTTGTTTTTTCAGCCTTTAAATCGTATTCAAAAAATTCAATTCCAAATGAAATATCATCATCTGCATAAATCAATTTGTCGTTAATAACCTGAGCATCATAGCAATAAGAAAGGGTTCGGATTCTATGCTTTCCTTTAATATCCGTTACATATAAATTAAAAACTAAATTATTTTCAATAGAATAAATAAAATCATTTCCTATCCAACAACCAGAACCCGCCGAGATGTTATTATAGTTCAAATTTATATTATCTTGTTTTATATAAGTTTGAGTGCTATTGCAGGAACATAGTAAGCAAAGCATAACCATAACAATTACAACTGAAATCACTTTTTTCATATCATCACCGCCTATGTATAGTATAGCATAAAAGCGATAAAATCGCAATAATTATTCATTATTCATCAGCCGTAGGCGACTTCATTATTCATTCGAAAATCCGTTCTTTATTTAATGAATAATGAATGATAAAAAATGAATAGTGAATAATACAAACGAAAATCCGCCCACTTTCGTGAACGGATTTTCGTTTGGGTGTTTTGAACTTAATACACGAATAAAATGTGCCTGAAAACCGAGATTTTTATCCGATAACAATCAGATTTCTAATGTATTAGCATATTCTTGTAATATGCAATTTATTTGCTCTTCATTTTCATAAAAAACATCATCACATTGTTCTAAAATTTCTTCTGCTTTTTCATCGTCTTCTTTTTCTTCTAATATCAAATGTGCCTTATATGCTTTTTGAAGATTTTTATTTAAAAGGGGTGTGAGAATTTCTCCCAAAGCAGACATTTCTTTTTTCAAATCACTTACATTATCTACGTTGTAAAAATACTGACTGTGTCCACCATTGTTAATTTCACTTTGGTAGGTCATTAGTTCCGCATATGGCGATTTTACTTTTTCTTCTGTCCATAATTCCCACATTTTGTTCCATTTAAGTTGTTCTTCTGTCAATTCAACTTTCTTTTTCTTAAATATATCAAACAAACCCATAAAATCATCTCCTTGGGTGTATTATAGCATAAAAGCGGCAGTAAATCAATGCGGAGCATTGTATATATAATTAGTGGCGGAGCCACACCTTTTCTTTTATCTCTTCTCTCTTATCTTTTATCTGGAAAAGTCACACATTGTTTAGAGAAGAGCGAAAAGAGAACAGAGAAAAGTGAAGAGTACAAAAAGAAAAAGCCACACGATGTGTGACTTTTCTTTTTGGGAGTTTTGAACTTAATGACACGAATAAAATGTGCCTGAAAACTGAAGATTTTCTCTAATTTTAACTATTCATCAGTATTTTTGCAAATACCAGGACGAATATTGATAAGTTTACGATTGATTTCACCAATAGTTAATATAGAACCTAATTTAGTATCTTCATAAATACATTTGCCAACATAAACTTT
>JAZNIW010000058.1:0-4784 GCA_045577695.1 Acutalibacteraceae bacterium
CAATGTATAGCGAAAAATATGTCTTTCAAAACCTGATTCAAGTTTGAATGCTTTGGCTATTTTATTATATAAGAAAACAAAAAAATGTTCAAGTAGTACTTTAAATCATTTTTTATTTATGGTATAATAAACAAAGTATAATGTTTGGAGTGACTTTTATGGAACAAACATTCACAACCCACTCCGCAAGCCAAACGGCCGCCCTCGGTGTCCGTTTGGGGCAGGCCATTCAAAAGCCCACCACCATTGCCTTTTTTGGTGGTATGGGTTCGGGAAAGACGTGTTTTACTGCCGGTTTGTGCAAGGGATTGGGTTATGAGGGCGACGTTACATCCCCCACCTTTGCTCTGGTGAACG
Organism: Acutalibacteraceae bacterium; assembly: GCA_045577695.1. Taxonomy (GTDB): domain Bacteria; phylum Bacillota; class Clostridia; order Oscillospirales; family Acutalibacteraceae; genus UMGS1279. The sequence continues at coordinate 358 of JAZNIW010000058.1, forward strand.
AATACTTCGGTGGCCGTTTCCCAATTTTTCATTTTGATATGTACCGTATTTTGGATGAAGAAGATTTGTACGGTATCGGCTATTACGATTATTTGGAAGAAAACGGAATTTGCGTAATTGAATGGAGCGAAAACATCGCCGATGCGCTTCCCCCTGATTGCATTCGCATCGTCTTTTCCTCACCCGCCGAATCTCAACGAAACATTACCATTCACAGCGATATTTTGGGAAAGGAGTAATCTGGGTTTATGCAAGTTTTGGCTTTGGACTGCTCCGCAAAGGCCATTTCGGTTGCGATTGCGCGGGATGGCATTTTAATCGGAGAAGGGTTTTTAAAAATTCCCCTAACCCATTCGGAAACACTTATGCCAATGTGCCGGCAGGTGCTCTCGAATGCACGCTGCACCCTGTCGGATATGGATGCGTTGGCCGTCACGGTCGGCCCCGGCTCTTTCACCGGCATTCGCATTGGTGTTAGTGCCGTCAAGGGGCTTTGTTTTGCCGAACAAAAACCGGTTTATCCCTTCTCCACCTTAACAGCGATGGCCCTTCCCTATGCCGGAGGAGTCGGCTTTCGAGGTATTCTTTGCGGGTTGATGGACGCCCGCCGCGATCAATTTTACAACGCACTGTTTCAGGTGCAAAACGGTTGTATTACGCGCCTTTGTGATGACCGCTTGATTTCGGCCACCGCCTTAAGAGAAGAACTGCAAAACACCTTTGCGGGACAACCAATACTGCTCTGCGGTGACGGAGCCGACCTCTTTTGGCGGCTTTGTGACCAACCATCCGCTTTTTCTCCCGCTCCGCCCGCCGTTCAATTGCAACGCGCCGCCGGTATGGCCATCGAGGCCAGCCGCGATAAATCTGTTGTAACACCTGTTTCGCCCGAAGCTTTGATGCCGATTTATCTGCGGCCGTCACAAGCAGAAAGAGAGCGAGCCGAAAAACTAAAAAAGGAAACTTCTTCCTTTTAACGATTCCATTTCCCGTTTTATTTTTCTATGAAGGAGTTTTTCAATAATGCAAAAAAATGTTTTCATTATGGACCACCCCCTCATTCAACACAAACTCACCTTGTTGCGTGACAAGCGAACCGGTTCCAAACAGTTCCGCGAGTTGGTCAGCGAAATCGCAATGCTGATGTGTTATGAGGCCACTCGTGACCTTCCGCTCAAAGAGGTCATCACGGAAACCCCTATGCAAAAGGCCAAAACTAAGGTTATTGCCGGACGTAAAATGGCTTTTGTTCCCATTCTGCGTGCCGGTCTCGGTATGGTTGACGGTGTGTTAAGTTTGGTGCCCGCCGCTAAAATAGGTCACATCGGTATGTATCGCGATCCCCAAACGCACGAACCGGTTGATTATTATTGCAAACTTCCCGACGATTTGCCCGAACGCGATGTTGTTGTATTGGACCCAATGTTGGCTACCGGTGGATCCGCCATCGATGCAGTGGATAAAATCAAAGCTTCCAATCCGCGCAACATTAAATTTATGTGCATCATCGCCGCACCCGAAGGCCTCGAAGCCTTTACCGAAAAACATCCCGACGTGCAAGTCTACTGTGCCGGTCTGGACGAACGGTTAAATGAGCACTGCTATATTTTGCCCGGCCTTGGAGATGCCGGCGATCGCATCTTCGGCACCAAATAATTGGATTTATCAAACTCTGCACAAGGTTTTTCCCTTGTGCAGAGTTCTCTTTTCTCCCAAAGGTCAGAAAAGGTCAAAAAATTCATAAAAATTTCATCATTAACCTATTGACAAATGCTTCCAAGAGTGGTACATTATAATACAGTTAGCACTCCATCAACAAGAGTGCTAAATTCAAAAAGGAGTGAAACGGTATGGAATTGACCCCTCGAAAGAAAATTATTCTTTCCCAAGTCGTTAAAGAGCACATTGCCCACGGCGAACCGGTTAGTTCCAAATGGTTATGTCAAAATACCGATCTCGGCCTTTCTTCTGCGACCATTCGCAATGAACTCAGTGACCTTTCGGATATGGGGTATTTAGAACAACCACACACCTCGGCAGGACGGATTCCCACCGCAGCCGGTTATCGAATGTATGTTACCGGTTTATTGGATAAAGACACCCTCCCCTCCTCTATGCAACAATCGATTGACCGCGTGATTCAAAAGGTGGCTGAAAACCCCGAAAATATCACAGCATCGGCGGGTCAGGCCCTTTCCAATTTAACCGGTTTCACCACCGTTTCTATGACCGTACCGGAAGCTAACGCCTACATTAAACGCGTAGAGCTTTTACCGATGGGGCGGCGCACCGCCTTATTGGTTTTGGTCACTTCGGACGGTATTGCACGCAGTCGTATTTGCCGCACTAACGATTCTCTAACCGCCACCTCCATTCGTGTATTTGATCGATTGGTAGCCAGAGAGATTATCGGCAAGGAGCTGGACGATTTCAACGGTGTTTTCTTGCAAACACTGGCCGCAAAAACCGGCGAGCAAGCGTTGGCGCTGGTTCCGCTTTTATCCTTTTTGTTTGAAATAATAGAAACCATTTGCCATTCACAGCTGGATTTTAAAGGAGAATCCAAACTATACTCTTTTTATCAAAAGGATAGTGACGCCCGCCGCGTGGTTGATTTTCTCACACGTCGCGATGCCATTCTTTCAATTTTATCCGACATTCCCGACCCCGTTAGCGTTGTTTTCGGTGATGAAAGCGGGGTAGAAGAATTAAGGCCATCCAGTATGGTGGTTGCAAAATTTGGCGGAACGGAAAATTCTTCCAATCGTATCGGAGTTATCGGACCCACCCGTATGGCGTACGAGGATGTCATTCCCAGTATTCGCTATTTCGCCAAACAACTCGGTCGTGTGTTGGAACAATCCATTCGCGATTTGGAAGATTAAGATTAAGAACAGCAAAACGGAAAAGATAATTCCGTTTGAGAAAGGAACCGATATTAATGAGCGAAGAAACAAAAAAAACGGATTCTGCCGTTGAACCGTCGACGGACCAATCGGCAGTCCGAGAGGAGACCGTTGCTGAAAAAAAGGCGACGAAAACAAAAAAAGCCAAGTCCAACGAGGAAGCAGAAGCCTTAAAAGTTGAGTTAGAAAAGCAAACCGAACTTTTTATGCGCACCGCAGCCGAGTTCGACAACTACAAAAAACGTACCGAGCGAGAAAAAATAAAAACCGCAGAATATGCCAAAGCCAATCTGCTGAAACAGTTGTTGCCGGTGATTGACAACGCCGGTCGCGCCTTGACGGCGGATCCCACCTCTCCCGATTATCAAAAGGGTGTGGAGATGATTGTAAAGCAACTTTGTGGTTTTGTAGAAACCTTTGGTATGGTAGAACTGGCCGAAATAGGCGATACTTTCAATCCGGAGATTCACGAGGCCGTGATGCATATTGAAGACCCCGAAAAGGGCGAAAACGAAATTGTGCAGGTATTGCAACAAGGCTATCAACTGGGCGACACCGTGATTCGCCCTGCGATGGTGCAAGTCGCAAATTGACTAAAGCAATTGAATCCAACATCACTTTAACGCTTGTCCATTCCACAATCAGCGGCTCATTTTCTGCCGTGGGGGGATTCTTCCCCCGAATTGTGAGATAATAAAAATGCATTCTAACAAATGGAGGAAATTTATTATGGGAAAAATTATCGGTATTGACCTTGGAACAACCAACTCTTGTGTTTCGGTTATGGAGGGTGGCGAAGCTGTTGTCATCGCCAACGCCGAAGGCGGACGCACCACTCCCTCGGTGGTTGCTTTTTCGAAAACCGGCGAGCGTATGGTCGGCCAAGTAGCCAAACGTCAAGCCATCACCAACCCGGATCGCACCATCAGTTCCATTAAACGCGAAATGGGTAGTTCTTACACCGTAGCAATTGACGACAAAAAATACACACCGCAAGAAATTTCGGCCATCATTTTGTCGAAACTTAAAGCCGATGCGGAAAGCTATCTCGGTACCACCGTTACCGAAGCGGTTATCACTGTTCCTGCCTACTTCACCGATGCTCAACGCCAAGCCACCAAGGATGCCGGTAAAATTGCCGGTTTGGAAGTTTTGCGTATTATTAACGAACCAACCGCGGCTGCTTTGGCCTATGGTATGGATAAAAAAACTTCCGGCACGATTGTTGTTTATGACTTGGGTGGCGGTACATTCGATGTTTCTATTTTGGAAATCGGTGATGGTGTGTTTGAAGTAAAAGCCACCAACGGTGATACTTTCTTGGGCGGTGAAGACTTTGACCAGCGCATTGTTAACTATTTGGCTGACGAATTCAAAAAAGAACAAGGTATTGATTTGAAAAATGATCGTTTAGCATTACAACGCTTAAAAGAAGCCGCCGAAAAAGCGAAAATTGAACTATCATCTACCACACAAACAGATGTTAATTTACCGTTTATTACGGCAGATGCAACCGGACCT
>JAZNIW010000059.1:0-6076 GCA_045577695.1 Acutalibacteraceae bacterium
ATAATCACCATATCCGGTTGAAGAATTATGACTTACAGCAATATAGTATCGTTTCATAGCTTCAAAGTGTGCTGTAATTTTAAAGTTGCCGTTACCGTTACTATTATTATCAGAATCAAGCAAACCGCCAGATGCACAGTATAATTGACCGTAGGTATTGGTATCACCCTCGGTGTAAATTTCCATTACACAGTTTCGTGCAGGAACAAAGGTATAAAAATCCACATCACCATAGCTGTGAAGATAACCATTTACGGATTTATCTTGATAGTACACACCCACAATCTCTGTGGCGTTGTCCATCGAGTTACCGTGATCGTCTCTACCATAATCTACTTTAAAGCTAAAGCTTCCGGTATTGCTACCAAATGCCCTTACTTTTACATAATATGTTTCTCCATATTCTAATTGGTGAGTAATTTTAAAATTCAAATTATTTCCGCCATCGTCATCATAGTCCATTTGATTTCCGTAGGCATCATATAAGTAACCCTGCGTGTCTAAAGAACCTTGCGTTTGAATTCCGTACCAGCCCTTACTGCCATTAGGATGCGCTTGCGAAGCAATTGTGGTAAATTTATACCAAACCTCACCACCCGGACAACTAATACAACCATCCATCCAGTTCACCAATGGTGCGTTGATTGCTGACGCCATATCATTCGAAGAACATCCGTCATCACCATCATCCCCAACACAAAGCACTGATATTTCCTCATTCAAAGTTCTTGCGTTAGGTTCTGTAACATTCGAAACAATATCGTCCTTTTCATTAATTAGTATACCATTTTCATTCGTTAATGTCAATGTTTCAGCCGTATCCACACCTGCAGTAAGCGACATCTCAGTTTTAATATCTGCAATAATGTCTAATGATGTTTTTTCCACATTTACACACCAATTTTTCAAAATTGTTCCCGCAACAAAAGTGGTTGCACCAGAAGTTCCAATTACATTAACTGCATTACCGTTAATATCCTTCGTACTCTGTGAACCGTTGGCAAAACAATCTACATTTTCTCCACCGTTAGAATAATTAGCAATCGTATCACCATTCTTTGCACCGACGGATAGTACATTATCAAATGCAGCAGGATACATAATTCGGTTTTCGTCCTCAAATCCACCATCATTACCAGCGGCTGCAACCATAACAATTCCGCAATTCGATGCACGGTTAATCATATTCTCTAAAAAAGCAGATTTATGATAATCACCAAAACTCATACATACAATTTTAATCCCGTTATTAATTGCCCAATCAAGTGCCTGCATAATAGTAGATGTTTTTGCAAATCCTCTGTGGTCGGCAATAACAACAGAATAAATGCTCGGTGATGCAACTTTATTTTCCATGTTTGCAACAACAGCGGAAATAATTCCTGCCATTTGTGTGCCGTGACCGTTTTCATCTGTCGAAACATCATTAATAAAGTTGACAGAACCATCAACTGAAACATTTGTTACACCGGTATCAAAGACGGCTAGTTTCACCTCCTTTTTATTGTTAAGTTGGGGATTTACACCTGCCAGATAAGAGGAATATTCGCTTTCACTCACACCGTTGATAAGGCACTTATAATCATAGTCCTTTTCCACCTTTTCAACACCAACAAGTGTTTTAATAGCTTTAAGCTGCGCCATACTCATAGACACCGCTATACAGTTTGCAAAATCCAATTGCTTTATTTCATCACAGCCTAATTTTTCAAGTTCGGTTATGATATTTTCTTTTTCGTTAACGTCATACCCAATAATAAAAGGATATTTTTCTACATCCAAAGAAATTTTAGCAATCTCATCTGCATTTTCAATTTTTTCTGTTTCCGGTGCAAGATAAATTTCCTGCTCTGCACCAATTTTAATTTCGTCCATATTTGTAGGACTCCTTTCATTAAATATTTTGGTCGTTCAACGACCTACTTTGCAGCTGCAAGTACAGTATAAAATCCAACCCTGACAACGAGTGTCAGGGTTAAAAATATTTTTAAGAATTTTTTATAATAAAAAATGACCTAAACTCGCATTACACGAATTTAGGTCACAAATTTATTTGGTTTATATAGTGTTGTTACGTGTTATCCTGTGCTAAAAAGTCCCTAGAAACGGTATTCTGTATCGGTTTTTAGTGAAAATCTTGTGTTAGGATACAAAATATTCCACCGCATTCTCAGGGAAAAATTCGCGAAACTCACTACAGAGTTGTGCGGCGAGGGTTTTGTTGTGAGCGAGAACGAGAGTCGGCTTGTTTACATTCGCGATAATATTCGCCATAGTGAAGGTTTTGCCCGAGCCGGTAACACCAAGCAAAACCTGCTCTTTTAAGCCATTTTTGATGCCTTCGGTCAGTTTTTCAATAGCTTGTGGTTGGTCTCCGGTTGGCTTGTAATTTGAATGTAAAATGAACTTATCCGGCACGTTCTCACTCCTCTCCTCTTTGATTATTTTCTGCCTTTTTCTTGTCTTAAATTCACTTGGATTTCCCTCGAAAAGTTGGCGAATAGTAAATTACACGAATTTAGGTCACAAATTTATTGGATTCCTATAGGTTGTCCTGTTGTGTTCATATTAAACGGTCCTAAAGCAAAACACAAGACACACATTTCCCCTTATCATCTAGCTGACGATAGACAAACTCACATATAAAAAGCGACCATTTAAACTTATACCTTTGCCGTAATCTTCCTCCGGGGTGCAAAAGCGCACCAATGCAACCGAAAACGAGAGAGGTTTTTCATTGGCTTAACGCGGTTTATATCGAAATTACAGCGCCTCCAAAAACGCGCCAATTCGCTTGGCCAAAACAGCGTGTCCTAAATCATTAAAATGCAGACCGTCAACCGTGTAGGTTTCGCGGTCCGCTTGGCAGTTCGGGTTAATACCAAGGGTTTCAAACAGGTTGAGTACAGGAATGCCATATTCCTTTCCTTTTTGCTCTATCACCCGAACATACCATTCTAAAGGTTTGGCATCCGCCTTTTTGTTCGGGCGGGGAGACGGTTTTTCATCCACAAGATCTTCAAAACAGCAATGAGCCGGTGTTAAAAAAACCACTTGTGCCGTTGGATGGCATTCTTTTAAATTCCGCATTAAAAAATCCACACCGCCGCAGAAAGTAGCAGGTGTTGTATCCTGCAGTGTGCCAACGGGGGCATCGCCGTGAATATAATCGTTTACGCCGCCGTAAACCACCACAATATCCGCTGATTTTTCCAAATCGCAACTGCGGCCGGCAAAGCACAAATCGTACCTTGGCTTTTCACTCGGAAAATTTTGATGTGCCAAACGCGTACCGCTAATGCCGTAATTGTAAACCATTTTCAGTTGGTATTCTTTTTTCAAGCGATTATCATAACGGTTATTCTCCCGGTCCTCCACACCAACCCCTTCGGTAATACTGTCACCCAAAAAACAAACCACTTTATTTTGTAAATGCATTCTTATAACCTCGTTAGACGCCGGCGTCATTGACAAACAGAACAACGGCTTTCTTGTTTACTACCGCTTGACAAAAAGCGTCATATTCTTGTTTATTATACAACGATGCCGTAATACCGGCGTGATTGGTCATACCGCTTTTAGCCGGAACAATATCGTACGAAAGGCCGGAATTTCCGATATTTTGCAACAAACGGATTATCTCATTAGCCGCCGACAAATCATCCAGTTCCAAATAAAAATTGTAAGTACCCCGTCTTTGGCGCTCAAATTTTCCAAGTAGAGCCACACAAAAGAAACAAAGCACCGTGGCAAAAAAGGCCGCCCCATAAAAACCGTACCCCAAAGCCAAACCTATAACCGCCGTTGTCCACATACCGGCCGCGGTGGTAAGACCGGTAATAACCGAGCTGTTGCGCACCATAATGGTGCCGGCACCCAGAAAACCGATACCCGAAATGACTTGTGCGGAAAGACGTGCCACATCGCCATTATAGCCCAGTTCATTATTCAAAAACAAACCGGTAAGCGCCGTTAAGGTGGCACCAACACAAACAACAATATGAGTACGAAGACCGGCCGCACGACCGAAACGGCCACGCTCTACCCCGATGATACCACCCATAACTGCGGCAAGCGTCAGCCGAATGAAGGCGGAAAAAATATTATATTCCACAAAAAATTCGTTTATAATGTTGAAAAGAACCTGCATATTTCCACACTCCATAACTTCTTTTTTTATCAAAAACATTATACTATACCATCCCAAAAAAAGCAACCAATTAGTGGGTGTTATTGTTGTTGCGGATTTTCATACTTTTTTCGTTCCCTTAAAATGATTGTGTCAACTCCGTTTCGACGACGAATGCGGTGCATAAAGGAAGCGATGGAATAAGGCACGAAAATAAAGCCCTGTTTTTAAACATATGCGGCGACTTGTTGGAGAATGCACTTTTTTCAACCTTATTGGTTTTTCTCGCCATAAATCCGCCGCCGAAGCCTATGAAAACACCGAACCGTCCACTGTAAAAAATACTAAACAAAACGTCTGAAAACAAATAGTTTGCTTACACTAGCTTTATTTGCGACCCAAATGCGAAAAGAAAGAAAAAGTAAGAGGCCAAATACAACCGGCAACCAGTGCGATGAGAAAATAGCGGATTCCGTCGGCCGCCCATTCGTTGCCGATCCAAATATAAAGTGGCTGCTTTAAAAAGGTTTTAATCAACAGAATAGGAATAAGACCCAAGAGTAACTTTAACCCTTGCGCCCACCAAGCCGCTTTGGTTTCAAAGCGAATCAAACGATGGTCGATTTCAAACGAAAGATACAGCCCCACCATACACCCAAACATTTTCCAACCTGTTTCGCGGCCGTGAGCCAAATTTACCATATCCACCTCGGCGGGAAAGGAGAAGAAATGCGCAAAAATAAGATATAAACCGGAAAAAAGAATCATCCCAAAAAACAACCAACGTATGCGAAGCGGCGACTCCCATGCTTGATGAATCAGCGGATACAACCCAAACACCAACGCGAGCGAGAGCAACACCGAAACACCGACATCCAATGGCGTATGTACCCCCAAATATAAGCGAGAAAAGCAGACCAATACCGCTAACACAATGCTAACTACACGCAGAATTTTTGCTTTATTCCAACGCGCAAGACCACCAAAAATGCCAACAGCCGACTGCGTGTGCCCACTGGGGAAAGAATATCCGGTCGCCTCGGGTTTGGCAGCGGCCACCACAGTAAAATTTGGATCTTTCACCCACGGGCGAGGAACACGAAACCACAATTTCAAAAATTGATTCAACACCGTTCCGATAAGACCGATTGAAAGTAAATAATACCCCTGTTTCTTTGATATGCACCAATAAAACAACAAACCGATGAAAATGAAAAAAGTCTCCTCCCCCAAATGGGTAACCAAACTAAAAAATCGGTCAAAAAAAGGGGTACGAACGCTTTCCAAATATTGTAAAAATTGCATACAACGCCTCTTTTCTGTACAGCAGATTCACTTATTTTAATACTTACAGTATACGGTTTTGGAGGAATACTGTCAATAAAAATCTTCTACTTGAGCCGGGTATTGAGGTTTTTTCAACTTTTTTCTTGGATTCTTTAACTAAAAAAATTAATTCTGCTTTTTCACAGTTTTGTGTTGACAAAACGAAGTGCTTATGTTACAATATGTTGGCACGCGTAATGGAGAGATGTCCGAGCGGTTTAAGGAGCTGGTCTTGAAAACCAGTGACTCGAAAGAGCCAAGGGTTCGAATCCCTTTCTCTCCGCCATTTTTCTCCTAAAATGCCATTTTAAAAAATGTCATATTTCATACTAAGTTACCATTCGGAGTAGTACTCAAGTTGGTGACGAGGCGCCCCTGCTAAGGGCGTAGGTCGGGTAACCGGCGCGAGAGTTCGAGTCTCTCCTACTCCGCCACGATAAAGGTAATCGAAAGGTTACCTTTATTTTTTTGTTTTCAGTAAAGTAACTCGAACGCGGGCCACGAGGGCGCGGGCATTGACCCCGCCCGCCGCCGGTGGCGGATAAAGGAAGGGGGAAATGGCACAGCGGTCAAAGTTCATAGGCGCTCCAAGCCGTAATGAACTTTGGGAACCGCAAGAGG
>JAZNIW010000060.1:0-2387 GCA_045577695.1 Acutalibacteraceae bacterium
CGTTGTAAATCATATCTGTAAATGCCCATAAAGGACATCACTTGTCAAATTGTTTGTACTGGCCGGAATTAAAAAGTATATCAAATCTATTGACGGTTCGTTTTTCGTTCCTTACTTACTTGTTGACCTTTGACCAAAAAAATCAAAGGACACGTTGTACTGCTTGTCTGTATGGAATGTTGTCAAGGATCATCTTGCTTAATCAAGGAGCAACCATGTTGCTTCCCGAAAGCGAGTGCAAAGGTAGAGCTTTTTTCTGAACTGACAAACATTTTGAAAGAAATTTTCAAGAAAAATGCGAGAAAAAATTAATTACGCATTTATAAGTGCGCAATTCTCTAAATTTTCAATCAAAATTCACAAAAACCCCAAACTTTTGCCCTATTTTCTTTTCAGGCAACTGTGATAAAAAAAACAGCGCGCAGAAAAGAAATGCATCAGTTCGCATCACCATTGCTCGGCTAAAGTATGGAATATTTATTTAAAACGAAAATAATTCGGACTTTTTTTTCGATTTTCTGTAAAATCTTTCATTTTTCTAAAATTCAGTCCAAAAATCAAACAATTTGGAGTGCCCTAAAAAAAAGACACTCCAAACCTTATTATATATAATCGAAGACATCACTCGGCAGCAACCGCCTTTACCGGGTTAAGACCAGCCGGGAATTCCGCAACCAGCATTCCGTCGGTATCATAAAGGTAGACATCGCCGTCATTAATATAATCGGAAGCCGTAACGCAAACATACTCCCCCACCGAGCACACCTTATAAGGAACAGGCCGCTGCGCCTCTTTTATCCAAGGGATATCAACCGCTTTGGTAGAAGGATTGTACGAAATGTAAGTTATCGTTGCATTCCAATTGGCATCGTACTGAGAAAGGAAGCCGTACAACGTACCCGAATTATAGCAGATTTCCGTCATCTGCCTGCACGCATCAGGCAGAACATATTGTACACCACCCTTTGAGATATATTGCAAAGCGCTTGGGACATCGGCATAGTTGCCGTAAGAAGCAACAAACACACCATCACCGGTTGAGACAACATTTGCGGGGTTCAAAGCAACCTCAATCTTATCCACCTCACAGAAAGACGCAAGGTCAACAACAGAAACGGTATTATCATAACCTATTTCAGTATTGTAATCCATTCCGCCGGAGTTAGCGACAAACAGTTTTCCGTCGCACACTGCCAACTGCTCGGGATTGCGGCCAACCTTTACCTTAGCATCGACCACAAGCGAAAATGTATCAATGCGCGCAACATGACCGTCATAATATGTGGCATACACTTTGCCGCCATGAGCCGCAAGATAACGGGGCTGCGCACCACACTCAATCTGTTTTAGCGATTTTGCATCAAGAGTGGCTACCTCAATGGTACTTTCACCGGCTACGGCAATATACATCTTTGAGCCGTAAACAATCATGTCGTTTGCAGTATTTCCCAATCCACGGCCATTCTGTTGCTCGAAATAGCCCTGCACAGCCTCACCTGTGGAAACATTATACCTTGTGAGCGAGGAGTTGTTGCTCTTCCAGTCACCGGAATTGAGGACATACATCACACTACCCTCTCCCGCATCGGGAGGAGCCGGCTGAGAGTCATCATCAGAACATGCCGCAAAAGAGAAGATTGCAGCAAAAAGCAATAGAACCTTTACACTTGTTTTCATAATAAAAATATTTATGGTTAAAATTTGACACCTGCCGAAACCTGCCACGAAAAACCGGGCATTGGATAATAGCGTATTACCTCATACTGCTCGTTTCCCACATTCATGAGCTTGGTCTGAACATGCAGCACATTGTCTCCAAACGAAAACTCCCTATTCAAGACAAACGAATGCTCAACATATCCATCCATGAGGTTGCGCCGAGTATTCTGCGGTAGCATATAACGCTCGCCTACAGCCGAAAGCATATATGTGACGTCAACTATCGGATTCTCGAATGTAAAAGAGAAGTTACCCGAATGTTCCGGGGTGTAGGGAAGCTGATGACGGTAGTTCTTTGCAGAAGAGTCGGTCACATCAATGGCATATTGCCACGAATACACCACATCAGCCCGCAGAGCAAGCCCCCCGGCAAATTCAGAACGCAGCGACAGACCCACATCCGCTCCGAATATATCAGCCCTGCCGAAATTCATCATCCTCCAGATGTACATCGTAGGCAAGGCGACTATCTTGTCACGTACATTATTATAATAGAAGTCCGCCGTCACTACCGCAGAACCATGTGTTCCACCGCGGACACCGTCTCCCCACCAGGTAAAACCTATATTATATTGAGTCGCCCTCTCGGGCCTGAGAGCCATATTGCCATGACGCAGATAGTAGAGGTCGGCAAATGTGGGCACACGATAGGAATCCTTGAACGAAGC
>JAZNIW010000061.1:0-31235 GCA_045577695.1 Acutalibacteraceae bacterium
TATGCTCTACTTTTTTTCTTTTATTTCATTTTTTCTTCGTAGGCTCTACTTGGTTACCCCAACATTTATTATAGAGCCTTTTTATTTTAATTTTTCTTCGTAGGATCTACTTGGTTACCCCAACATTTATTATAGAGCCAAATAATACCGCCACCTTAGAACTTAATCTAAGATAGCGGGTTTTTGTTTGTATTAGAGTTTACACCTTGACGGCAAAGCCGCCGCTAAAGAAGTAGGAGTTCGTCCAATACACGTTTGGTGAGATTTGCCAAGAAAATCCGAACCTTTTGGTCGAGTCGCTATGTTGAAATTAGCACAAGACCATAAGATAAATTGGGTGCCGATCCCCACGAATGGTGGAGCAACAGCACCCAAAGATGAACTATGTGGTCGAGTTACTGTTTTTAGACCAGCACAAGACTTTAGAACGAATTGGATGCCGAGCCTCTCGGCTGGTGGAGGCGAGGGGAATTGAACCCCTGTCCAAAAATTAATCCATACGGTTTTCTCCGGGTGCAGGTGATTGTTAAAATTCCCTCACCCTTTGGTCAAACACCAAACCAAAGGGGTCGGTATCCCCAAAAGCCGTGATAGGGGGAGGGGAAAACCCTTATTCACGTTCACCGCTATTCGACGCCCTTGCTCAGCCGCGGTATTCCGAGGTCGGACGGCAGCCTAATTAGGCTGCGTAGGCAACTTTAGAGTTGTCGTTTAATTTATAAAGTGCGGATTTTAAAGTGTGTCCGCGCCACTACCCGCTTACCGTATTTCAAAATCCCTGTCGAAACCTTTACGCCCCCATTTAGATAATAAGATGGTTGGAAAAATTAACGATTTTGCTCTTTCAAAGCACGGTCAATCACGCGACTTGCTGTCTTTTTTGCAATTTCTTCCCGCTTATCGTAGAGTTTTTTGCCCTTGCATAATCCAACCTGCACCTTTACCAACGAACCTTTAAAATAAAGGGAAAGCGGGATGAGAGTTAAGCCCTGTTGTTTGAGTTGACCAAACAAACGGAGGATTTCCTTTTTGTGCATCAACAGACGACGCACTCGCAAAGGGTCTTTGTTAAATATATTGCCCTGCTCATAAGGGGAAATATGCATTCCCTTAATCCATAGTTCGCCATTGTCAATGCTGCACCAAGCATCTTTAAGGTTGACCCCGCCGTTGCGAAGAGATTTGACCTCTGTACCGTAGAGTTCAATGCCGGCTTCTATACGTTCCAATACAAAATAATCGTGAAAGGCTTTTTTGTTGTTGGCTATGGTTTTTGTGTTTTCCACCGACATTCACCTCCAATCGGTTCGTTTCAAGTAGTATACCACATTTGATTTCTTCCGTCAAGAAAAACACCGCGAAAAAAGACGAAGATAACTGCTTTTTAAAACTCAAATTAAATAAATTGACTACCGAGAAAAAGCAAACCATCCATCTGATTAATTCAGCGTGAAATGGGGCATTATTAGGGGAAGGCCCCCTTTTCAAACGAAAGATTTGTCTTGACAATAACCTGAATTCCTTTTATACTAGAGTATGGATTTATATGTGATATTTATTGTGTGGGGGACGTTCCATACAAAGTTTCATAGATTGTTACATCAACTATTTTAACTGAATTTTGGAGGTACTTTTTTCCATGGCAAGCGAGAACAAATCGAAGCAAAAAGTAGCATATCGCGGCAAAAATCATTCTGACGCAAAAAAGCAGTCTGCCGGTGGTTTTGCTTCAGCGTCAAAAAAGAATGGAAATTCTGCAACGAAGAAGGAGCAAAACAGTTCTAAAAACGAGACGAAAAAAACAAATCAAAAATCCCGTTCTTCAAATGGGGCAAAAAACAATATGCGTTCTTCGGGAAAACCCTTGCATATCATTCCGCTTGGCGGCCTTGGAGAAATCGGCAAAAATATTACTCTTTACGAATATGATGGGGATATGTTTTTGGTCGATTGCGGTATGAGCTTTCCTGATGAGGAAACCCCCGGCATTGATATTGTGATACCTGATTTTACCTATGTTTTAAAAAATAAGGATAAAATTAAAGGATTGGTAGTCACGCATGGTCATGAAGACCATGTTGGTGCCATTCCGTATTTGCTCAAACAATGCAATATTCCAATTTACGGCACTCGCCTAACCATTGGTCTGATTGCGGCTAAATTAAAAGAACATCGTTTGATAGGTTCCGCAAAACTTAACCCAGTCAATGCGGGGGATGTTATTTCGTTTGGAAAATTCAAGGTGGAACTGATTCACGTTAACCATTCCATTCCCGATGCGGTTGGTTTGGCCATCCATTCGCCGGCCGGTGTGGTGGTGCAAACCGGCGACTTTAAAATTGATACCACTCCCATCGATTCCAAGGTTATTGACCTCGGCCGTTTTGCAGAACTTGGACGCGCCGGTGTTCTGGCGCTACTTTCTGATTCAACGAATGCCGAGCGTCCCGGTTATACCGCTTCGGAAAGTTTGGTGGGTGAATCCCTTTTTTCGCTTTTCCAAAAGGCGGGTAAATCTCGCATCATCGTTGCTACTTTTTCTTCCAATATTCATCGCATTCAACAAATTATCGATGAGGCCGCACGCTGCGACCGTAAGGTTGCTGTTTCTGGCCGCAGTATGTTAAATGTGGTTGGAATTGCCTCGGAACTAGGCTATTTGAAAGTACCGGAAGGCCTTTTGATTGATATTGATATGATTCATCGCTATCCGCCTGAAAAGGTGGTTGTTGTGACAACCGGTAGTCAAGGGGAACCACTTTCGGCATTGCACCGTATGGCTTTTGGGGAGCACCGTCATGTTGGTATTGTCCCGGGTGATATGATTATCATTTCGGCTACCCCCATCCCCGGCAATGAGAAAACGGTGAGTAAAGTAGTCAACGAACTGATGAAACAAGGCGCCAGCGTGGTGTATGAAAAAATGTACGATGTACACGTATCGGGTCACGCCTGCCAAGAAGAATTAAAACTGATTTTGAATTTAGTGAGACCAAAATATTTCATTCCGGTACATGGCGAGCAAAAGCATTTGCAAAAACACGCAGGGTTAGCCTATACGATGGGAATTCCCACCGAAAATGTTTTGGTCACCGGCATTGGCAATACCATTGAAATCACCAACCGTCAGATTCGGGTGACTGAACCGGTTCCGGCTGGTCGTATTTTGGTTGATGGTCTTGGCGTTGGTGATGTGGGAAATGTAGTTTTGCGTGACCGCAAACACTTGGCCGAAGATGGCGTAATTGTAGTAGCTATAACAATGGATGCGGTGACCCGCGAGGTTATTGTTGGTCCGGAAGTTATCTCCCGCGGATTTGTTTATGTGCGTGAATCCGAGGAGTTAATTGAAAATGCCACCGAAGCCGCTTGCAAGGCGATTGAATCTTGTTATCTTGCCGGAGTGCGCGATTGGGGTACCATTAAGCAGCGAGTACGGGATAATGTTTCACGCTATGTCTACGAGCAAACTCGTCGAAGTCCAATGATATTGCCTATTATTATGGAAGTATAGGTTTCATTTAAGGGAGGTCCGATTCTTGTTTCAAAAACTTTGGAATTTTAATATTCTGTATTTGATTCTGCTTTTTGTATGCGGGATTCAGACCGTTGCATTCTTTTTTGTTTCGGATCGTTCTTGGTTTTATGTTTCGTTGTTTTTGTTTGTGGCCTTGCTGGTATTGGTTCTGTTGCGTCTGGTAACGGTCAAGCAAAAATTGAACCATTTAATAAACAGTATGAATGATGAACAAAGCAATGCAATTTCCAATGCGCTTACCACTTTTACGCTACCGGTTTTGATTGTTTCGGATGCCAACGAAATCGTCTGGTATAACCAATACTTTTCCGAAACGGTTTCGGCTGATTCGGATTTATTGATTGGAAAAAACATTGAGGATGTGTTAGGTGCTTCGGGACTGGCCACGCTGGAAAAAGAGGACCGGGCAACCATCTCTTATGTTAACCGTATTTTTGATGTTTATCTCTCTACCCATCTTTGGGAAAATGATACGAAGCAAAAGATTTTATTTTTTGTTGATGTAACCGATCTTCGTCGTCTAGCCAAAGAATATCGGCTCAGTCGACTTTTGGTGGCCTTTATTGCTGTTGATAATTTAGATGATCTCACCCGCAATATGCGTGAAAGTGAGCGCAGCATTGTCGGTTCCCGCATTCAAAATGTATTGGAAGATTGGTTTTCTACCACGAATGGGTTTAGTCGAAAAATATCCGAAGATCGTTATATCTTTCTTTTTGAAGAACGTGACCTTAACACCTTTAAAGCAACAAAATTTGATATCTTATCTCGCGTGCGGGAATTGAATTTTGAAAATCTTGGAAGGCCATCCATTTCCATCGGCGTGGGATATGGCGCCAATCTGCGTGAATGTGAAGAACAAGCCGCACAAGCATTGGATATGGCACTTGGCCGCGGTGGCGACCAAGTGGCGATAAAGAATAAGGATAACTCCTACCAGTTTTTTGGGGGAATTTCGGGTTCAAATGCAAAACGCAGTCGCGTGCGTACACGCATAGTTGCCTCTGCGCTTTTGGAATTGATTCAAAACAGCGAACGGGTTGTTTTGATGGGACATAAATTCGCCGATTTGGATTGCTTTGGTTCGGCCTATGCGTTGGCCTCGGCCATTCGTAAGCATACCGATACACCGGTCATTATTGCGGTAGATACCAAAACAGCGTTAGTATCTCCGCTTTGGAACCGAATACGGGAACTCAAGTCAAATTTATTAATTGAAGAGCCCAAAAACATCATCGAACGGGTCAACAAGCAAACCTTGTTGATTGTATTAGATACACACCGTCCTTCTATGGTAGAATGTCCTGAGTTACTGGATTTGGCCGGCACCGTAGTGGTGATTGACCATCACCGTAAGGCGGTAGATTATATTTCCGATGCCGTTATTTTTTATCACGAACCGGCGGCATCTTCAACGGCAGAAATGGTGAGTGAGTTACTGCAATACATTTCCGAAACCTCCGTTGGACGCGTCGAGGCAGAAGCGATGCTTTCCGGAATTATGCTCGACACTCGCAATTATTCGGTCAATACAGGCGTGCGTACCTTTGAGGCTTCGGCTTTTTTAAGACGGCGTGGAGCAGACCCGGTTGCGGTAAAAAAATTCTTCGCCGATTCGATGGAACATTATAAAATTAAAAACACTGTTATCGCAACGGCTAAGCAAATCGGTTCGTATGCCATTGCTGTCAATTCAGCTGAATTATCGGCCGAAAAAATGAAATTGATTTCTTCCGAAGCGGCCGACGCTTTGATGAATATTGCGGGGGTAAAGGCCTCCTTTGTGATCACACCATTTCCCACGTATATTAACATTTCGGCCCGCTCGTTTGGGGAGGTTAATGTACAATTGATAATGGAAAAACTCGGCGGGGGAGGACACCATAATATGGCGGCCTGTCAACTGAACGATGTAAGTGTAAAGCAAGCGGAAGAACGTTTACTAAATGCGATTCAGCAAGAAAAAAAGGAGAATGAATGATGAAAGTTGTGTTACTGGCCGATGTTAAAGGTCTTGGAAAAAAAGGGGAACTCTGCAATGCTTCGGACGGATATGCCCGTAACTTTTTGTTTCCGAAAAAATTAGCAATGGAAGCCAACGCTACGGCTATGAATGAACTCAAAAACCGTGAAGAGTCTAAGGCTCACCATCAAGCTGAGGAGAAAAAAGCCGCTCAAAAAGTGGCGGATACCATCAACGGAAAAACGGTTGTCTTGCACGCCAAGGCAGGGGAATCCGGTCGTTTGTTCGGCGCCGTAACGGCTAAAGAAATTGCCAAGGCAATCGAAGAAAACTTCGGTGTTAAGGTTGACCGTCGCAAAATGCAGGTTGCTGATATCAAACAATTTGGCGAATATACCGCACAGGTAAAATTATTAAACGGCATCACCGCTTCGGTGACAGTCGCGGTAAAGGAATAAAGAAAGATGGCTGAAAACACCTTTGATTATATGAGTGAGGGCCGTCAGCTTTTCTCGGCTGAGGGCGAACAATCCATCTTGGGTTCGATTATCATTGACCCAAAATGCTTGCATCACGCCGCAACAATGCTCAAGGCAGAATATTTTTATATTCCACAACATCAAGAAATTTATGAAACTCTAACCGAAATGTATGAAAAAAATCTACCGATTGATTTCGTCACGTTGTTAGAGCAACTTAAAAGCCGTGGTGTCTATGATGAGGCCGGTGGTAAAGCCTACCTAACCCAATTGGTCCAGATGGTACCCACCACCGCTAATCTAGACAATTATGTTTCGATTGTAAGGGATCGCTATTTTGCCCGTAGCTTAATGAAGGCTGCACAAAGCATTGTCAAGGATATTAATGAAAGCGGTGTCGATTCCAATGGATTGTTGGATCGCGCCGAGCAACGTATTTTTGAAATCCGTCAAGGGCGTGAAAACAGTGACTTGGTACATATTAAATCGGTCATCCAAAATGAGACCTACGATCGGTTGACCAAGGTAGCCGATCCCGCCACTCGCGGTGATTTTATCGGAATTCCTTGCGGCATTTCTGAATTGGATAAAACCTTAACCGGTTTAAATAAATCCGACCTGATTATTTTAGGGGCACGTCCCGGTATGGGAAAAACCTCTTTTGCTTTAAATATTGCCCGCAATGTGGCGGTCAATGCCGGCAAAACGGTATGCTTTTTTTCGTTGGAAATGTCGCGTGACCAATTGGCTCAGCGGTTGCTCTCAAACGAGGCCGCCATTGAAAGCAGTCATTTGCGTGATTCCTCGTTGATGACCGATGCCGAATGGGCCCGCTTGGCACAAGCCTCTGAGCAACTTTCCAAAACCAATATTTTCTTGGATGAAACCCCTTCGATTACCGTACCGGAAATGAAGGCAAAGCTCCGTCGTTTGAATCCGACACCCGATTTGGTTATCATTGACTATTTGGGGTTGATGCGGTCTGCCACCACAAAAGAAAATCGCGTGCAAGAGGTATCGGATATTACTCGAAATCTAAAGATTATGGCGAAAGAACTGAAAATTCCGGTTTTGGTGTGCGCCCAGCTCAGTCGTGGCACCGAAGTGAAAGGGAAATCTCACAAACCGGCTTTGTCTGATTTAAGAGAATCGGGTTCAATCGAACAAGACGCCGATATTGTTTTGTTCTTGTACCGTGAAAAATACTACGAAGTGGAAAACACCGACCCCGAATCGGCCAGTGACCCGAATTCTGCCGAATGTATCGTGGCCAAAAACCGTCACGGTGAAATCAAAACCATTCCGCTTTATTGGGATGGCCAGTATACTCGTTTTACGGCGCCGGCAAATATTTATGAAGAATAATAATTTTTTATTTTCAACAACGGTTTTCAAAGCCGTTCCTCAAGGGGCAAAGTTAATGGTTGCCCTTTCGGGAGGGGCAGATTCGGTTTGTCTACTCCACGCGATGCGCGGTATTGCTAAAAAAAATGGATATCGGCTAAGTGCTCTACATATTCACCATCATTTACGCGGCCGTGAGGCCGACCGCGATGCAGCTTTTTGTCGTTCTTTGTGTGAGGAGTGGGGGATTACTTTTTTACAGCAAGATTGTGATGTCAGAAAAGAAAAAAGACCGGATGAGAGTATAGAAGAGGCGGCCCGCCGTTTACGGTACGACCTCTTTGAAGCACAATCTGTCGATTATATTTTAACGGCACATCATGCCTCCGATTCCCTCGAAACCTTCTTCATTAACTTTGGTCGTGGTTCGGGTTTGCGGGGTCTGTGTGGAATTCCGAAAAACAGGGGAAAATACCTTCGACCGCTTCTTTCGGTTACGAAAGAGGAGATTTTACAGTATTGCACCCAACAACAACTTTCCTTTGTGACCGATAGCAGCAACCAAGAGGATGGTTATACCCGTAATTTTATTCGCCATTATATTGTGCCAAAATTCAAAGAGATTTTTCCGGCATTGGAGAAGGTGGCCGTCCGTAATTTTGACCTATTGAAAAATGATTTAGATTTTATAGAACAACAAGCAGCTAAATTGATGCTTGCCGCTTCGGTTGAGAACGGTTTGTCTGTGGCGGTTTTATCGGCAGCACATTCTGCCCTTGTTTGTCGCGTATTGGCCGATTATTGCCAACAAAAAACCGGTCGAAATCCCGATGCTGCACATCAAAAAGAAATGGAAAAATTATGTCGAAACAAACAAGGTGAAATTGGTTTATTTTCCGATTACCGTGCTACCGTACACAACGGTATTTTTTCCATTTTTTCAACCGCGGAAAAATTCTTTGAAACCAAGATGGAGCTTTGTTCCGTCGCTTCCATTCAAAAAGAAACAATTGTTCACAATTTGTTTTTAAAAAATGCGGTGGACTATGATAAAATAGTGGGCGAGTTACAGTTGCGTTGCCGTCGACCGAAGGACCGTATGCGACCGAACGGAAGAGGTTATAGCAAAGCCGTGCGTCGTTTGCAAGCCGAAGCCGGCATTCCGCGGTGCTTTCGTGATTCGGCACCCTTGGCTACCGATGAGCAGGGTGTTGTGTGGGGCTATCAAATCGGTACGAGTGAACGCGTTGCGGTGGATGATTCCACAAAAAATATTTTAATTTTCAAGGTTTATCAAACTGAAAATAGGGGACAGTAAAAATGACTATGCATTCGGATATCGAACAAATTTTATTATCGAAAGAAGATATCGAAAAAATCATCGTCCGACTGGGCCAAGAAATTACGTCTGACTATCAAGGGAAGAAACTTCTTTTAGTAGGCATTTTAAAGGGTTCGGTTGTTTTTATGGCCGATTTAATGCGAAATATTGATATTCCTTGCAAAATTGATTTTATGGCTCTTTCTTCCTATGGTGCTTCTACCCGTTCCAGCGGAGTAATTCGCTTATTAAAAGACCTAAGCACCGATATTGCCGGTTATGATGTTTTGGTCATTGAAGATATTTTGGATAGCGGAAACACCCTTTCTCATCTACGGGAAGTGTTGCAACTGCGTAAACCCAATTCCTTAAAAATTTGCACCTTTTTAGATAAACCGGATCGCCGCGTGGTAAAGGATATGGTGCCGGATTATGTGGGTTCCCAAATTCCCGATGAATTCATTGTTGGCTATGGGTTGGATTACAATGAAAACTATCGCAATCTTCCCTATGTGGGAGTTTTAAAGCGTTCATTATACGAATAATTATTAATTTAGCATTGCAGAAGGAAGTGTATGGATTGAAGAAAAACCTAAGCAGAATAGTGATTTATATTCTCATTCCGCTTGTGTTTTGCATAGGTGCTTTTTGGATGTTGAAGATCAATAGACCAAAAACTGAGGCAAAATATTATGAGATTGTGGAAATGGTCACTGAAAACAAAATTTCCGAATATCAACTGAATCTTTACTCAGGCGAACTGAAGTATGTCAAACGGGAAGATGGTAAAACCTATCGCTATACTGTGGCCGACCCGAAAATCTTTTACAACGATGTCAACCAAGCCGTAACGGAACATAATCGGACGGCCAAGGGCGACCAAAAAATCAAATATAACTATAAACGTGGCGACGAAGCGGCTTGGGTAAACCGTCTATTGCCTATCCTATTGTTGGTTGGTGTAAGTGTCCTTCTCTTTATTTTTATGACACGAAGAATGAACCAAACTATGGGGATGGATAAATCCTTGTCGTTTGGGAAAGCTAAGTTTAAAAAAGCGGATAACAAGCGGTTGACCACTTTTGCTGATGTTGCCGGCGCTGATGAAGAAAAGGAAGAGATGCGCGAGTTGGTCGATTTCTTAAAATCCCCTGACAAGTTCAATGAACTGGGCGCACGCATTCCCAAAGGAGTTTTACTGGTTGGCCCTCCCGGAACCGGTAAAACCCTATTGGCTCGTGCTGTGGCCGGCGAAGCAAATGTTCCATTTTTTTCCATTTCGGGTTCCGATTTTGTGGAAATGTATGTTGGTGTTGGTGCTTCCCGTGTTCGCGACCTATTTGATCAAGCAAAAAAATCTTCTCCATCAATCGTCTTCATCGATGAAATTGATGCGGTTGGTCGTCAGAGAGGTGCCGGTCTCGGTGGTGGACACGATGAGCGCGAACAAACCCTCAACCAACTATTGGTCGAGATGGACGGATTTGGTGGAAATGAAGGGATTATTGTCATTGCAGCGACCAACCGTCCCGATATTTTAGACCGCGCCTTGCTTCGTCCCGGTCGTTTTGACCGTCAAATTACGGTTAATTACCCTGATGTAAAGGGCCGCGAGGAAATTTTGAAGGTTCACGCCAGAGGAAAACCCCTCGGTCCGGATGTGTCGCTTAAAACTATTGCCCAATCGACGGCCGGTTTTACCGGTGCGGATTTGGAAAACCTTCTCAACGAAGCGGCTTTGTTGGCTGCCAGAGATGATTTAAAAGCCATTACACAACCCAATATTGAAGAGGCAACCATTAAGTTGGTTATGGGAACCGAAAAGAAATCTCACATAATAAAAGATAAGGATAAAATAATTACTTCTTATCACGAGGCCGGTCACGCCATTGTTTCTTATCACTTGGAAACCCAAGATCCTGTTCATCAAATTTCCATCATTCCGCGTGGTATGGCGGCCGGATATACAATGTATATTCCCACCGAGGAAAAAGGGCATGTTTCACGTCGTTATCTCTTGGAAGAAATTTGTTCGATGCTGGGTGGTCGCGCCGCTGAGGAAATCACGCAGGAGGATATCTGCACCGGTGCTTCCAACGATATGCAACGCGCCACCGATATTGCTCGTCAAATGGTTACTAAGTACGGTATGAGTGATATTTTAGGCCCAATTAACTATGGCACCGATAACAATGAGGTTTTTCTCGGTCGCGATTTTTCGTCAACGCCGAATTATTCGGAGCGCACGGCTGCTGAAATCGATGATGAAATCAAGCGCATTGTAATGGAACAGTATGCCAAAGCGGTGGCAATTTTGAAAAAAGAGTTGCCTAAATTAAACAAGGTTGCCGGTGAGCTATACAGCAAGGAAAAAATCAGCGGAGAAGAGTTTATCGCCTTGATGGAAACGAACTTAATCGACCAAAATGAACCCCCCGCATTATCCGAATAAGTGTTTAAAAGAAAATCATCTCGCATATATTTATGTGAGGTGATTTTTTATGCGTTACAGAATGATAGAACTACGGGATAAACAGGTTGTTTCGGTTAAAGATGGTTGTGTTATTGGGTATGTAACCGATGTTGAGGTGGATACAGAATGCGGAAAGTTAACATCTATTATTGTTACCGGAAAGGAAAAAAACGGGCTTTTTTTCGGTCGGGCGGAAGATTATGTTGTACCGTGGGATTGCATTGAAGTAATTGGAAACGATTCGGTTTTAGTGACCTTTGACTTCCCCAAAACCTTTGAGCGAAAACGTAAAAATATTTTTCATTCTTTTTTTTATAACAATTAAATACAAACAAAATTTGTATCTTTTTCTTTCCAATAGTATAAAAGACGTGAAATTTGTTTAAAATTTTATAAAATGGCAGAATTGATATGGGCTATTCTTTTGTTTGTTACATATAGTATATTTGCAAGCAAAAGGAGAATGGAATGTGTAAAAAAAATAAAATGAAAAAACTTTTTCGCGTTAGTTTTATAGGGGTTTGTTCGGTAGTCTTTATTCTTCTCGGTACAGTGGTATATTTGGATTATTCTTTACCGGATGATTATCACGTCTTTGAAGAAAATCGTCTAAAAATCGAGGGTAACTTCGATATAAAAGCCACTATTTTGGGTGAGAAACCTTCGGCCGCTTCTTATGGGGAAGCCGAGGATAAGAATTACACCGTGCAATTAAGCGCCTTTGGAATAATACCCGTGAAAACAGCAGAGGTTAAGGTAATTCGAGACCGCGACGTTGTAGCGCTGGGAGACCCGTTTGGTATTAAGATTTATGCCGATGGAGTTTTGGTAGTTGGCGTCGATGCAGTGGAAACCGAAAATGGAAGGATTTATCCCGCTCGAGAAGCCGGCATTAAGGTAGGGGACTACATTCGATCTGTCAATGGGGTGAAGGTGTACTCCAATGAGGAGGTTGCCGAAGTCATAGAAAAAAGCGATGGCTCCCTTTTGTATTTTGTTATTCAAAGAGGAAAAAAGAACAAAACGGTAAAAGTAAAACCGGCCCTTTGTTACCAAAGCGGAAAGTATAAAAGCGGTATTTGGGTACGGGATAGCAGTGCAGGTATTGGCACTTTAACCTTCTATAGCCCGGTTGGAGATGTAGTTTGTGGATTGGGACACGGCGTTTGCGATGTGGATACCGGAAATTTGCTTACGCTCAATAGCGGTGAACTGGTAGAGGCTGAAATTGTTGGAGTGAATAAAGGAAATGGAGGTACTCCCGGCGAATTGATGGGGCGGTTTAAAGAAGGTTCCATTGGCTCCTTGCTTTGTAACGATGAGACCGGTGTGTATGCGAAAGGGAAACACCATTATGAAAATCAAACCTTAACCCGCTTGGCTTTAAAGCAGGAAATTAAGATTGGTAAGGCCAAAATTCGCACTACCATTAACGGTGAGCAACCGGCCGAATATGATTGTATGATTGAAAAAATTGTTCACAACGATAGTATAACCAAAAATATGGTGATTCGCATTACCGATGAAGAGCTCATTAAAAAAACCGGTGGCATTGTTCAAGGAATGTCGGGTTCGCCGCTGTTTCAAAACGGAAAATTAGTGGGAGCCGTCACCCATGTATTTTTAGATGACTCAACATGCGGATATGCCATTTTTGCGGAGAATATGTTAGACTCGGCCAAGAAAGCGATACAACGAAAAAAGGCTTCCGGCGAGTAATGAAACACCAAAATTTCATTTTTTGCATAGGATATGTCAAGGGGTTTTCGGCGATAAACCGCGGTTTATTCTTGGATTACCGAGTCGCCCCATTTTATAAAACGGCGTGCAGAATTTCTGCACGCCGTTTGCTATGGAAAGGTACAAAAACTATAAAAAAGGCAAAGAATTTCTTTGCCTTTAATAAAATTTTCATATCAATAGCGGTTGCAGCTGTTTGCCTTCCAAAGCGGATTTAGCGGCCGGCAAAAGTTGTTCAAAATCACATATCATTGAGGTGGATTTGTGGATGGGATCATCTTGCCCAAAGGGCACGAAAAAGATGTTTTTGGTGTTGAGTAAACGTGCGATGTTCGGCGCCGAACCGCTGAGGGCATCGTTGGTGGCGGGCGCCAATAAAAGCGGTCGATTATTTCGTAAATGTGCTTTAGCGGCCATTGTTACCGAAGTATCGGTGATGCCGTTGGAAATTTTTCCTAGTGTATTTCCGGTGCAAGGGGCAATAATTAATAGGTCTAATAATCGTTTTGGCCCGATGGGTTCGGTTTGCTCAATGGTGTGTAAGATGGGGTTCTTGGTAATTTTTTGTATGCGTTCTATCCGTCCTGCCGCGCTGCCGAAACGGGTATCGGTTTGATACACGATAGAGGAGAGAATAGGAATAATATTCGCGCCACTTTCGACGAAATGTTCCATTTGCAGTAGAGCTTTGTCTATGGTACAAAAGGAGCCGCAGAGTGCAAATCCAATCGTCATTCCTGTCATACAAAACGCTCCTTTCTGTTAATTTTACAGGCAATTTTCTAGTGCTTTTAAAATACTTTTTTCAATAAATTGGGCGGCTGATTGGGGTGAGAAAGCACCCGGCAAAGAAAGGGAATGAACCGCCTTCAACCCGAGTTTCTCTGCAGCTTTAAAATCGATACCGCCCGGCCGTGAGGCCAAATCACAAAGAAATGTAGTGGGTTTCATGTGTTGTAGTTCTTTTTTTGAAAGAACCATTGCGGGAATCGTGTTAATTACGATATCAAAATTAGGCAAGGCCTTCTCCAGTTGTTGGAAATCAAATGGAGTTAATCCGTGCAACAAAGCCTTAGTTCGTGCTGATTCTGAGCGGGCACATATCGAAACTTCAGCGTGTAAATGGTCAAGATATTCGCTTAAAATTGCAGCAATTCTTCCGTATCCAAGCACTAAAACGCGGCTTTGAAATAGGGTCTGTTTGGTTTCATGAATCAGAATGGCTAATGCAGCTTCGGCCGTCGCCATTGCATTTTTTAAAGTGAGGGTTTCATCTTCCAATAAATCATAGACCTGTTTCGCGGGGCATTCTTGAAAAAGAGGTATTTGTCCGCCGATAAATAGGATTGATTCCTCTTTTATATAGGGGAATAATTCCTTAATTTTAATTTTCTCCCGGTTATTTGGTGTCGACAAATGAGCTCCGTCTTTCGAAGTTGGGATGGGGAAAATGAGTACATCTGCATTTTGAATGACTTCTAAAGGGTTTGGTTCGGATTCTTCGTCTTGAAAAAACAAGCCGTTTACCGCATATCCTTGGCTTTTTAAGGATTCGAATAAGTAGCGTTGACGTTGGTCACCGCCAAAAATAAGAAAACAATGTGACTTCATATCAAAATCCCTCATTTCACTCTTATTTTATGAAAAGAGAAATAATTTTGTGAAATATGAAAAAACTGTTTATTTTCGATAAAAAATGTTATATAATAAATTGGTAATAAATGTATAGACGGAATTGAGGAGCTTCGAAAATGAAACTGGTAAAACAAGGTGACGAAATATTAAAGCAGGTAAAACGCATCCATTTTGTCGGTATTGGAGGGTCGGGCATGTGCCCTCTGGCTGAAATTTTACACAGCAAGGGATATCTGCTATCCGGTTCGGACAATAACGAAAGTGACCCCCTTAATCGGATACGTCATTTAGGTATTCCGGTGTCTATGGGGCAAAAAGCCGAAAATGTACACGGAGCCGAGTTAGTGGTCTATTCAGCCGCCATTTCAAAGGATAACCCCGAATTGGTGGAGGCGGCCAAGTGCGGCATTCCCACGATGGAGCGCTGTGATTTGTTAGGCATTATTACCCGCCAATTTAACAATGTTATCGGGGTAAGCGGTACCCACGGAAAAACCACCGTTTCTTCGATGATTACACAGACCTTTATTATGAACGATTTGGACCCAACGGCTGTTATTGGCGGTCGCTTACCGATGATAAATGCAAACGGTTGCGCCGGTCAAAGCGAGAATATGGTGTGCGAGGCTTGCGAATTTGTTGATACTTTTTTGCACCTTTCACCCGACCGTGCCGTTTTACTGAATATTGATAACGACCATTTAGATTACTTTAAAACAATGGACAATTTGGTGTTGTCCTTTCGTAAATTTGTTTCGATGGCAAAAATGGTTTATCTCAATGGAGATGACGACCTTTGTCTCAAGGCGGCTGATGAGATAGCGGCTGATAAAATTACTTTTGGGCTGGGGATGGATAATGATTACTATGCCACCGATGTTACCGCCGGTGAACACGGTATGTCTTTTACCGTTTATCGGGGAAAAACCAAATTGGGCCAATTGACCCTTTCCATTCCGGGTATGCACAATGTGTATAACGCCTTGGCCACCCTCTCGGTTTGCGATAGTATGGGTGTTCCTTTTGCCGGTATTAAAGCTGCAATCGAAGCCTTTTCGGGTGCCGGTCGACGCTTTGAGCACCTCGGGGAATTTAAGGGGATTACGTTGGTGGATGATTATGCACATCATCCAACCGAAATCGAGGCCACTTTAAAGGCGGCAAAACAATTGAACCACAATCGTGTTATTGCGGTTTTTCAACCCTTTACCTTTTCGCGTACTTCACTTTTGAAAAAAGAATTTATTCAGGCGCTTTCTGTGGCGGATATGGTAATTTTAACACCCATAATGGGTTCGCGCGAAATCAATACCTACGGTATTTCATCTAAGAATTTGGCAGATGGTTTGAAAGAAGCAATTTGTGTGGATACATTTGAGGAAGTGGTGGAAACTCTGCACCGCATTGCCACAAAGGGTGACATTGTCATTACAATGGGCGGGGGAGATATCTACAAAGCGGCCTATCAATACCGCGATTCCTTTGTGAAAAATTAAAATAACGGAGTATTTGTATGTCAACATTACAAGGATTATCACCTCAAAAAGTATTTTCTTTTTTTGAAGAGATTTGTGCGATTCCTCACGGTTCAAGCAATCGAAAACCCTTGGCAGATTATTGTGTAGATTTTGCCAAAAACAGAGGTTTAAAATTTCACCGCGATGCGGAGGATAACGTAATTCTGTGGAAGAGGGGCACTTCGGGTCGTGAAGGGGAAAGTGCCGTGATTCTTCAAGGCCATTTAGATATGGTGTGTCAAAAAACGGCCGATTCAACCATTGATTTTGAAAAGGATGGTATTTGCCTTTCGGTTGAGGGGGATTTTGTCACCGCACAGGGGACAACCCTCGGTGCGGATAACGGCATTGCAGTAGCAATGATTCTTTCTGTGTTAGACAGTGAGGATATTTCTCACCCGCCGATTGAGGCCGTTTTTACCTCGGATGAAGAAATCGGAATGTTAGGCGCGGTAGAATTGGATATGGGATTGCTTACCTCCAAAAGAATGATCAACCTTGATGCCGAAGAGGAAGATACGCTAACCGTCTCTTGTGCCGGGGGAAGTAATGTTACTTCTACGCTTTCGTTACAACGAGAATCGCTGTGCGGGTATGAAGTCACGATAAGTTTGTTTGGCTTATTGGGTGGACATTCGGGCGTTGAAATTGATAAAGGACGCGTTAACGCCAACCTACTGGCCGGTCGGTTGTTACATCACCTGAACGAAAAGGAAGCGGTTTCCTTATATGCCATTGCGGGTGGTGATAAGGCAAATGCCATTCCGTGTCAAGCAGAAATTTCTTTGCTTGCCGATAAAACAGAATCGATTTGTCAAACTGCACAGCAATATCTTTCCCTTTTAAAACAAGAAATATCTGATCGTGAGCCGCAATTTACCTTTTCCATTTCGGTTGCGGATGAGAGGAAAGAACGGTTGGTGTTTTCAAAAAAAGATGCCGAAACGGTAATTTTTTCACTTTTATGCTTGCCGGATGGTGTTCAGTCTATGAGCGCCGAAGTAAATGGTTTGGTTGAAACTTCCCTCAATCTCGGTGTTTTAAAAACCGAAGAAACAAGGGTTCTGTATCAGTCGGCTCTGCGGAGCAACAAAGCCTCGGCCCTTGCCTTTTTGGAAGAAAAACTGTTGACTTTTTATCGACAATTAGGGTTCGAAACGAAAAGCGATGGGCATTATCCGCCGTGGGAGTTTAAAAAACATTCTGCGTTACAGTCGTTATATAGCGCTTGCTACCAAAAACAGTTTGGAAAAACGATAAAGGTAGAAGCCTTGCATGCCGGTTTAGAATGTGCGGTTTTCGCCTCCAAAATTCCTGACCTCGACTGTATAGCTGTGGGACCAAATCTCTACGATGTTCATACGGTCAAGGAAAAAATGAGCATTTCTTCGGTGCAAAATATCTATCGATTATTGTTAACCGTGTTGGCGGAATTATAGTGTTTTCGGCATATTCTCGATGCGTTGTTTCGCGAATATGCCGATGTTTTTTGTTAAAGAATGCCGATTTTTTTGTTAAAGAAAGAATTGCTTTTTTATAGATTTTGTGATATAATGAAAGAAATACTGTTAAAGGAGCTTTTTATGGAAAAGAATAACTCTTTTAAGCCGTATATTCCGGCCGAAAAAGTAACCCCTGAAATCACGGTTACCTCTGTGGTTATGGGTATCATTTTGGCAGTTGTATTTGGCGCCGCGAATGCTTATTTGGGGCTTCGCGTTGGTATGACGGTTTCGGCTTCGATTCCGGCTGCTGTTATTTCTATGGGCGTGATTCGTGTATTATTGCGTCGAAACTCTATTTTGGAAAATAATATCGTTCAAACAATCGGATCGGCAGGTGAATCGTTGGCAGCCGGTTCAATTTTTACTCTGCCTGCCTTGTTCTTGTGGGCGGCCGAAGGCAAAATGGACAAGCCAAACATTTTGGAAATCACCTTAATTGCCTTGATTGGTGGTTTGCTCGGCGTATTCTTTATGATTCCCTTGCGCAATGCCTTGATTGTCAAAGAACACGCTACCTTACCTTATCCGGAAGGTACCGCTTGTGCCGAGGTATTATTGGCTGGTGAAACCGGCGGTGCCAGCACCAAAACGGTGTTTGCCGGTATGGGTGTCTCGGCCTTATTTAAATTCATTATCGATGGTTTAAAACTTGTTTCGGGTGAAATTTCCACTCGTGTTAAAGGTTTTGCCGGCGAAATTGGTACACAGATTTATCCCGCTGTTATGAGTGTTGGTTTTATTTGTGGCCCGCGAATTTCTTCGTTTATGTTTGCCGGTGGTGTGCTCAGTTGGCTGGTTCTCATTCCATTGATTGTAATGTTTGGATCGAATCTAACCCTTTATCCCGGTACCGAATCCATCGGAGCCATTTATGAAGCCTCGGGTGCCGGCGGCATTTGGAGTACCTATATTCGTTATATCGGTGCCGGTGCTTTGGCGGCTGGCGGCATTATTAGTTTGGTTAAATCGCTTCCGCTGATTATTAAAACCTTTTCCGGTGCAATGAAGAGTATGAAAGGTGTGGCTGCGACCACCGGTGCACGTACTGACCGCGATATTAACTTCAAATTTGTCTTGATTTTTATCGCCATATTAACTCTTCTGGTATGGTTAGTTCCGGCCATTCCGGTTAGCCTAATCGGTGCAATTATTGTTGTGGTTTTTGGATTCTTTTTTGCAACCGTTTCATCTCGTATGGTTGGTTTGGTAGGTAGTTCCAACAATCCGGTTTCGGGTATGGCAATTGCCACTTTGCTGATTTCCACACTTATTTTGAAACTTTCCGGAACGATTGGTATCAAGGGTATGAGTAGTGCCATAGCTATTGGCTCAATTATTTGTATTGTAGCGGCCATTGCCGGAGATACTTCGCAAGATTTAAAAACCGGTTATTTACTCGGCGCTACCCCGAAAAAACAACAAATCGGTGAAATCATCGGTGTGATTGCGGCGGCCGGCGCCATTGGCGGAACCTTGTATCTATTGGATAGTGCATGGGGCTTTGGCTCTGACCAACTTGGTGCGCCGCAAGCTACCTTGATGAAACTTATCACCGAAGGTGTTATGGATGGTAACCTTCCTTGGGGTCTGGTCTTTATCGGTATTTTCATTGCCGTTGTGGTAGAACTCGTCGGCATTCCGGTTCTTCCCTTTGCTATCGGTGTATATCTGCCGGTTCAATTGAACGCTTGTGTTTTCATCGGCGGCCTTGTTCGTTTGGTTCTGGATAAACTTCGCCGTAACGAAGAAGTGAAAAAGGAAATTACCAATGATGGTATTTTGTTCTGCTCCGGTATGATTGCCGGTGAGGGATTGGTTGGTATTCTTCTTGCACTGCTTGCGGTATTTGGATTGGATTCGGCCATTGATTTGTCGGCAAAACTCGGCATTCCGGCCGCTGTTTCCGATATCGGCGGTTTGGTCTTGCTGGGAATTACGGTATTGGTTTTGTTAAGATTCTCCCTTTGGAGAAAGCGTGATACGAAAGAATGAGAAAAAAAGAACAACTTTTAGATCAAAACTATTTAGATCGTAAACCCATGCGCAATCCCTCTTTATCTTGGTCAAAGGGAGAGGATGGTCTCGTTTCCTTAGAAGTGGAAAACAAAGGCCTTTTTAACCGTATGACACAAAAATTCTTTAAAAAGCCGAAAATCAGTTATATTCATTTGGATAAAACCGGTAGTTTTATTTGGCCATTATTGGATGGCACAAACGATGTTTTTGCTCTCGGCAAGGCAATCGACCAAGAGTTTGGTGAAAATGGTTATCCACTGTATGAACGGCTTGTAAAGTATATTTCCATTTTAGAAAGTTATGGTTTCATTCTTTGGAATAAGTGATAAAAAGTATAAAGGTGATGGCTAAGCTATACTGCTAAGCCATCACCTTTATTCAGTTATATTTTATTTTTTCTCTTCATAAGGTATACTATGTTAATAAAAGGAGAGAGAAGAGCTATGAAATATTTGATTATCACCAAACGGCACTTAACGGTAGCGCTTTCGCTGGTTCTTGGATTTTCTGTTCTTATTGTTGGAATAGTATCATATGATGCCTTTGCAGCCACCGAGCGATTGTTACCTATTTATTGTGTCGATGACCAAAATCAAAATAAAATCGCCCTTAGTTTTGACGCTGCTTGGGGTAATGAAGACACGGGTCAATTGATTGAGATTTTGGATAAATATAAAATCAAGGCAACATTTTTCGTTGTTGGATCTTGGGTGGATAAATACCCCGAATCGGTCAAACAACTAGCCGATGCAGGACACGAAATTCACAACCATTCAAACTCACATCCACATATGCCACAATTAAGCGTCGATCAGATGAAAGAGGAATTAGTGGCCTGTAATGAGAAAATTTCTTCCATCACCGGAAAAAGCCCCACACTGTTTCGCGCACCTTACGGAGATTATAATAATACAATGTTAAAAACCGTATCAGAGCAGGGGATGTATACCATACAATGGGACGTTGATTCCAGAGACTGGAAAGAGGAGTACACAACCGATATGATTGTGAAGGGGGTCTGTGATAACGTTAAATCCGGTTCAATTGTTTTATTTCATAATGCAGCTAAAAACACACCCAAGGCATTACCAATTATTTTAGAAAAACTAATCGCAGAAGGATATCAGTTTGAACTTGTTTCAAATTTAATTTATAAAGATAACTACACGATTGATCATACCGGTAAGCAAATTACAAATAACTAAAAGAGGACGGCTCTACTTAGCCGTCCTCTTTTGATTAAGATATTACGTAATTATTTTGCTTTCAAAATTAGGCCCTTGGGTATATCTGCAATAGCGGCCCAACCCTCTAGGTTGCCAAATTCATCTACTGAAGAAACAACCTTTAATGTGTTTTCGTCAATTCTTGTTAGAACTAACTTTTTATTTGCGGTGTCGGTTACTGTTATGGTAGTACCGTCTTCGGTTATAGATTTTAACGGAACGGAGCCCGTGCCTCTACCGCAATAATACAAATCACCTTCAAAGGTTATCGCGTCTTGTGCCTCAGGCATATCGGGCTCTATTTTGTCTCCAAGAATGGCACCGATAGTGGGCACGGTCTGGTTGAGAATTAGAGCGCCATCATAAAGAGTTCCTTTTGCAGAAACGAACATAAAATTCCATTTGCAAGCTTTGGTTTTAACCGAAGTATAGGTTAGTGCTTTGTAATTAGGGTCTTTTGCCTTGCAGCGTGTACAAGTACCATTTGAATACTTGTGGCCGAGTGCCTTACCGTTTATTGCACCACAAGAACAGGTTGCAGCCTTAGTGCAGGTAGCGGCAGAATATTTATGTGTATGAGCAGTTGTTGCGTTTGAATCAGTTACACTTGAGGTATTATCGGTGTTGGAAGCGCTAGCAACGGTTGAAACAGTTTCAACAACGTCCTCATCAACCGAGGTGGTTACTTCTATTGTGACCTTTATCTTTTTAAAGCTTTTATCAGCAGAGACCCTAGCCTCGTTGAGGAGGGTTTCGGTATTAACATTTTTGTACTTAACCTCGGTCACCGTAAAGTCAACCTTTGCGTTTTCTTTAACAAATCCGCCATCATTTACAGCTATAACAATATTATCAATAACCGTTTCAAAATCGCCTTTTTGAGTTTCGATTTTCTCAGTAACACTCTTCGCATCATCATTTACCGGTTCAACTGCCAACACCTTACCGGCAGCATCGAGATACAGTTTAAATTGCGGGTTAATAGTAACAAGTACAACCGAAGCGTAATTTTCAGGGGCAACGAACTCCGAGGCAGAACTGTTTGAGCCTTCCAGGTTAGAAGTCACTTTATCTTTTGAGCAAGCAGAGAAGGCAAAAACCATAAGAAAAACTAAAACAAGCGATAAGATTCTTTTCATTTCAATTCCTCCCACATAATATAGCAGAAAAACCTTTGTGCTAATTTTATTATACACCTTTGATTTTGTTTTTGCAATAAAAAATAAGTAGGAGAAAATAGCAAAAATCATTAAAATTTTTATATACATCTTGCCCCTTTTTGCCTTTTGTATAATGTAAATTGTAATTAAAGTAAAACACGCATTTTAGCTACGATTGTATAATTTTCCTTTTACAGCACAAATAGTTTATAAAATATTTACACAACTGAAATGAAATAAATACTTATTGGTCATCATTGCGAATATAATGGTATATAGTAAAAAGTTATTTATAACTTCGTTTTTTAGAATGAGGTGCTCACCGTGAAACGAAAAATATACGCTTTGATTACTGCGCAGGAGAGTTGTAAGCGCATTATAGTTGCAGCAAAAGAGTTTGCTGAACGGTTTTCGGCCGATCTTGTTGTTTTGACGGTTCAGCCGATTCATACAGATGCTAAGCACCGTTCACAGGATATGCGTTGTTTAACAAAGCTGGCCAAAGAAACAGATAGCAATATACGTATCATTTACAACGAACAACCCCTTAGTGCCATTTGTAAAGAATTGGAACGAAACAGACCTCTCCATATATTTACCGGTCACGGGAGTGAGAAATCAGATTTTTTAAGGCGACTTCGTACGGAACTGGTCGGCGCACCGATTTCGGTGGTTGGTTTGGATGGCGTTTTATTTTCATTACCACACATTTTAGAAGATATTTTAATATCCGGTTCATAAAAATCAACAAAAAATTACCGCTGATTATTCTAATAAAAATCAGCGGTATCGTTTTATAAAACCTTAGATAAAAAGCTTTTCAAGCGTTCGTTTTTGGGATGATCAAAAAATTCGTTAGGCGGAGCTTCTTCCATTATTACGCCTTCATCAATAAAGATTACGCGGTCGGCAACCTCTTTGGCAAATCCCATTTCATGGGTAACAACCACCATCGTCATACCGTCTTTGGCAAGAGATTTCATAACTTCCAGCACCTCACCAACCATTTCGGGGTCGAGCGCTGAGGTTGGCTCATCAAATAGCATAACATCAGGTTGCATACATAGGGCACGCACAATAGCAATACGCTGCTTTTGACCGCCCGAAAGTTGGGAAGGATAGGCATTGGCACGATCCTCCAACCCAACCTTTTTTAGCAATTCCATTGCTATGGCTTCGGCATCGGTTTTAGATTTACCAAGTAGAGTTATCGGTGCTAGGGTCATATTTTTCAAAACCGTCATATGTGGAAAGAGATTGAATTGTTGAAAAACCATTCCCATTTTTTGGCGATGAAGATTGATATTTACCTTTTTGTCGGTGATATCATTTCCTTCAAAATAAATGTGACCGGAAGTGGGAATCTCCAAAAGGTTTAATGAGCGGAGTAGGGTGGACTTTCCCGAACCGGAAGGGCCGACAATTACAACCACTTCTCCTTGCAGTATCTCACAGTTAACGCCGTTTAAGGCTTTTACACTGCCGCCGATATAATGCTTATTTAAATCTTCTACCTTAATTAAAACGTTTTTATCGTTCACTCTTGCGCAACCTCCTTTCCAGTTTGCCAACCAACCACGTCAGAATCATAACCGCAATGAGATAAATGACCGCTACCGTCAGCAATGGAATGAAGTAGGAAAAGGTACGACCGGCAATGACATTACCGGCCTTGGTAAGGTCTAACACGCCTACATAACCGGCTACTGATGTTTCTTTCAGCAGGACAATAAATTCGTTACAAAGGGTTGGTAAAACAGCCTTGAACATTTGAGGCGTGATAATGTAATACATCGTTTTAAAGTAGTTAAAGCCTAAGCTACGGCCGGCTTCAAACTGCCCTTCGTCGATTGACATAATGCCGGCACGAAAAATTTCAGCCACATATGCACCTGAGTTAATACCAAAGGCGAAGATGGCAACCGCCACCCCGTTATCCGAAGAGGCGAAGATGACAAAATAAAATATCATCAACTGTACAACCATCGGGGTACCGCGAATAACGGTTAAGTAGAATTTGCAAATGGCGTTTACCACCGTGAGCAGACCATAACCAAAGCCGCCGTGTGTTTTCAATGAGTCGCGGTTTTTATCGTAAGAGGTACGTATGGCAGCAATAATTACGCCGATAAATACACCAATCAATAAAGAACCAAGGGTAATAATAAAGGTATTGCGTAGACCTTCAAAAATGAAATTAAACCGCCCATCGTTTATCATAACCCGTTGGAATTCTTCAATCAAGTTATTGAAGAAAAGAAAAATTTTATTCATAATGTATCTTCCTTTCCAAAGGGGATATACAACAAAAAGGGCGGAATTGAATCCGCCCGTTATTGCGCCAGAATGAATTATTCTTTGTCAAGATAGTAGGGGTCAAAATCTTCAATAGCTTGAATCGAACCGCCTTCTTTAACGATAACCACTTGAATTCCGGTAGCGTAGGAAGTTGAGAAATCAACACTCTTCAAACGGTCTTCAGTTACCGTCATACCAGCCATACCCATATCATATTTACCGTTTTGAACACCGGGGATGATGGAATCAAAGGCAACGTTTTCAATTTTTAAATCGTAACCGAGTTTATCAGCAATGATTTTTGCAACCTCAACGTCGATACCGTAGTATTTGTCGCCATCGATATACTCATAAGGCGGGAATTCAGCGTTGGTAGCCATAACCAAATTGGGTTTGTCAGTATCATTGAAAGAAACAGGAACGCCGACGAGATCACCGGTGCCGTTGATGTACTTATCAACGATAGCTTTTACCGAACCATCTTTAATCAAGGAAGCCAAAGCAGCATCAACCTTTGCTTTCAAGTCGCTTCCTTTTTGGAAACAAATAGCATATTCTTCCAAAGTATATTCAGTATCCAAAATCTTTAATCCTTCATTAGCTGCAACAAAGGATTTTGCCGGCTCGTTATCAATAATAACGGCATCGACTTTTCCGGCTTTTAACGCTTCTACTGCGGCGGCACCGTTGTCATAACGAATAACGGCATCTTCACCGAAATCGCCCGAGGCATAAATATCACCTGTGGTAGTTGTTTGAACACCGATTTTAATGCCTTTATCACCACCGCAAGCAGTAACACATGCAACAATCATAATGAGTGCAAGGAAAAGAGCGAATAACTTTTTCATAACCATACCCTCCAAAAGTATCAGTTTATTTAATAAATTTATCATACCATACAAAAATATAATTGTCAAGCATATTTTTCATAAAAATGCAAAAAATATATAATATTTGAATTTTTATGCAATCAATTGAATATAATTTTTCGGGAAGCTTCAAAAAGCCGATTGACCTCATTTTTTAAATCTTTATGTTCCGGTAAAGATAGGGTGTTATCGATAGATAAAATCCATTTTGCCGCACGGAGAGTTTGTTGTAAAAGTGTTTGGTCTTGAATTAAATCGGCGATTTTCAGTCGGGGTAATCCATGTTGTTCTTTGCCTAAAAAGTTTCCGGGACCTCGCAGTTTTAAGTCGGCCTCTGCCACAACAAAACCATCGTTTGTTTTGCAGAGGGTTTGAAGTCTTTCCAGAGCGTTTTTACTTTGCGAGGCAGAAATAAATATGCAGGACGAAGCGGCGCTTCCGCGCCCGACACGTCCACGCAACTGATGCAGTTGTGAAAGACCAAATCGTTCTGCATTTTCAATGACCATAATTACGGCGTTGGGCACATCAATGCCAACTTCGATAACTGTGGTGGAAACCAAGACCTGAATGGCGCCATTTGCAAATGCCTGCATCACGGAATCCTTTTCTTTTGGCTTCATTTTGCCATGCAATAACCCGACAGTATAACCTTTTAATAGTGTATTGTGTAACTCATCGGCGTATTCCGTTGCCGAAACCAATTCACTTTCTTCTTCCGCTTCTATCATTGGGCAGACCACATAACCTTGATACCCCATATCCAGATGCTTTTTAACATATTGAATGGCACGTTCACGCAAGTCCGGCGTAATCGCAAAACTTTGAATCGGGCTACGGCCGGCCGGGGTTTCATCCAAAATGCTGATGTCCAAATCACCATATACCACCAATCCCATAGTACGCGGAATGGGGGTGGCCGACATCACCAGTGTATGCGGGTGATTCGCTTTTTGGCTCAAAACGGCGCGTTGTGAAACACCAAAACGATGTTGTTCGTCGGTAATCACTAATCCTACATTGGGCAAAACAACGTCCTCGGTTAAAACGGCGTGAGTGGCTACCAAAACATCGATTTTTCCTTCTTTAACGCTTTGTTTAAGTGCGCGTTTTTCCTTAGCTGTAAGCGATCCGGTGAGCAACCCAACCGTTACGCCTTTGTCAAAAAACAGTTTGCTAAGGGTAGTAGCGTGTTGCACCGCCAATAATTCGGTAGGGGCTAAGAAAATGCTTTGATACCCACTTTTTTGGACCGTATAACAAAGGGCGGCGGCCACGGCGGTTTTTCCTGAACCAACATCGCCTTGCAACAATCGATTCATTGGTACGGTTTGTTGCATATCTGCCATACATTCTTGTATTACCCGCTGTTGAGCACGGGTGGGGGTAAAGGTAAATAAAGAATGAATTTCAGAAAGGGGAAGAGGGGAAATTTGTTTGGCTGTGATTCTACGGCGACGTTGTTTAAGCCCCATTAATCCAAGCCGCAAAAACAATAATTCTTCAAAGGCCAGGCGCTGTCTGGCACGCTCAATATCTTCTGTTGAGGTGGGGGAATGGATGCCGCGCAATGCCTCTTCGTGCGAGAGTAGGCCAAAGGTTTCTACTACCTTTTTCGGAAGAAATTCGGGGTATTTTATGGATTCAAGCAGGGTATTCATTATGCGTGAGATTTGGCGCGACGAGATCCCTTCGGTGGCAGGATAAATGGGGAGAAATTTCGCCTGATCATCGATGGAGCGAATTTCAGGAGAGGACATCTCACGGTAAACACCACTCCATTTTACTTTGCCGTAAAACAGATATTCTTGGTTTTGCTTAAGGGAGGTGGCCAGATATTTATTTTGATAAATCGTAATCCGAATTTGACCTGTGCGGTCGTACACAAAAAAGCTATACGTTTTGATTTTACGATTTTTGGTCATTCCTTCTTGTATATTTGAAGCAATTTTGGCGCGTAGGCAAGCGGTTTGATTTATCGGCACATCGCAGATGCGAAAAGGGGTAGACCAATCCTCGTACGAGCGGGGATAGTAGGTTAATAAATCATGCATCGTAAAAAGGCCCAACCTTTTTTTAAAAAGTTGGGCCCTTTTTTCTCCAATTCCTTTTGCGAATTTAATATCGTTATTTAAATATGACATAAAATCGCTTCACCAACCTATTATTCGGCCGAAATGATGAAGTAATAAACCGGTTGACCGCCGTTAATCATAGTGATTTCTACCTTTCCGGCCAATTTTTTATCCAAATCTTCGTGAATGCGGCTGGCGGTCGCCTCATCGACATCTTCGCCATAGATCAAGGTTAAAAACTGTACATTTTTCTTGACCATCTTTTGGCACAAACGAACGGTAGCGTGAGTTAAATCCTTTTCGGTAAAGACAATTTTGCCGTTTTCCATAGCCATCAAATCGTCTTTTTTAATTTTAAATCCATCAAAATCCGAATCTCTGGCGGCAAAAGTGATTTGCCCGGTTGAAACCTCGGCGAACGCATTTTGCATTTGGATGGCATTTTCTTCATCTGTCAAGCCGGGGTCAAAGGCAATCATAGCCGAAATACCCATTGGAATGGTGCGGGTGGGCAATACAATTACCTTGCGGGAACTGAGCGAAACGGCTTGCTCAGCCGCCATAATGATATTTTTGTTGTTCGGCAGAACAAATACCGTTTTAGCCGGTGTTTGTTCAATTGCTTTTAAAATATCATCCGTGCTGGGATTCATAGTCTGACCGCCGCTTACCAAGGTATTAACACCCAATTCGGTAAAGAGGCTTTCAACACCTTCGCCCACGCAAACCGCAACAAAACCAAAATCCTCAGTAGGTTCTACCGGAACGATGGTTTCGGTATTGGTGCTATTGTTTACAGGATTTTTCTTGGCCGTGGCCGAATCGTGTTTGGCACGTTCGTGTTGGTCACGCATATTCTCGATTTTCAAGTTAATGAGCTGACCGAAGGTCAGAGCTTTTTCCAAAGCATTGCCGGGATGGTCGGTGTGTACATGAACCTTAATGATATCTTCATCGTCAACCACAACCACACAGTCGCCAATGGTTTCTAAATAGGAACGGAGTTCACCGGCGTCGCTGTCTGCTTTATCTTCCTTGCGGGTAACAATGAATTCGGTA
Source organism: Acutalibacteraceae bacterium (assembly GCA_045577695.1). Taxonomy (GTDB): domain Bacteria; phylum Bacillota; class Clostridia; order Oscillospirales; family Acutalibacteraceae; genus UMGS1279. The sequence goes on from JAZNIW010000061.1 coordinate 28,222, forward strand.
CAGTAGGTAAAGGTGATTTCGGTTTCAAATTCACCCGCAGCGTTTCTAGCCGATTCCCCTTCGCCGTTATCAATAGCGGGGGCATTTTGAAGTTCAATGATTTTGCCTTCTTCTAATACCGAAAGCATCCCTTCAAAAATAACCACTAAGCCGCGGCCGCCGGCATCAACAACCCCCGCTTTTTTGAGCATAGGAAGCAGATTGGGGGTATCTTCCAAGGCGACCTTTGCGCCGTCTAACGAGGCTTTAAAGGTAGCCAATGTATCGGCACCATTTTCGAAGGCTTTTTTTGCTTCTTCCGAGGCGACACGTGCCACCGTTAAAATCGTACCTTCGGTCGGCTTCATCACTGCTTTGTAGGCAGCTTCGACACCGTGTTGCAGGGCGGCCACCCAGTTTTCTGCGGTTAATTCTTCTGCACCTTTTAGACCTTTTGCAATGCCGCGGAACAGCAAAGAGGTAATAACACCGGAGTTTCCTCTGGCGCCGCGCAACAAAGCCGAAGCAGCAATTTGGGCAATTTCGCCGGCGTTTTTACCGCCTTGTTTCGCCAATTCCCGTGCGGCGTTTCCGATACTCATCGACATATTTGTGCCGGTATCACCATCCGGAACAGGGAAAACGTTTAATTCGTCAACGCGCTGTCTTTCATTATATATATTATTCGCACCTGAAATAATCGCGTTACGTAAGATGTCACCTGAAAACAAAATTAACACTCCTTATAGTTCAAAGCAAAATCAATGGGTCGAACTGTTTGGCGTAACCAGAAAATGGTTAAACGATAAATTTATTCTTTAATACCGTCCACTTGAATGCGAACCTTAGAAACTTTAATACCGGTTGCCTCATAAACGGTATATTTCACCTTGTGCATAATGCTCTGCGCAATCGCGTTAATATTCATACCATAGGTTACTACAATATGCAAATCAACGGTAATAGAATTAAAGTCGCCGTGTACTACTATGCCGGTATCCAAACGATTCTTTTTGGAAATCAGCCCAAGCAGACGCTGTTTTCCACCGTAGGGAACCATACCAACCACGCCAAAGCAAGAAGTGACGGCACGGCCGATGAGTTTGGAAAAATAATCATTCGACAACGTGATATTACCGATTCTTGTTTCGTAGGAAACCATAATAAAATCCTCCTGTTATTTTAATAATTGTATACCATAAAATAAATCGCTTCGCGTGGGTGAAAGTCCGTTTGAGAAGCGGTTACTGTAAATTACCAAACCGTTTTTAAAACAAACCGGAATAACCGGTAATTCAGCGGTAAAAGCAGTGATTAAATCTTGCAACGAATAGATACCCTCATAAAACCCTTGATAAGCTTTTTTGGTTGTTAGGGTGATGCTTCCGTTGGAGAGAGAAGTAGAGGATTGCTCTGCTGTTTTTTTATTGTCAGAGGAGGCAGAAGCGCTTGAATTTTTGGAAATATTCTTTTTTGCCGTTCCGGTTAAAGCGGCAACGGAAGAAAGTTGAGTCAAACCGCCTAAATCCATATTTTCTTCCATTCTGACCTCACCGAGGTATAGGTCATAACTTCCCTTTTTTAGTAGAGTAAAATATTGCTTTTTAGTAACGGCGTGAATGTTGATTTTCAATCCCGCCTTTTTTGCGCTTTTTGAAATTTGTTCGGCAGCCAACACGCGTGAAGAATTTTCTTTATTAACCAGTAAAGAGAAAGTAATGGGAGACCGATTGTGAAGAAGGTAATACCCATTTTTGTTTTTATCGGTAAATCCGGCCATTTCGATATTGTTACAGGCCGTTTTTAGATTGGAAAATGTTTCGATATTCATATACCCTTTGGCCGGTTTCCATGAGGAAGGGAATGGGCCGATGGCTGGCGTTGCCTTAGAAAAATAGGCAGTATTGCAAATGGTTTGCCGGTCAATTAGAGAGGAAATAGCTTGTCGAAAAAGACTGTTTTTTAATTGCGGATGTTTGGGATTAACCCCAATAAACACTAATCGAGTTTGTGAAATATCGGCAGCATTACCATTCATTTTTGGGATGATATTATTGGAAAGATCGGTAAAATAAAAATCCACCATATCGGCTTTGATGGCCTGATTTACCGATTCTTCATCCGGTGCATCCACCGTTTCAATAGTTTCAATCGCCGATTTTTTTCCGTAATAATAAGGATTTAACTTTAGATTTTCCTTTTCGTTATCGAAGATATAGCGGCCGGCCCCAATTGGACATAAGGCTTGATTGTCTCGGTCTTTGAGTTTATCTGAACCCTTTTTTAAAATAGGAAAAGTAAGAAGATGGACAAAGTAAGGGTCTTGCTTCGTTAGGGTGAAAACAACACTGTTTTCACCAATCGCTTTAGCCGATGAAGCAAATCTCAGGGCGGCGGAATGACGTGTCTTTGATTTTTTTGCTTTGTTAAAGGAAAAGACAATATCTTGCGGGGTGACGGAGCTTCCATCGGAAAAGGTGGCGGAACGCAGTGTCACGGTGCATTGTTTTTTCTTTACAGTTGCCGATTCAGCCAAACCGTAAATCACCTCGTAATCGTTATCCAAGATAACCAAAGGTTCAAAAATTAAATTGGATAAAACCAAATTTTGTTCGGTAACGGCCGCGTATGGGTCTAGGGAATCTTTACTGCTAAACAACACTCGCGCCGTGTTAGAAACGGTTTTATGATTATCTTGCGAGGATTTTTCGGTTTCGGATGAAGGGGAGAAGGAATGGTTGCAACCGGAAAGGAACAACAAGCAAACCGCCATAAAAGCGGCAATAATTCTTCTTGGGGTCAATCCGGCACACCTCCCAAAACTTATCTCAAAACATTATACACTATTTCCCACAAATATTCAATAGGAATTTCAGTTTTTCTGCATAGGAATTTGTAGATAAATCAATGATAGGTAACACTTTTCTCAAAAAAATAAGATGACAGTGTATTTGGAAATAATTTGTTGTGTTGTGAGGAGCCGAAGGCGACGAACAACACAACAAATTCGGCATTCGATCACATTACCGCCAAAT